>CASERH010000017.1 GCA_949290295.1 uncultured Pseudomonadota bacterium | reverse complement strand
CTCAGGCTCAGGCTCAGGCTCAGGCTCAGAAATTTCCTCTGCTTGCTCTTGCTCTCTCATCTCAGCGGCGGCTGTGTCTTCTTGATCTTGGGCAATGGCCTCTGAAACCGGCATCTGGTCTGTCGGCATGTCTTCTTGGGGCAGAAACTCCTCTACCCCGCTATTTTCGATATCTTCTTCTTTGCCTTGCTCGTCGCTTGGCTCCTCATAAAACGGATCTGATTCAAAATCCTCCCACCCGACTTTGACGCCGCGAGGTTCATCTTCCTCAGCTACAGGTTCTTCTTTGCTTTCAATAACCGGGGTTGCCGATACATCCTCAAGCGCAGGCAACTTAACATCATCTAGCTCGGCATCAAGATTTATCTCTTGAGTTGGCTCTGCTGCTGCGGACGTTTCTTCTTCCTTAGGCAGTCTCATCTCCGGTGAGAGTTCAAGAATGTCTGCATCCGGGTCTTCCTTGGCCGGCTCTATTGTCGGCGCCTGGTGTGCCGTTGCCTCGTCCTCCTCCAATATGTTCTTTATTGAAGAAAGGATGTCTTCCATTGACATATCTTGATTATTTTCTTCTGCCATTTTTACATTCCTGGTTATTCACTTAGGCTTATTCTACACAAAAATCCCGCTTTATCAAGCATCTTTTGCAAAAAAGACCCTTTATTTTACCTTATTCCAAAGACAGCCACTTGCCTCTGGTTTCCTTGTAGTGCTTTTTGGCGTCATACAGCTCTACATCCAATTTCAAATCTTTGGCTGTCAATTTGCCCATAGACATCAGCAAATTCATTGCCGAAACATAGTAGTCTCTGCGTGCCGTAACCTCGTTTACGTTGGAGTTCAGCAATTCTTGGTAGGCATCCAAAACATCCAAAATCGTGCGGTTGCCCAGGGCTTCTTCTTTTTGGACACCGTCTAATGCTATCTCGTTGGCCTTGACTTGATCTTTAATGGCAGAGATTTTGGATTCATTAGCCATCATATATTCCCAGGCACTGGAAACCGTTGCCTTTACTTGGCGTTCCATTTCCAAAACCTGCTCTTGAGCTTGCCATTTCTGATGTTTGCTTTGGCGAATTTTGGCTCTGCTCTCTCCTGCGTTATAAAGCGGAATCGTCAAATTCAGTCCCCACTCGACACCGTCGGTGGTGGTATCCCCGGTTAGGGCATTGTCATTTTCTGACTTGACCTTGGAGGCTGCTGCATCAAAACTCAACTGCGGCAGCAGCTCACCCGTGTTGGCATAAACCTCATAGCCCTTGGAATTGAAAAGGTGACGTGCTTGTCTGATGGAGTAATTGTTTTTGAGCGCAACTTCCAAGGCTTCCTCATAACTTTGCGGCAAGTAATCACGGATTACTTTTGGGTCTTCCAAATCCTCGGGTGAGGAGCCGATTATTTGAATATAAGTTGCCTTGGATGCTTCCAAATTTCCCTCTGAGGCTATGCGGTCTGACTTGGCCTGAGAATATCTGGCCTCTGCTTGGGAAACATCTGTTCTTGTTACCTCGCCGACATTGAAACGCTGTTGGGTCTCATCCAAACGCTTTTTCAACAATTTCTCGTTATTTTTTTGCAGTTCAACAATAGCTCTGTCCCTTACCACATCCAAATAAGCGGTTGACGCGGACAAGAAAACATCTTGCTCAACATTGTACAAATTATTTTGCTCAGCGCGAACAGCTTGGTCTGCCGCTTTGACGGAATTTACAGTCGAAAAACCGTTAAACAGAGGCTGCGAAACAACGGCTGCCATGCTTTTGGTGGTGGTATCTCCACCGCCGACACGTCCGTAGGTGCTGTTTGAATCAACATTATTGTTGGTATCCGTATAGCCCCCGGTCAGTGCCAAGGTCGGACGGTAGCCAGAACGGGCAATGGCCACATTCTCATCTACCGAACGCAGGTAGGCTCTTTCCGCCTGCAGGGTCGGATTGCTTTTGTATGTTTCACTCAATGCCTCAAAAATGCTTTGGGCCGAAGCCGGTGTGGCAAAGGCTATTGCGGTTGCCGCCATAAGACCGGCGATAAAACTCTGTTTCATCTATCTACCTCTAAAATTTTACTCTTATCAATCTGGGCCGATTATATATACTCAGGAGTTAATTTACAAGAAAATTTCTTAAAAAAATCATAACTCCAGCTCTGAAATGCTCAAAAAAAGAGTTATATTATTAACCATATTTCAAACAATTTTGATTAGCCTTGGGATAATTGAGTATTTTTTCCAATAAGGAGCATAAAAAGTGAAAAAAACTTCCAATATCGTTAATGAAATTGATCGCGCCAGACTCAAACTTTCTATTGAGCACTATATTAAATATTTTATTGGCAAACGCACTTGCGAGATCACCAAAGATGAGGCTTTGCAAGCCATATCTTTGGCCGTGCGCGAGTTTGCCATGGATAAAATGTATGAAACCATTGCTCGCTACAATAAGTGCAACTCCAAACGCATTTATTATCTTTCCATTGAGTACCTCATCGGCCGTTCTTTGGAAAACAACCTCCACAACTTGGGGCTTTTTGATATTTTAAAAAATATTAAAATCGAGGGGCTGCCCAACTTCTCGTTGGAAGAAATTTTTGATACCGAATATGATCCAGCTCTTGGAAACGGTGGCTTAGGTCGATTGGCCGCTTGCTATCTTGATTCTATGGCGTCTCTTGGCCTGGCTGGCTTTGGATATGGTATTGACTACCAATTCGGCTTGTTTAAGCAAAAATTTGAAAACGGTTACCAGGTTGAGCAGGCCGATAGCTGGCTTGGCGAAAACTCTCCCTGGCAATTTGCCAGACACGACCGGATTGTCAAAATCCCGATTTATGGCGATGTCGAAGTTTTTGATAACCCCGGTGGGCAAAAAAGCTTTGTGTGGATGAACACCAAAACTCTTTATGGTGTACCGTTTGATTTTCCGATTGTCGGTTATGAGGGAAAATCTGTTAACTATTTGCGCTTGTTCTCTGCTAAAACCGATGATGAGCTCGACATCAACATCTTTAACGAGGGTGGCTACATCGAGGCTATGAAGGAAAAAATTGAGACAGAGACCATTTCGAAGGTTCTCTACCCTTCAGATGCCGTTGAATCTGGAAAAGAGTTGCGTCTTAAACAGCAATATTTCTTTGCTTCTTGCGCTATTCAGGATATCCTCCGCCGCTTCTTAGAAAAAAGTGAGGACTTTAGCAAACTTCCTGAAAAAGTGGTTATCCAACTCAATGATACCCACCCGGCTATTGCCATTGCCGAGATGATGCGCTTGCTGGTGGATGTCTATGGGCAAGAATGGGATGAGGCTTGGGATGTCACCACAAAAGTATTTGCCTACACCAACCACACCTTGCTGCCTGAGGCTTTGGAAACCTGGCCGGCACGCATCTTGGGCAGAATGCTCCCGAGACACCTGCAGATTATCTATGAAATCAACCGTCGCTTTATGGACTTTGCCCGCTCAAAATTCGGCGAGGACCAAAGCAAGCTTGCAAAGGTTTCTATTGTTTCAGGTGAAGGTGATAACCAAATCATCAGAATGGCCAACCTCTCCATTGTCGGTTCTTTCTCCGTCAACGGCGTGGCAGAAATTCACTCCCACCTTATCAAAACCAAACTGGTGCCTGAATTCTATGAACTGTGGCCGGAGAAATTCTCAAATGTCACCAACGGTATCACGCCCAGACGCTGGTTGTTGCATGCCAATACTGCTTTGGCTGACCTTATTTCTTCAAAAATCGGCGATGCTTGGGTTACAGACTTAACCGAGCTTCATAAGTTGGAAGATTTGGTAAATGACAAGAAATTTATCAAAGCTTATGCCGAAGTTAAAATCACCAATAAAAAGATTTTGGCTCAACGAATCTTTAAGGCAGCCGGAATTATGGTTAACCCCGAGAGTATGTTTATTGTTCATGCCAAGAGAATCCATGAATATAAACGCCAACTGATGACAATTTTGCAAGTTATCGGCGATTATCTTGATATCATTAAAGACAATGTTAAACCGGCAACGCCTAAAACCTATATCTTTGCCGGAAAAGCCGCGCCGTCTTATAACTTTGCCAAGCTTATTATCAAACTCATTAACAACGTGGCAGAAGTTGTCAATGCTGACCCGAGAGTTAATGATATGCTCAAAGTTGTGTTTATTCCAGATTATAAGGTTTCTTTGGCAGAAGACCTTATTCCGGCGGCGGATGTCAGTGTTCAGTCCTCCACCGCAGGGTTTGAGGCCAGCGGCACCGGCAATATGAAATTTGCGCTCAACGGCGCACTCACCATTGGTACATTGGATGGTGCCAATATTGAAATCCGTGAGGAAGTCGGCGAGGAGAACTTCTACCTCTTCGGTCTGACGGAAAAAGAGGTTAACGACCGCCGCGCCACCTATAACCCGCGTGAGATTTATGAGAAAAACAACTATATCAAACGTATCTTAAACGCCGTTAACTCCAATATGTTTTGCGAGAAAGACTATGTCTTGCTGTTTAAGCCCATATTTGAAGAGTTGGTCAACCGTGACTATTACTTTGTGTTGGCTGATTTGGAGGCCTTTGACAAGACCTTGGAGCAAGTGGAAAAAGACTTTCTCAACAAAGAGCAATGGGCTAAGAAATCTCTTCTTAACGTTGCCCGTATCGGCAAATTTACCTCTGACCGCGCGGTTTTGGAATATGCCAAAAACATTTGGCATATCAAACCCTGCTAAAGAGGCTGCTGCTTATATGCAAAAAGGCGAGGAAAATTCCCCGCCTTTTTTATTTGCCCTGAGGCTTAAGCTTACCTTCCGGTGTATCCTGTGTTCCCGCCTCTGGTCTGAGTGGGAGCGGTTCTTCTGGTCGGATTGTCCAGAATTTCTTTGGCCCTGTTCATATCTACCGGAGTAACAGATGGAAATCTTCTCATTTCAAACTTGGTCTTTTCTGAGCCCCACGTTTGCAAATCTGTATAAGTACTTTGCAGAACATCTTGATATGCCTTCACGGTTTCATCTCCAGCTTGTTTATAATCTCTCTGCTCCAGTTTCTTTCCGTCACTCTTGGTTTCATAATCAAAATTAAAATCTTCTCCTTCTTCTTCGTTTGGCATTGCGCTTCCGGGTTTTAGTCTTGCTTTGAAAGTCTTAACCACTTCTGGACGAGCCTCTCTCATCTTGGCCTCAAACATCTTATCAATGAATGCTTGGTTAGCAGCATTGTCTAAATTACTGTAACGATGCGTTACAACTTCACCTTTTTCATTGATATAGCTGAGCTCTCCTTTCTTCACTCCTTCCGTAATGGCATTAAGGGCACAGTAAGCACAAGCAACATCCACATGATTCCATGTGCCGTTACCGCTGGTATTAGCAGTAATTTTATCATATAATCCCGGTAAGACCGAATCATGAAAATAGTGGAAACGCACATCACCTTCCAACTGCTTCATTAGATCCTCAACGGGTTTATTGTCGGTATCCCAAGCAAGTTGAGCCCTCATTTCGCCGATAGCACGCATCTTGGTCTCTAATACTTCTCTAGGAGGCTTTTTGCGACCTTTTTCTGCATCATCCATAGATTTGATAAAAATACGCCAATGATCTGCATCTAACTTGCACCCTCTAGGATCATCTTTAGAACGCTTGCAAAGCGGAACCATAAGTTGGTCACCTGCCGCCTCTAAAAATGCGCTAAAAGCATCTCCTCCCAATTCTACGGCTGATGACATCTCAAAATAATTATAGCCGCAATCTTTCATCGCGCCTAAAGCAGCTTTGGCATAGCCACTCTCAAATTTACCCCCTTGCGGGACATAAATACCAATGCGTGGCGGGCGAGTAGCCCACATACGAAATGCACATTTCTTGGTATGTTGGGCAATGCCGTCTTTAAGCTTGCCATCATTCATTTTGTCTTGTTCGCTGTTATAGAAGCTGATGACCATACTGCCGTCCGGCATACGTCTGGTGGTGACACAACGACGATCAACCCTCAGAATACCACCGCGCCCTAGGATCTTTCCTTTCATCTTGCTCATGCGCACATTTTTATCAGATTCTTGCAGTTCATCAGCAAACGGGTTGCCTTCATAGGAGGGAGCATCTACGCCGCCAATTTCTGATGTTTGACCGGTCTGACCATCCGCACCATAGTCTTGGCCCCCAAATTCTTCTTCTATCGTTTTTTCAGCGACAACATCATCCAAAGCCTCATTGACAATTCCGTTCTTCTCATTTTCTGCCTGAATACGCCGCAGTTCTTCCAGATCCATATTTCGCCATGCCGCGCGGCTGTAGGACTTAAAGATATCTTCAAAACTGCCAACCTCTTTACCGGAATCTTTATCATCAACAACTTTTAATTTGTCGGTGGGAGAAAAATTATCAATACTCATCCCCATATCATCAAAAAATTTAGCAAACTCTTGAACTTGCTCTTTTGTCAGAGTTTGATTTTCGGTAAAGACTATTGATAAGTCATCTTTGATGGCAAATTTCAGACCGCTGCCGCCAAGATTATCAACCCTCAGTAAAAGCTGCCCATCTTTATATTGTAAATTGAGATTACTTTTATCTTTTCCGGAATCTCTATCTCTCTCAAGCATATTATCAACTATGCGCTCAAGGTCTGCAAACTTTTCTTTCAACTCCGGATGCGCTGCTAAATCTTTCTCCACCTCTCCGTAAACTTGCAGCAAATTTAATGATACTTCAGGATTATTGCTATTTAAAATTCTTTGTTTTTCTTCTGAAAAGCGACTGTTTAATTCAGTTTCTCTTTCGTTTATTGCTACCCTGAATTCTGAGGCTTTATCATCTTGTAAATACTGTGTTGCCTTTATACCTTTTGCTTCTTGCTCACTTTTCCACTTGCTATAATCATCTTCCGCTTTTCGGTATGCAGCAAGCAATTCAGTATATTCTTTTCTATGGTCTTCCCATGTTTTTGAATCAAAAATGTATTTGCCTTCGGCATTTATCTTGCTCATAAGGTCAAGTAAGCCCGCGCGTTTTTCCGCGTCTGTGTAGTACTCGGGGAGTTCATTCTCGCCTTCCCAGCTGGTATCTTTTTTGAATCTTAACGGAGTAATTTCTGCCATCGGAATATTCCTTTGCTATCAAATTCTTTCTCTATGTTCATTTTAGCACAAATTAGTGAAAAATCAACTATTTTGTCTAAAAATTTATCCTTCCACTTGCCATCACTCTAACAGACATTGGTTTATAAACATTTAATCCCCCATTTCCCTCAAAAAGAAAGAGCAAAGCCTTAAGCCTTGCTCTTTCCCGATCCTTCCAACTAACAAATGAAATAAATTTTCTTTTGTTGTTTTCGCAAATCTTTTTGTTCTCTCATACCGGCAAAAGAAAATCTATTTCTACTTACCGACATCGGGAACACCTTTTATCTAATCTCTCCCCCTTTTCTTTCAACCCCCTAAAAAAACTCTTTTATAACAAAAAACGCCCCGATCACTCGAGGCGCTTTTGTTTTTATCCCATTATTGCCTTATTTCTTCAAGACAACAACTCCGGGGAGCTCCTTGCCTTCCATCCACTCAAGGAAAGCACCGCCGGCCGTTGAAATATAAGAGAACTTGTTCTCTACTCCGGCATTAGCCAAGGCTGAAACTGTATCACCGCCGCCGGCAACAGATGTCAGCTTACCAGCTTCTGTCAAGGAGGCCGCTTTCTCGGCTACTTTGTTGGTGGCGTTGTCAAAGGGTTTCATCTCAAATACGCCCAAGGGGCCGTTCCATACCAAAGTTTTGCACTCCTCTAACTTGGCATTAATAGCGGCAATGGTCTTCTCTCCAACATCGAGCAAGCTCCAACCCTCAGCCGGGATGTGCTCCAAATCTACCGTCTTGTGCTCTGCCATCGGCTTAAATTCTTTTGAGACAACAACATCTTGCGGCAAGATAATCTCGCAGTTGTTAGCTTTGGCTGTGGCCATAATCTCTTTGGCGGTGTCTATCATATCCATCTGAACCAAAGAATTGGCCTCGTTGACGGTATCTATGCCGTTGGCTTTCATGAATGTATGAGCCATACCGCCTGAAATTACCAGCTTGTTTACCTTCTTAACCAAGTTGTTCAACAAATCCAACTTGGTAGAAACTTTAGAACCACCAACAATGGCCATCAACGGACGCTCTGGATTGTTCAAACCTTTAGAGAGAGCATTTACCTCTTCTTCCATCAGCAACCCAAAGGCCGACGGGCGCTCTTTTACTGCCGCAACCATGGAAGCATGTGCACGGTGAGCGGTTGAAAATGCGTCTGATACATAAACATCTGCCGGTTTTACCAACTCTTTGGCAAAGCCTTCATCACCTTTTTTCTCTTCATCATAAAAACGAAGATTCTCAAGCAGCAAAACCTCATCGTCTTTCATGTTCTTAACAGCTTCTGCCACTTTGGGGCCAATGCAGTCATCTACAAACACAACATGTTTGCCCAAGGCCTTCTCCAACTCGGGAGCTACGTGAGACAAAGAGTTTTTCATGTCTCCTTTGCCTTCCGGACGGCCAAAGTGCGAGATAACAACAACCTTGGCGCCTTTGTCCATCAAGGTCTTGATGGTGGGAACCGTGCGGGTAATGCGGGCGGTGTTGGTTACATGAAAATTCTCATCCATCGGAACATTCAAATCAGCACGCAGCATTGCCACTTTGCCGTTCAAATCGCCCAAATCTTTTATGGTTTTATACTCTGTCATTTATCTTTATCCTTTTTGCAAAAAACAAAACCCCCTTGGCAGGCCAAGAGGGTTTGCTTATTTTGTGATTATCCGTTAACTTTTGCCATGTGAGCAACGAGGTCTAATACCTTGTTAGAATAACCCCACTCGTTGTCATACCAGCTAACAACTTTTACAAAAGTCGGGGTCAACTGAATACCGGCTTTGGCATCAAAAATTGAAGTGCGAGCATCACCCAAGAAGTCTGCAGATACAACTTGATCCTCGGTGTAACCAAGAACGCCCTTCAACTCACCTTCAGAGGCTTTCTTCATGGCAGCGCAGATTTCTTCATAAGAAGTCGGTTTTGCCAAGTTAACAGTCAAGTCAACAACTGATACATCCAATGTCGGAACACGGAATGACATACCGGTCAATTTGCCGTTCAAAGACGGAATAACCTTGCCAACAGCTTTGGCTGCACCGGTTGAAGACGGAATGATGTTGCCGGCTGCCGCACGACCACCGCGCCAATCTTTCATGGACGGACCGTCTACGGTCTTTTGGGTGGCTGTGGTGGAGTGAACGGTGGTCATCAAACCATCGGTGATGCCAAATGCATCGTTCAAAACTTTGGCAATGGGTGCCAAGCAGTTGGTGGTGCAAGATGCATTAGATACAAACTGAGTACCTTTTACATAAGAATCGGTGTTTACACCGCAGACAAACATCGGTGTGTCGTCCTTAGAAGGAGCAGACATTACAACATATTTTGCACCGGCATCAATGTGGCCCTGAGCTTTCTCTTTGGTGAGGAACAAACCGGTTGATTCTACAACGTAGTCAGTACCAATCTCACCCCATTTCAAATCTGCAGGGTTTTTCTCAGCTGTTACACGGATGGCTTTGCCGTTTACAACCAATTTGCCGTCTTTTACCTCGATGGTGCCGTCAAACTGGCCATGCATGGTGTCATAACGCAGCATGTAAGCCATATACTCAACATCAATCAAGTCGTTGATGCCTACAATTTCAATATCGTTTCTTTTCTGAGCGGCACGAAAAACCAAACGGCCAATACGCCCAAATCCGTTGATACCAACGCGAATCGTCATATTATTTTCCTTCCTTTAACTTTAGTGCGGAACGCCCCGCACAGGCATACGTATTTTAATCGCCAATAATCTACCACTAAATTAGATATTTTCAAGCGATTTCTCTTTTTATTACCATTTTTCCCAGTGAATCTTTTCCGGATGATAGCGGTCATCGGGCTGCTTGGGGGTTTCTGCCGGGTAGCCCAAAGGCACAATGGCAAAGGGGCGAATGTTGGCCGGTAAATGCAAACGCGTTGATAACGCGTCTACCACTCTTTGCATGGGGGCCGCGCCACAATAGCAACTGCCTATTCCCTTGGCCCAGGCTGCCAACATCAGGCTCTGAGTAGCAATAGCACAGTCAACATCAATAAAGCTCCATTTCTCGTCTTCTTTGTTGCGGTTGAAGGATTTTTCAATATCTCCGCAAACAATAACCACACAGGCGGCATCTTTGGCAAAAGAGGTCCAGCGCTGAATATGGCGCAGCTCTGCCAAAAATTCCTTATCATCTATCACCAAAAATTCCCACGGCTGGCGGTTGTGCGCAGTGGGAGAAAATTGTGCCGCTTTGATTATCTCTTCTATCGTTTCTTTATCTATCTTTTTATCTTGATAACGGCGAACCGAGCGTCTGGTCAAAAGACCTTCCATTAACTCCATAAGATACTCCTTACAAAATTCAATCACTTGATTGAATATGCGTCTTATTTATTGAAATGTCAAGTTTTTATCTCTAATTAACCGTGCGCTTGAGGCTTTCTATCCTTGGCAGGACAGAGTTCTCGATGATAAAAGCAATAGCCTTTTCCACCATTGCATCTGCTGAGCGGAGCGCCTGCATAATCTCTTCTTTATCACTACCTTTGGCTAATTTTTTGCCAAGGCTTGCATAAACCCCGGCCAGCTCAGAAAGAGAATCTATGACCTCCGCCAAAAAGGCTGGAATTTTCACATCTTCCCTTCCGCCCCAAAAGCCTTCTACATAGCCTTGCTCAACCTCGGCAAAACGACGCTGACAATAATAATCCAAATCGCCAAAGGGAATTTTATCCAGTTTAACTTTGTTGGCTTTTACTTTCTCAAAAACGTTGTCCCACAAGCCCATAAAAAACTTAAAAAACAAATCAGCCTCATCTTTGGTTTGTAACCTTGGTGTCTCTGCCTTGGGCCAGAAAGAAGATATTACATCGGTTGGGCGCAGCTCCAAATTTGGACTGCAAATGGCGCCGGCAAACCTCAGCTTGACAATTTCCAACGGGGTTTGGCACTTGTAGTGCTCAAGCATTTTTTGCATTTTTTCATCGCCGATATATTTGTTTTCTTGCATTTTCTTCTTCTTCGTTTATAGTGTGGTAAAATTTATTTTAATTTAGTGGAGTTTTTTTAATTGTCCAGATTAAAATTTATAAACATCATTCTCTTGGCGGCTTTTATCTCGTCTTGCTCGCAGTTTAGGCCTTTTGTGGACCGCCGGCGCGAGGCTGGAGCTAAAACACCGCAAAGCCTTTATGTGGGTGCTTCTACCCCGCAAAATCCTGCCGTTTGCTACAATAGTCTTTATACCCCCTATGAAGATGTTAAGAGGCTTGCGGATGATGTTTGCAAATCTGAACGAACGGGAACACACGCCGTGCCGGTTAAGCAAACGTATTTCACCTGCCGCTTGCTGGTTCCTAACCACTTTTATTTCAAATGTGAAAAATAATTCATACTTTTAGAGAGAAAATCATGTCTTTGGAAAACATTCTTAATCAAAAAATGGTCAATATTTTTAATGCTTTGGGCCTTGATTCCAAATTTGCTTTTGTTAAGGTTTCCGACCGTCCGGATTTGAGCGATTTTCAGTGCAACGGCGCTCTGGCCCTAGCCAAAAGTGAACGCAAGAATCCTCGAGAGATTGCTTCCCAAATCGCAGCCCAGCTTGAAAAAGACAAAGACTTTGCCAAAATCTCGGTTGATGGCCCCGGGTTCCTCAACATATCACTTGCAGATGGCTTTATTGCCAAAATCATGAATGAGGCTGCCGCTGATGAGCGTTTTGGCGTTGAAAAGGCCAAAAATCCTCGCAAAATCGTGATGGACTTTGGCGGCCCCAATGTAGCAAAAGCTCTGCACGTTGGCCATTTACGCTCAGCCGTTATCGGTGAGGCTATCAGAAGAATTGAGCTTTTTGCCGGGCATGATGTTGTCTCTGATGTGCATTTGGGCGACTGGGGTACACCGATGGGCATGATTTTGGCTGAAATCATCAACCAGGACGGTGACCTCTCCAAAACCGAAAGTTATGACATCAACCAAATATCTGCCTTCTACAAAAAAGCAAATATCCGTTGCAAAGAAGATGAGGCTGCAAAAGAAAAAGCCCGCCAAATTACTGCCGAACTCCAAAACGGCAACCCGGAATATCAGAAAGCATGGCGGCATTTGCGCAAAGTCTCGGTTGAGGCTATTAAGAAAAATTATGAGCTTCTGGATGCTCATTTTGACCTTTGGCTCGGAGAGAGCGACGCCCACGAGACCTGCGGCAAGATTGTCGAAATGGCCCGCAACCGCCAAATTGCCGAGCTTGATGACGGTGCTACCATTATCCGCCTGAGTGATGACAAAAAGCCCCCTGTTATCTTGGTTAAAAGCGATGGTGGCTTTGGATATCAGCTTACCGATATTGCCACTATTAAAATGCGCTATGATGACTTACACGCGCAAGAAATTTTATATGTCGTGGATAAGCGCCAATCCTTGCACTTTGAGCAGGTTTTTGAAGTGGCTGAAAAGCTCAACCTGGCCCCTGATACAACATTTAAGCACATTGGCTTTGGCACTGTGAACGGAGCTGACGGTAAGCCTTTCAAAACTCGTGACGGCGGGGTGATGAATCTTGAAGACCTCATCAACATGTCTATTGCCAAAGTTCGCGAATCTACCCCAACCGCTGATGAAGTTGAAGGTTTTTCTGCCCAAGATATTGAAAAAATGATAAGCCAAATTGCCATTGGCGCCATCAAGTTCCAAGACCTTAAAAACAACACCGCTTCGGGCTATGTTTTTGAGCTTGAAGATTTTGCCAAGTTTGACGGCAAAACCGGCCCCTATATTCAATACGCCATTGCCCGTATCAACTCTATCTTGAGAAAGGCGCAAGATGCCGGCTTAAAATTCGGCGATATCATCATCACCAACCAAGAAGAGCGTGATCTTTGCCTTAAAATTGCTCAGCTCAATACTATTATTGCACGAGCAGAGGCAGAAAAAGAGCCCAGCATTATCTCTGATTATGTCTACAATTTGGCTCAGCTCTTTTCCGGGTTTTACAACACCTCTCCCATCATGAGCGAAGCAGACAAGACTAAAGCCTCTTCTCGTCTTAAATTGGCAAAATTGGTTAGGGATATTTTAAAACTTAATCTGTATCTTTTGGGTATTGAAGCCCCGGAGGTTATGCTCAAGGCTGAGGCTAAAACTGCTGCCTAAGTTTTGCCCAAAGGGGATTGAAAGGATGGGATGACTTATGCCGGATTTTGCTGGTAACCTCAAAGCGGTAAAAAAACTTCTTTCCCCTTTGGCGGCCTTTTTTATCGGCACCTTTATCATGTATATTGCCAACGGCCTAAATTCTTCTGTTTTGGCCGTGCGCCTTAATGAGGCTCACACCCCGACTTTTTATACCGGCTTGGTTTTATCTTGCTATTATCTGGCTTATATTGTTTCTTCTCTTACATCATCCCACATCATAAACAAGGTTGGGCATGTGAGAGCTTTTGCCGGCTATATTTCTATCCTCTCTTCTCTTGTTTTATTGCATGCCTTTTCCATTAACCCTTGGTTTTGGGCAATCTTACGTTTTGGCGAGGGCTATTGTTTGGCCGCCGGCCTGATGTGCATTGAGAGCTGGCTTAATACCTGCTCTAATAACCAAAACCGAGGAACCATCATGTCTGTTTATATGGTGATGACCTATTGCGGCATGGCCTCTGGTCAACTGTTGCTCAATATTCCAGATGCTTCAGGTTTTCTTCTGTTTATTCTGATTTCCGTCTGCTATTCTTGGGCTTTAGTGCCTGTCAGCCTCACGGGGCAACCAACTCCGGCAATGGCTCACCATAAACATATGTCTTTATTCAAGATTTATAAGATTGCTCCCATGAGCGTGGTTGGTTGCATTATCAGCGGTGTTTTGGTCAGTAATGTTTATACCCTTGGGCCTGTTTATGCCGAACAGATTGGCCTTAATTTATATGACACATCCATATTTTTATTCTTCTGCATTATGGGCGGAATGCTGGCACAGATTCCAGTCGGAAGACTCTCTGATAAATTTGATCGGCGATTTGTGATGATGTGGCTGTGCGGCGGGTTGTTTTTGGTTGCTCCGTGGCTGCAATTTTTTATCAATAACGGTGGCATTATGCTCATGCTTTGCGCGCTCTTGCTCGGCGCCGGAACTTTTGTTATCTATCCTATCTGCATTTCTCACCTCAATGATAAAATTACCGATGATGAGCGGGTGGAAGCCAGCGGAATGCTCATCTTACTGCAAAGTATCGGCATGATGAGCGGACCGATTATCATCTCCTATTTCATGCAGCTTTGGGGACCGATTGTTTTTGTTTTGGCTTTTTCCTTCTTTAGCGGAATTTTTGTTTTATATGCATTCAAGCATATTGTCTTCCGCCCACAACCCGGATATTTGGAAATCACCAAAACAGACCCTATGCCAGCATCACCAACTCGTATCTTTTCCAAGCTGGCACAAAAAGATTCCATCATTGATAAAGCTAAAGAGCTTTTCTCTGAAAAAAAACACTAAAGATTTTTCTTGCTTGGCATTATTGACAAAATTTTCAAAATATGTTTTATTCTCCTCAAACTAAATATAATTAAGATATGAGAGGAGAAATATTATTTTCAGAACCCATTTATGGCGCAATTTATGCCAACGGAGAGATTGATTGGAACATTATCAAGAGCTTTCACGAAGGTATTGATATTATCAAAAACCAGCTCAACCAAATGGTCGGGGTTGCCGTTAAAAATCAATATTACCTGAGCAACGGAACATTCAGGCCGGCCAGAGGTTTGAAGTGCTTTATCTCCGGCATGACGGTCAACCGCGAAACGGCGCTTAACTTGTGCCAACATCCTGATAATCGCCACTGGGTTTTACAACAAAAGGAAAACACCATCTTTATTTATAATTTCAAAACCCAGATGGTGGTGCAAATCAAAGGGAATTGTCACCAAATTCCTTAAAAACAAACGAAAACCCTCTTCTTTTTATGGAAGAGGGCTTTTGTCTATTCTCTAGCCTTATAACTTTGCCAAGGCCGCGTCTATTCTTCTTAAGCTTTCTTCTTTGCCCAAGATAACAGCCAGCTCGGTGGCGCCGCCAGGCGTGGTCTCCTTGCCGCTTAAGGCAATGCGAGCCGGGTATAGAACCTGACCATTTTTAACCCCGAGTTTTTCTGCCAAGGCTTTTAAGCTTTCAAACAAGGCATCGTTGCTCCAATCTTGTTGGGCGGACAAAATCTCTTTAATTGCCGGCATAACCTCTTTGGCAATGTTGGCATCTGTTTTCATTTTTTTGTTGGTATATAAATCCAAACTATAATCCGGTAGTTGGCGGATGAAATCCGTCTGCTCGGCAATTTGGCCAAGCGTTTCCACACGAGGATGCAAAGCGCGGCTTAATGCCTCTTGGTCAACACCCAAAGGCATTCCCTGATAATAAGGGCTTGCAAGCTTGTGAAATTTCTCCGGGCTTAAGGCTCGGATATAACAACCGTTCATCCAAGTCAGCTTGGTGATATCAAAAATCGCAGGAGAGCGGTTTAATCTCTCCACCGTGAAAATCTTTTTTAAATCATCAAGCGAGAAAATCTCTTCTTCCGTGCCGGGGTTCCACCCAAGCAAAGCAATATAGTTAATAATGGCTTCCGGCAAGTAGCCTTTGGCAACAAGGTCTTGGAAAGAGGCATCGCCGTTGCGCTTTGAGAGCTTGTGCTGGGCGTCTTTCATGACCGGGGGAACATGGACATAATGCGGATGCTCCCAACCGAAGTCCTCATAAATCAAATTATACTTCGGGGTAGAAGAAATGTATTCGTTGCCGCGAACAACGTGAGTGATTTCCATCAAATGATCATCAACAACATTGGCAAAGTTATATGTCGGGAAACCGTCTGATTTTAACAAGACGCCCTCGTCTAACTCATCGTAGTCTATCTCTATATCGCCATAGACTTCATCGTGGTATTTGGACTTGCCTTTTTTGTTGATGTTTTGACGGATAACATAAGGTTCTCCGGCAGCCACACGTTTTTTGGCCTCTTCTAAAGGAATCAGCTTGCAGGGATCTTTGAACTTGATGTTTAATTCCTCATTTTTTTCCTCATCAGCCTCAGATTTTGAGCAGAAGCAATAATGGGCGCCGCCGAGCTCTACTAATTTGTGAGCATACTCAGCATAAATCGGTTTGCGCTCCGATTGAACATAAGGGCCAAAATTGCCGCCGATATCCGGACCTTCGTCCCAGTTCATACCTACTGTTTTTAAGGTATTGTAGATAATCTCGGTTGCTCCTTCAACATAACGTTTTTGGTCAGTATCTTCTATGCGTAGAATGAAATCTCCGCCGGCGGCTTTGGCTATCAAATATTCATATAATGCCGTCCGCAAATTGCCGATATGCATATAACCGGTGGGAGACGGGGCAAAACGAGTTCTTACTTTCATTTTCTTCTTCCTTAACTTAAAAAAACAATTGCTTTTTACATTAGCGCAAAAATTTTATTTTGCACTATCAAAATTTACTTATGCGCTCAATAGGGCATCCGCTGCCGCTCTGGCCTCTCCGGTGATGGTAGCGCCTGAGAGCATGCGTGCGATTTCTTCCCTGCGGGCGGTGTTGTCTAACTCAAACACCTCTGTGGTGGTGATATTATCTTGAGTGCTCTTTTCAACTTTATAATGCTGACGGCCCTGAGCTGCCACCTGCGGAGAGTGGGTGACAACCAAAACCTGAACATCTGCTCCCAAGCGACTTAGACGCTCTCCCACCGCTTGCGCAGTGGCTCCGCCGATACCGGCATCAACCTCATCAAAAATCATGGTGCCAACCTTTGAACTCTGAGCCAAATTCACTTTCAGGGCTAACATAAATCTTGCCAGCTCTCCGCCCGAGGCTATCTTGCCCAAGGGGCCTTGCGGGGAGTTCGGGTTGGTGGAAACCGTAAATGAAACGCTATCGGTTCCGTGCTCTGACCAGCTGCTCTCCGGCAGTTTCTCAAGCACGGTGACAAATCTTGCTTTTTCCATTTTAAGCGGCGGAAGCTCTTCCATAATCTTGGCATCAAGCTTTTGAGCAATATTCATTCGCTCATCATGCAAAAGGCCTGCTGCTTCCAAATACTTCAGCCTGCTTTCTTGCTCCTTTTGGCGCAAGTTATTGATATGGTCCTCGCCAAGCTCAATGCTGTTGAGCTTATTTTTGAATTCTTGCAAAGTATCTGCCAAATCATCCACCCCGACACCGTGCTTGCGCGCCAAATCTTTGAGTGCAAACAAGCGCTCGTCTATATTCTCTTGCTCCGAGGTGTTAAGGTTGATATCGGCAGAGGCGCTTTCTATCCTTTCCAAGGCATCGGCCACTTCAACCAAAGAGCTGTCTAGCGCCGCATAAATATCATCATATTTGCCGCCGACATATTGATTAGCCTTATCAACCGCTGACATGGCCTGCCGCAACATTGAGGAAACATCCTTATCGCCGCTTAGGGCTTGGTAGGCATAGTTTAGGCTCTCTAATATCTTTTCTGCGTGCATCAGCTCTTGGCGGCGGTTAGCAAGCTCTGCCTCCTCCCCTTTTAGGGGCGATATTTGTTCTAATTCTTTGACCCAGTGGCGGAGGTTTTCCTCTTCTTCTTTGGCTTTACTCAAATCTTCTTCAGCCTTTGCACGCTCGGCTTTGGCACGGCGGTAGTCCTCCCACGCCACGGCCACCTTATTTAACAGTTCCGTATATTGGCCGTAAGCATCCAAAATATCGCGATGGTTGGCTGGGTTTAACAGTCCTTGGTTATCAAACTGGCCGTGAATCTCCACCAACAGAGGGCCTATTTCTTTCAACAACCTTGCGCTTATCGGTTGGTCGTTTATAAATATTTTGCCCTTGCCATTTCTGTCCAGAGTTCTTTTGATGATGATTTCACTGCCGCCCTCAATCTCATTTTCAGCCAAAAGATTTTGCAGCGGGGTGTTGCCCTCCTGCCCATCAAAAATGGCGGTAACGCTCAGTTTATCTTCTCCGCTCCTGATCAACCCCGTTTCTGCCCGGTTGCCCAAAACCAGTCCCAAAGAATCAAGCAAAATAGACTTGCCGGCACCGGTCTCCCCGGTCAGGACACTCAAGCCGCTGCCAAAGTCCAAGTCCAGCTTGTCTATCAGCACAACATTGCGAATGTATAATGAGCGGAGCATTTTCTGTTCTTGTCCTTAAAGTTCTTGTGCGCGTTTATACCATTTGCTGTTGGGATAGTTGTGACCCAAAACTTTCAGCGCATCTTCATACTCTTTGTTCAGCCCCAAAATCTTATAAATTTCAGCTTGGCGATATAGGGCCTCCTCAATATGGCCGGTGGTTTGATAGTGATTGACAACTACCGAAAACCTGTTTAAGGCCGAAAGGTAATTTTTTTGGCGCAAATAAAAACGTCCGACTTCCATCTCCTGGCCGGCTAAGTGATCATTAATCAAGTCTATTTTTAACTTGGCGTCCTTGGCATAGTCCGTATCCGGGAAACGGATGATAACCTGGTTAAACGCATCTAAAGCCTGGCGGGTTATACCTTGGTCTTTTTCAATGCCGACGATTTGCTCATAATAGCAAAGGCCTTTCATGTAATAGGCATAGGCAATATCCTTGTTGCCGGGGTGATATTTGATGAATCTGTCCAGACTTAAAATCGCATCATCGTATTTTTGGTCTTTGTAATAAGCATAGGCCCCCATCAGCTTGGCCTTTGTGGCCCATTTGGAATAAGGGTGCTCAAGCTCAACTTTTTCAAAGCTCAAAGCTGCCTTTGCATATTGAGTCTTGTTTAGCTCCTTATAGCCGCGGTTATACAGTCTCTCTGCCGAGAGCTGTTCTTCTGCCTCCGGGGTGGTGGAACAAGCAGTGATTGCCAAAAAACAACAAAAAAGCCAAGCAAGTTTTTTCATCTTTTATCCCTTAAATAATTTCATAATTAGCCGAATCGGCAAACAGTTTTTGCAAAATCATGTTGTTGTGGTAGTGGCCGCTTTTTGAGGCCCTTAACTCTCCTTGCAAAGCAAAGCCCGCCGTATACATATCGCCGATGGCGTCTATCACCTTATGATTGACACATTCATTCTCAAGACGGAAACCGCCGGGGTTTAGAATACTCTCACCATCTAAGACAACGGCATTCTCCAGGCTGCCGCCCTTGATTAGTCCAATGGATTTGAGGTAATCTACCTGATATTTTTCACAAAACGTGCGGCAGGGTGCAATTTGAGAGGCAAAAACTCCCTCACCGATTTTGCCTGAAAACTCCTGGTGTCCAACAATTTTTGAAGGAAATTCAATCTCAAAAGAAACCTTGAACTCATCTGAGGGCAACAGTTCTACTTTGGCTCCTTTGTCGTCTTCAAAACTCACAGGTTTTAGCACTTTCAAAACTTTTTTAGGTGCGTTTTGGGCAACTGTGCCTGCTTTTTGTAAAGCCTCATAAAAAGGCAGTGCCGAGCCATCCATAATCGGGAGCTCTGCATTGTTAACATCTATCAAAGCATTGTCTATGCCACAAACATTTAAAGCCGCCATCAAGTGCTCTATGGTGGAGACTATGTTGCCTTCTTTGTCACCCAAGCAGGTGCAATTTCTGGTATCTACAACATTGGAATAAAGGGCCTTAATTTGCGGCAGTGATGCGATGTCGCTGCGCCTAAAGACAATGCCGCTTTCTGCCTCTGCGGGGTGCAAAACAAGTGTTGAATTGCAGCCGGAGTGCAAGCCGATGCCTTCAATCTTTATTTCTTTTGCCAAAGTATGCTGTTGTTTCATAAATACTCCTCTTTTTAATCTGCACTTCAGATTAGCGCAAATTATATATTTGACAAGTATTTTATGTGTCACGTTGATATTTATGTTAGGATAAAAAAGGCAGCCTATAAGCCGGGTTCTGTTCCCTGCAAGCAGGGAGATAGCTATTCATCTGGGCTGATTATCACTAAACAGCTCGTTGCGACCCACCTCTGGAGCGGGAGGAGAACGTCCCTTTATAGCACAGTTTGCAAAGCAAAAAAATACCTGGCACTTGCACTCTCCTAACTTGGTCTTGCATCAGGCAGGGTTTTCCATGCCAGAGCTGTTGCCAGCCCTGCGGTGGGCTCTTGCCCCACCTTTTCACCCTTACCAAAGATAAAACTTTGGCGGTATATTTTCTGCGGCACTTTCCCTTGGATCTCTCCAGCCAGACGTTATCTGGTACCATGTTCCCCTGATGCCCGGACTTTCCTCACTGCGGATAAAACCACAGCGCAGCTATCCGGCTGCCTTGGTTGAAGAGCATAACATTTTGCCCAAAGATTGCAAGCCATTTCTGCCTCTCCCATACAAAAAAACGCCGTTCCGTTATGGAACGACGTTTTTTTGTATTGTCCTACATTTTATGCCACGACAATATGTTTGGGCGGCGTAAAGGGAGACGAAGCCACTGAGACGGGCTTCCCGACAGGAACTGGGTAATACTTCTGGCCACAGGCACGATAGTACCCCAAAACCTGGTATGAGCCTAGACGCCCATCATTTCCCCACCATACGATGTAATTACAACCGTATACATCGTTGGGGTTGGTGATGTTTATCATCGGCGTTGTCAGGAACTCCAGACCATCCCAGAGCACTCCGAAGACGTTGACGTCGCTGTAGACCCAGTAGCTGATGGCGCTGGCTTTGGGCGTGTAGACGTCGTAGTCAAATTCCGAGTGTGAATACTCGTACTTCGCAGCTAACTCCGTCTTAGGAATTCCGTAGAACTCCTTATTCACAGTGTTCTGCGCTGCAACACGCTGCTCATCAAGCACCACCTGATGCTCAATGTACCCATCGACCACCGTCTTGATACATTCCCCCGGTTTAACGTTTTTCCAAACTCGGATGTTTTCCTGTTTGCGTCCCACGTAAAGTCCGTGCTTTTTAAGCATTTTCTTGGCGTGCTCTGCGTAATCGACGAAAATGTACTCGACACCGTTTTCGTTAATCAGTGTTTCAGGCATGGGCACCTTTTTTCCGTTGATGACGGCGACAGCTTCACCATTGATAACGGTGATGTAGTTACCCTTAAATTCAGCGGCTTTTGCTGCTTCAATACGAGTCAGAAAAACATTGTCCTTCGTCCGGAAGACTTCATTACATTTCATATTTTTAATAATTTGAGGCAACAACATAAGTTCAGGTAAATAGCCTCTGTTTCCACCTAAACGACATTTAATATTTTAACGCTTTTAGTATAGCACAAAATTTGTCTAAAAAAAAGAATGTTTTTGATCTAATTTTATTAAAAAAATATCCCCATTTTTTTATTTTTTGCTTGAGCCAGGGTTTGCGCCAGCTTGCGCCTTATAAATACATATTTTTATAGAACAAACATAGAACAGTTAATAAATTACTAAAAATTCCCATTGATTCCCATGTTTTCCCATGTTATACCATAAACATGATGAGTTTTTAACCAGGAGCCCAAAAAAGTGCGCAAAACGTTTCTGTTTATGGATACTGTTTTGAACAAGGTAGACGCCAAAGGCCGCGTCTCCCTGCCCGCCGATTACCGCGCCATTGTTAAAGAAACCGGCTCCGAGATTGTGTGCTATCGCAGCCTTTCCTCCCCTTGCATTGAGGGTTGCCTGGAAGACTTGCTCGACAAGCTCGCCACCCAGATGGAAGATTCGCTTGATTTCTTCTCCGCCACTCAGGATGACCTCACCAACTTGGTCTTTGGCGATGCCAAGCGTTATCCTTTCGATTCCACGGGAAGAATTATGCTTTCAGAAAAGCTCTTAAAGCACGCTCAAATTACTGACAGCGCCGTGTTTGTCGGCAAAGGCCGCAAGTTCCAAATCTGGAACCCCGAAAACTGGGAAAAAGAGGAAAAAAGGATTCGTGAACAAGTACTCAAAGTTCGCCCCTCTCTTAAGGAGGTCGGCCGTGAATCCTAACTACAAAAAACATTTTCCGGTTATGTTGCCTGAGGTTTTGAAAGCCTTATCCCCTCAGAATGGCAAAACCTATGTTGATGCCACTTTCGGCAACGGCGGCTATAGTGAGGCTATTCTCAACGCGGCCAACTGCAAGGTTATCGCCCTTGACCGCGACCCTTCCGTTTGCCAGCGAGCACAAGAAGTTGCTCAACTTTATCCCAACCGTTTTGAATTTCGCCAAGGCTGCTTTAGCCAATTTGCCCAACTTGTTCCCGAGGCTGTTGACGGCGCCGTTTTTGATATCGGCGTTTCCTCCATGCAGCTGGATGAAGCTCAGCGCGGTTTCTCTTTTGCCAAAGATGCCGCCTTGGATATGCGGATGTCTCAAAGCGGCACAACCGCGGCTGATTTGGTTAATTCTCTCTTGGAAGAAGATTTGGCCAACCTCATCTTTAACTATGGCGAAGAGAGAAAATCTCGCCAAATTGCCCGCAAAATCGTTGAGGCCAGAAAAAAATCCCCCATCTCCACCACCAAGGAGCTGGCTGACATCATCTACACCGTTGTCCGCCGCACCCCAGGTGGTATTGACCCGGCTACCAGAACCTTTCAGGCGCTCAGAATTGCCGTCAATGATGAGTTGGGCGAGCTCCGCCTCGGCCTTGAGGCCGCCACCTCTCGCCTTGTTGCAGGCGGCAGGCTGGTGGTTGTGGACTTCCATTCTTTGGAAGACCGTATTGTTAAGACATTTTTTAAGGAAAACGCCCCTAAAGCGCGCCATGTTTCGCGTTATCGGGTACAAATCAAAACTCATGACGACCATATTTTTGCCGAATGCTCAAAGGCCATTACTCCTTCAGAAGAGGAGTTGCGGCTCAATGCTCGTTCTCGTTCGGCAAAGCTTAGATATGCCGTCAAAAACACCAACTTCCAGAAGGAGTTTTAAGATATGAACAGCACCAAATTAGCAACTCTGGCCTTGTGGATTGCCTTGCCCTGCCTTATCGGGTTTAGTTCCCTGGTCATGAAAAACATGGTTCAGGAGCTTGAAAATGAGCTTGATTCCATCAACCATAATATTCAAGACGACATCAAATCTATCCATGTTTTGAAGGCTGAGTGGTCTCACCTCAACAACCCCTCCAGATTGCGAAAGTTGGTGGCAAAACATATTTCTCTAAATCCGGTCCAAGCTGAACAAATTATTAACTATTCTGCGTTACCATTTTCTCATGAAGACGGCGAATCGCGCAAAGTCGCCGCCAGAAAAAATATTTCTAATTATGCTGAGCAAAATAAGGGCTTGAAAAGACTTACAAACGCTCAGAGATAGTTAACGCAAGTATGGGCAGAAGCAGAGAATGTTCGGAAAGTATTTTTCCAGAAAAAGCAAGGAAGATTTCTATCTTCCCGGCGAGGAGATTAAAGTAGATAGGACGGTGTCTTTTAACAGCAGTCTTTCAACCGAGAAGGACCCGTTGTCTACTTGCAAAAGCCGTGTTGTCTTTGCTGTCTTGGGTTTTAGCGCCGTCTATCTCACCATTGCCTTGAGACTTTTTGATGTCTGCGTCATCCCCAATCTTCAATCTGATGAAGAAAACCATAAAGTGACTTTTGCTCAAAACCCGATTCGCAGAGCAGATATCATCGACCGTAACGGCTCCATTATTGCAACCTCTTTGCCAACGGTTAATCTCTATGCCAATCCGCGCAAGGTCCTAAACCCGGAAAAAGCTGCTCATGAACTGGCTATGGCCCTGCCTGATTTGGACTTTGAGCAGACGCTGAAAAAGCTCAAGCAAAAGGGAAGCTTTGTCTACCTTAAACGCAATCTTACTCCTTCTCAGCAATACCAAATTAATTATCTCGGTATTCCGGGGCTTGAGTTTGAAAACGGCGAAAAACGTGTCTATCCGCACAAAAATCTGCTGGCTCATATCATCGGCTCCACCAATATCGACAATGAAGGAATATCCGGAATCGAAAAAGCCATGGATGAGCGTTTGACCCAGTCTGATATTCCCTTGCAGCTCTCCATTGATGTCGGCATCCAAGACACAATCCGCATGCTCTTAAAAGAAGGAATGGATAAATTCCATGCCATAGGGGCCACTGCTGTTTTAATGGATGTTAACACCTCTGAAATTATCTCTATGGTTTCTCTGCCTGATTTTGACCCTAACACCAACAGAGTCAAAGATGAGCGTGCCTTGTTTAATATGGCAACCAAAGGGGTTTATGAACCCGGCTCCGTGCTTAAGATTTTTAACACCGCCATGTCTTTGGAAAGCGGAAAAGTTAAAGTAACTGATAGTTTTGATGCCACTCAACCTCTTAAGCTCAAATATAACGTCATCAAAGATTATCACGGTGAAAATCGTTGGCTCTCGGTGCCTGAGATTTTGGTTTATTCCTCAAATATCGGCTCGGCGCAAATGGCTTTGAAAGTCGGCGGCAGTGAACAACGCAATTTCTTGGAAAAAATCGGCTTCTTTGAGCCTTTAGACATCGAGGTGGCCGAGCGTGGATATCCTCTGGTTCCCAAGCGTTGGGGGGAAGGCACCATTGCCACCGTTGCTTATGGATATGGTATTGCGGTTTCGCCTTTGCACGTTATTACCGGATATTCTGCCGTGATCAACGGCGGCATTTATCACAGCCCCTCGCTCATCAAAGGCAGCGCCAAGGGAAAAGAGGGACATCGGGTTATTTCGTTTAACACCTCAAAAGCTATGCGCAAGTTAATGCGTCTGGTGGTTACCGAAGGTTCTGGCCGACGTGCAAATGTGCCTGGCTATGAGGTCGGCGGCAAAACCGGAACTGCTAACAAACTCTCTGCCCAAGGAAAGTATGTTGATAAAAAAGTTCGCACAACTTTTGTTTCGGCCTTTCCAATATCTAACCCTAAATATGCCCTCATCGTCATGATGGATGAGCCTCAGGCATTAAAGGAAACTTGGGGCTTTACCGCTGCCGGTTGGAACACCGTGCCCACAGCATCCAAAATCATTACCGCTGTCGCTCCGCAGCTCAATCTTAAGGCTAACTATGACCTGGATGAACTGCGTCATCAACGCATTATCGAAGCCTCCTACTAACTGCCGAAGCCGGCAGGGGCGTTACTTAGCTGTTATTCGCTCAACTCACAAAGTTCGTTTCGCTAGCGCACGTGCCCAGACGACGGCCTGGAGCGGTGCGGACGCGCACTCCGATAACTCCGCTGTAACCCGCCGGTCAAGCGACCGGAGGCATGACTTAGCTGTTATTCGCAAGGCTAAAAAGCCACCTCTCACGGTGGCTTTTTACGGCTTGCTAACCTTGAGTGCCATATTCAAATAATCTTTGCCCTCTCACATAAATTAATTGCATTTTAATTTTTCTGCTCTAATATCACCAGTGCAGACGCGAGTTGCGTCTGTGGAGTATCGAAACTCCTTTACAGCGAAATAACTCCTCTTTTGGGGAGCCGGGGATATAAGCGTACTTGTTTGGTATGACGAATAAC
>CASERH010000016.1 GCA_949290295.1 uncultured Pseudomonadota bacterium | reverse complement strand
CGCCAGGATTTAGGTCAGCTCCGTTTGGAGCTGTAATGAAAAGGCACCATATGGTGCCTTTTCTAGAGAACCCCCAGTTTACTGGGGGATATCTATTTAGAGTTTTGCTAAATTAGTTCATCTACATCAACAAGGTGTTCGTTCTTTTCGTAAAAATGTTTTAGGTAGTTGCGGCCCGTGCGCTCTAATTCCTCATCGCGGATGATTGATTGGTTGTTATCGTAAACGCCAACTTTGCTTTTGGCGTGTTTCTTGTCTTGCTCTTCATCTTCTTTTTCATCAAAAACACCGCTGACAGCCAGTGCCTCAATGCTGTTTTTGACATAGGCAACGGAGGGGGATATTTCTGTGTTTTTCTCCGTTTCTTCTTTTTGGGCGTTGTAAGAGTTTTTATTGCTGTGACCGTCCGTGTCGTCACGAACCAGCACATTGTTTCTGGTATCAATGTTTTCTACAAATTGTGAGTTCGGATGTCCGGCAGCATAATTTCGCTCGGTCCTAGAGGCCGAGGTTGAACTGCCAACTTTTCTGGTTGCGCTGATGTTCATGTGGCTTCTCCAACAAAATATACGGTTTCAATTCTTCAAACCTCAACTATTAATATAACATGATAGTTTTATAAAATCAAGGAATTAGTGGATTATTTTAGTTGTCGTATGGGGCGGATGAACTGTGGGGAAGGGGCGTTTGAGGCGAAAACTGTGGGATGAAATTGATTGGTGTGGGGTTTGCTATAACAGAAACTCCCGCGTTTTATGCGGGAGTTTCTGTTATCAGTTTTTAGAGCTGTCAGGTTTACGGCTGGCAAGCAGATAATGGATGCCTCTGCGGTCAAAACCTTCTCGGTCGTAGCCTCTCCGGTCAAAACCTTCTCGGTCGTAGCCGTTATTGTCGAAGCCCTCACGATCGTAGCCTTCATGGTCGCGTCCCCAAGGGTCATACCCCTCACGGTCGTAGCCTTCTCGGTCGTATCCTTCATCATCATACGGGGTTTCATTCCGGTGAATGCCTTCTTGGTCGAATCCTTTCCAGTCGTAGCCTTCAGCATCACGCCGAGTTCCGTTGCGATGGATACCAGCCCAGCTGAAGCCTCTCTGGTCGTAACCTTCAGCATCACGCCGGGTTCCGTTACGATGGATGCCTTTACTGTCGAAGCCTCTCTGGTCGTAACCTTCAGCATCACGCCGAGTTCCGTTACGGTGGGTGCCTTCTCGGTTGAAACCTCTTCGATCGTAACCATCACGGTCATATCCTTTACGATCGAAACCATTGCGGTCGTACCCCTCACGGTCGTAACCCCTCCGGTCGTAACCTTCATCGTCGTATGGCGTTCCGTTCCGGTGGATGCCCTTACTGTCGAAGCTTCTCTTGTCGTAACCTTCATTGTCGTATGGCGTTCTGTGACGATAATTACCAAAAAGGCTGAAACCTCTTCGGTCACGCTCCCAGCGGTCGAAGCCTTCTCGATCGTAACCTTCTCGATCGTATCCATCACGGTTAAACCCCTCACGATCGTAGCCTTCGCAATCAAACCCCTTACAGTCGAAGCCTTCGTCGTCACGCCAAGTTCTATTACGGTGGAGGCCTTTTCGGTTGAACCCTCTTCGGTCGTAGCCCTCACAATTGTAACCACTAGGGTCGAAACCATCACGGTCGTATCCACTCCGATCGTAACCAAAAGAGTTGTAACCCTCTCGGTCATAGCCTTCATCATCATATCGGGTTCTATTACGGTGAATGCCATTACGGTCGAAGCCGTTTTGGTCGTAGCCTTCAGCGTCGTATGGAGTGCCATTACGGTGGATGCCGTTTCGTCTGAAGCCTCTTTGGTCGTAACCCTCAGCATTATACCTGCTTCCGTTTCGGCAAAAACCGTTGAGGTCAAACTCTCTTTCATCGTGAACTTCTGAAGTAGCGTTGACTTGCTTTTCCATAATTCTATGATTTTTAAGTTAGAATAATTGAATATATAGCTTAATGACAGGGGCTTTATAGCAGATATTGAACGGTTTGGCAATAAATAATTTATAAAACCGAGGCCGAAGGCAAAGAGAATTGTTTGGACAAAAAATATCGCCCATATCAGGAAAGGTGCAGAGATTGTTTTTCATAATTAAAACCCCGCTTTGCGGCGGGGTTTTGGGTTAGTCTTTTTTCTTATTTCTTTGTTCTTCAATTTTCTCTTTTGCTTGTTTGAGAAGTTTTTTGGCCTCAGGTGAGTATTGCTTCCACATCTTTATCAGCCATTCGCGAATTTGATCAAAATTGATAACTCCAAAGAGGGCTGCTACAATAATAGCAATTAAAATCCATGTTAACATCTGTTTTCTCCTTTGTTCGTTGTTTTATTTTTGTTGCAAGCGATTTAGAACTTCGGTTGCATCGTAATTTTCTTGGTAGGGCGAAATATTTCCGATTAATTTCTTATAGCGGGAAATATCTTCTTGCCTATTCTTGTTATAATAATTGTTATTATGAATCATTTTTACGGCTTTGGCAAATCTTTCTAGTGATTTATCCGACATTGGCGGCACAGAGGCTGCTATTTCTTCCATCTCTGCCAAATCTCCCAAAGCATAGCAGACACTATCACAGCCGGCTGAAAGCGCTTTTGCCGCTTTTTCTCCGGCACTGCCTTTCAGTGCTTTCATGTCTATGGCATCTGAAATCAAAAAGCCTTCAAAGCCAATCTCTTTTCTGATAATTTCTTCTATCCCTTTTTTGCTTTGAGTGATGGGCAATTTATCATCTACCGCACTTAAAACAATATGCGCTGTCATACCTAATGGGCAATCTTTTAATTGCTTGAAAGGGTAAAAATCTTTTTGTAATTCTTCCAAATTTTGATCTAATATCGGCAAGCCTAAATGCGGATCCGTTTGGGTGCGGCCATGGCCCGGCATGTGCTTGATGCAGGGGAGTATGCCGCAACCGATGAAAGCATCTACTTCCTCTTTGCCCAACTCAGCTACTATCTTCTCATCTGAGCTGAAGCATCTGCTTTTAAGCGCACTCGTTGTATCTTCATAAACCAAATCCAGCACCGGGGTATAGTCAACATTTATTCCTAATTCTCTTAAATCTTCCGCAATCAGCTTTGCGTGCAATTTGGCAGTTTCTTTCGCCTCTGGCAAGGGGAGGCGGCCAATATCTATGGCAGCCGCATAGCTTTCAAATTCCGGCTCCCGTAATCTCCGAACTCGCCCGCCTTCTTGGTCTATCGCTATCAAAACATCTTCTCTGCCGATAACCTCTTTCATCTCTTTTATCAGCTTTTTTAATTGGTCTTTATTTTTTATGTTGCGACCGAAAATGTTTATTCCAAGAGGATTGGTTCGGCTAAAGAAGTTTTTTTCTTCATCTGTCAGCTCATAACCCGAGCAGGATAGAATGGCCGGCATTATTTCTTTGCTCATTCCTTCCTCCTTTAGATGAAAAGTCCGATTAGAGCTTGTGAGGCTTTTATCATGTAGTAACCAAACGGGTTGAAGTCATAGCCTAAATATCTTGCCCCCAGCGGAATGATGAATGCCACCAAAATAATAAACATTGTTCCTTCTCTGTTGGCGTCTAGAAAACGCTGAATCTTTTCATTTTCTGACCAACCAAGAAGGATTTTGGATCCATCCAACGGAGGCAGGGGAAGAGCGTTGAATACCGCTAATACAACATTGTAAATAACCATATTGAGCAGAAAAAGTGTTACTATCCCTTGGGTGAGCATATGACCAATATAGGGAGCCAATTTTAGCAAAATTGCAGATACAAATGCCAAAGCCAAATTCATTAAAATTCCGGCAGAGGCAACAATGATGATGTCTCTTTTTTGATTGCGCAAATTATTGTAGTTGACGGGAACCGGCTTGGCCCACCCAAAAACAAAGCCGGTCTTGGCTAAGATTAGAAGAGTGGGCACTATTAGAGTTCCGAACAAATCCACATGTCTTAGTGGGTTTAATGACAAGCGCTTATTTGCTTTTGCCGTATTGTCGCCGCAAAGGTATGCCGCATATCCGTGAGCCAGTTCATGCAAAACGATGGCTAAGATTATTGGCACAAAATGGACGACAATACTTATCAGCATCTTATTTTTTCTTTACGATACAGGTGCCGCCAAGAGCCTTGATGTCATTGCAAAGCTTATCTGCGCCGCTACGGTCTGCAAAGCCACCGGCTTTGAGGCGATAATAAGTCCCCTTGGCGCCTAAATCAGCCGTCTCGATTTCTCTTGATTGACCTTGTAATACCGGGTATTTCTTTACCAAGCCATCCCAAGCGGTATCTACGGCTTTGCGGTTGGGGGAGGATATCAATTGTACCTGCCAAGGGCCGGTAACGGCAATTGTTTTGGCCTCTTGTTTGCTCTCTGTTTTGGGAGCCTCTTTTTGTTGCTCTGCGACTGGTGTCGGAGCTTTTTCTGCCGTCTTAACCTCGGCTATGGGGGCTTTGGTTTCTGCGGCGGCTTGGCTTATGGTTTTGGGAGCCTCAACCGTTTTTTCTTCCGGTGCAGCTTGAGGAACGGGAGCCGGGGCAACTTTTACATCTGCCACCTTAATAATCTCTTCTGCTTGTTCAACTACAGGAGCTGTTTCTTGCACGGCTGAAATTACCGGCATTTGCGGTTCTTCCGGTGGTGGAAGCAAATTTTCTACCTTGGGAGTATCGGTTTCTTTTTTCTCTATGATATCATAAACAGATTTGTCTTGATTGAGAATTTCCATTCCGCCGGGTTCTGCTGGTTGAACTTTTACGGCTGTTTGTGGGCGGCGAATGACCGGAATATCGGCAGAGTTGTTCTCGGCATAGCGCGGAGACAAAACAAACCAACCGACAACAGCTGCCAAGGCAATGCCTGAAACTGTTCCGATAAATACGTTTTTGGAGCGATTAATCTCGTTCTTGCGCTCTTCAAAACTCTCGCTCGAATCGGTGTTTAACTTTTGGCGAAATTCATCCAGAAAATCGTCATTCTTATTATCATCAAAGTTTGCAAACATTTCTTGGCTCCTTGAATTTTAATTTTCCAATGCCTTCATGCTAAAAGAAAATGTTTTAAAATCAATTAACAAAAATCTAGAATCTGCGGTAGGCATCAAAAAGTTTTTGGTGCTCTTCTATGGCCATCATATCTGTCATGTTGGCGATATAAGTGCAGATTGTTTCTGCCAAAACGTTGTCCGGAGTTGAAGAACTCAGGTCTTTTCTTATTTCTACCGGGAGTAGGCGATAATCTTCCATAAATACGTTGAACAAATTTTCTACAATTTTTTGAGATTTCATATCCATGCGGGCAATCGGCGTGATGGTATAAAATCTGTCTTTTAAGAACTCATGCAAAAGCGCGATGTTTTGCTGCATTTGTTCTGAGAAATTAGCCGTGAAATGCTTTTGAGAGCGAATATCATCGCCGCTTTTTATCTTAAATTTTTTCAAATTATTTTTGGTTGTTTTTATAATATCAAATACCATATCCGCAATCAGGCGGCGGGTGATGGCATAAATTCTGATATTGTCTGAACAACAAGGATTTTCTTTATCGAACTTGTCTATAATCTTGGCAATAAAGGGAAGGCGCCGCAGGTCTTCGATGCTGAAAAATCCGGCACGGAAACCATCATCAATATCGTGATTGTTATAGGCTATGTCATCGGCAAAGGAGGCTATTTGTGATTCCAGAGAGGAATATTCTTTCAGCTTTAAGTCAAACTTTTTGTTGAACTCTTTGAGATAGCTGTTTTTTATCTTGCTTATGGGGCCGTTGTGTTTGACGGTGCCTTCTAGAGTTTCCCATGTTAAATTCAGGCCTCTAAAATCAGGATAATGTATCTCTAATTTGGTCATGATTTTCAGAGAATTTACGTTGTGGTCAAAGCCACCAAACTTTTTCATGGCAATGTTGAGGCCTCTTTCTCCAGCGTGGCCAAAAGGAGCGTGGCCTAGATCATGCGCCAGGGCTATTGCCTCTCCCAATTCCTCATTTATTTGCAAATTGCGGCACAAAGTTCTGGTAATTTGTGCAACCTCTATGCTATGGGTGAGGCGAGTGCGATAATTTTTACCTTCATGATAAGCAAAAACTTGTGTCTTGCCGTCTAGCCTTCTAAAAGATGAGGAGTGAACCAATCTGTCCCTGTCTCGCTGATAGGGGGAGCGGATATCTGCCGCATAATCCGGGTATTGGCGTCCGCGGCTGGCATTGTCTTGGGTGGCGTAAGTTGCTAAGGCCATGTTTTTTTCACTTTCAATCATTATATTTTTGTTATACTCTATACTCAATTCTGATAATAAAGGGTTAATGATGATTATTGCAACCTATAATGTGAACTCTATCAACGCCAGAATCGAGAATTTGCTCGATTGGCTGCAAAAGGCCGCACCCGATGTTGTGCTGCTGCAGGAAATTAAATCTGAATTTAATGCTTTTCCGTTTTTCGAGCTCCAAGCTGCCGGCTATGATGCCAAGATTTTGGGGCAAAAAAGTTATAACGGTGTTGCGATTTTAAGCAAACACAAGCTTAAAGTTACAGAAGAAGGGCTTCCCGGTTTTGCTGATGAACAAGCAAGATATCTGGAGGCAGAAGTCGAGGTCAAAGGGCAAAAATGGCGTGTGGCCTCCATCTATGCTCCCAACGGCAATCCTCCTTATAATAATCCGGATGATGACAGCCGCTATGCCTACAAACTTTCGTGGTTTGATGCTTTGCTCTCCCATGCCAAAGAGCTTTTAGAGCTCAGGCAGCCGGTTGTGCTGGGGGGCGATTTTAATGTCATCTTGCGTGATGATGATGTCTACAATCCCGATGATTTTAGAAAAAATGCTCTGTTCCGTGAGGAGGTTAAGCAAAAACTTTGTGTCTTGCAAAATTTGGGCTTTTATGATGCCTTCAAAGCCTTGCATCCGACTAAAAACGGCTACACTTTTTGGGACTATGCCGGCGGAGCCTTGCAAAATGATATGGGAATGCGAATCGATTATCTTTTCACTTCTCCTTACGCCTCTGATAAATTAGCGGCCTGCATGGTTGACAAAGCACCAAGATTGGCCCCAAAACCGTCCGACCACACAGCCTTGAAAGCGAGTTTTAGGGAATGAAAAAGCTAAAAAAAAATAAATCTTCCTACCAAGATGGGCAAGAAGGCGTTTTTGAGGTTTTTCAGACTACCCCGGGGGGAGAGCTTTTGGCTCGTCTTAAGGGGAAAAAAGAACCTCTTTTGGTGCTTGAAAATAAAAGAATTAAACCGCCACTCGGCGAAGGAGATGAGTTTGTCGGCAAGCTCTCAAACTATGGCGACTTGTGGTGGGTGAGGCCAACCGCCAGGGTGAAAACAGCTCTAACCGAAAGCCAGAAAATATACGGCATTATTGAAAAACGAGACGGCAAAATCTATCTTAAACCGGCTGAAAAAAACGCACGTATGGATTATTTGTTGGAGAAATGCGGCAAAGTGAAAAACGGCGATTTTGTCAGTGTGGAACTCTCCGGTGAGAGAAAATTTAAACAAGCCCGCGTGATTAAAAATTTTGGGCCGTTTGACCTCAACAAAGCAACAGCTTCTTTGGTGCTGGAAAAATATGAGATACCTTATGAATTTTCCGCTCAAGCCATGCAAGAGCTAAACCGCTTGCCTAAGTTTGATTTTAACTCCAGGCTTGATTTGACCGGAGTTGATTTGGTGACAATTGATGGAGATGATTCCAAGGATTTTGATGACGCCGTTTGGGCTCAAAAAACACCGCTTGGGTTCAACCTTATTGTGGCTATTGCCGATGTCGCCTTTTATGTGCGGCCGGGGAGTGCTTTGGACAGAGAAGCTTATTCTCGCGGAAATTCTGTTTATCTGCCTAACATGGTGGTACCGATGTTGCCGGAGAAACTCTCTAATAATCTCTGCTCTTTGATGCCCCAAAAACCACGTGCCGCCATTGCTTGTTTGATGACGATTGATAAGGCAGGAAAGCTTTTGACCTTTGAGTTTAAACGCGCGGTTATCAAATCTGCCGCCAGGTTGACATATCGGCAAGTGCAAGATGCCATTGATGGACACTTACCCCAACTTGATAAATTCGTTGCTCCTTTATATGAGGCCTATTTGGCCTTGGCAAAAGCCAGAAAAGGGCGCGGTGCGTTGGAGCTCTCAACGGTGGAAATTAAAATTAAGGTTGATAAAGACGGGCAAATCAAATCCATTGCGCCGGAGGAAAATTTGGTTTCCAACCAGCTTATTGAAGAATTTATGGTGGCGGCCAACAACGCAGCTGCTCTGACTCTGGAGAAATCTAAACAACCGATTATGTTTAGGGTGCATGACTTGCCGCCGGAAGAAAAATTGGCCGATATGAAAGGGCTGCTTGAGAGTTTCAAAATGAGGCTACCTGATAGACCAGCCTTAAAGCCAGAGCATTTTAACAAGCTTATTGCCAAATGTGAGAAAGAGGGCGAACAACAAGGTATCAGCGAGTTGGTGCTGAGAATGCAATCGCAAGCGCAATACAGTCCTAAAAACATCGGGCATTTCGGTTTGGGGCTCAGGGATTATGTGCATTTTACATCGCCCATCCGCCGCTATGCCGATTTGCTTATTCACCGAGCGCTGATTGCCGCTCTTGGTTTGCCTGAAGGTGGTGGTTTGGAGAAAAATGCCGTTGGCAAATTTGAAGAAATTGCCAAGCATATTAATGAGACCGAACGTCGCGCCGTTAATGCCGAGCGAGATTTGGTAGCAAGATTTGTTTCTGCCTATTTGCAGCCGGCCTTGGGGCAGGTGTTTGAGGTTAGCGTCAGCGGTGTATCCAGCGCCGGGGTTTTTGTGAGGGTTAATTCTTTGGGTGCGGAGGGGCTTATTCCGCTTTCCTCGCTGCCTGATGATGACTATGTTTTAGAAAACGGAAATACCTCTTTGGCCGGCGAGTTTGGCGGTAGGACTTTCGACTTTGGCGATGTGATTAAAGCCAAACTGCTTGAGGCCTCGCCCATTACCGGTGGTTTGATTTTTAAATACATAGATCCGGAGGAGGGTGAAAATTATTACATGAAGGGTGGACGAGGACGAACAAAAATTGCCGAGAAAAAAGCCGGCAGAAAGGGACGTGCATGCACAAGAAGACACTCACGGCGTTAGTATTTTTCGGCCTGTTTTTTACCAAGCCACTTTTGGCGGCGGAGGAAGATAGTCTGCGGGTTTTGCTGGCGCAGGTTCCGGCGCAATATGTGCAGCAGGTAACCTCTGCACAAACGGCTGTTTATTTTTTGAAAAGCATAGGTCAGTTGGACAAGAATCTGCGGGTTGGCAACGATGATGATAAGATAAGTCTTTATTATCGAGGGCAACTTGTCAAAAGTTTGTATAAGCCGGAAAGCGACAATGATGTTGCAGCTTGGGTAGACTTGTGCGGAGAGGTTTTGGATTTGGCTTATCAATCCTCAAGAGAAGCTCAAACTAACGACTTTAAGGCCTTTGATTTGATTATGAATTCTTTTGTGGCAAATTTAGACAAGGATTCCAAATATTATCCCGGCCTAAAAGAAAATGCAGGCCGCGCGCCTCATCATCCGAACTTTGGCGCCAGAATGGAGGGAGATAATCTGTTTTTGAAAATCGGGGCGTTTAATAATTTCAGCAAAGATGAAATTGTTAAGGCAATAGGTGAATATCCTGAGGCTAAGGGGCTTATTTTAGATTTGAGAAATTCTCCCGGCGGACAGCTCTCTGCGGCGGTTGAAATTGCCGATCTGTTTTTGGATGAAGGTATTGTTGTCTCGGTGCAAGGGCGCAATGAGAACGAGGTAACTTATTACACTTCAAAAGACGGCGATATCACCAACGGGCTGCCTATGGTGGTTTTGGTTGATGGCAACACTGCCTCTGCGGCAGAGGTTTTGGCAGCCTCTTTGCAGGAGCAAAGCCGCGCCAAGGTTGTCGGCACCAAGACTTTTGGCAAAGGGACCATTCAGAATCTGATTCATTTTCCGCAAGGAGGAGTGCTTTCTCTTTCAAGTTCTTACTTCTTTACGCCTTCGGGGCAAAAATTGGCCCAAAATGCGGTGGCGCCGGATGTTTGTGTTTATGAAATGCCCGATGATAAAGATATTTTTAAGCTGATTGCGGCCGGAAAAGAGGCAAATTGCGGCCAAGAGCCCAGAGAAGACCGCCTTTTGGAAGAAGAAATTGCCGCCGAACTGCTTAAAATATAAATATTTTGCAAAATATAGTTGACAGCGGCGCAAAAAACTGTATATTACGCCTAAATGTTTTAAAATCTTAATATCAACAAGAGTATAAAAAAATGGCAAAAGCAGTAAAAGTTAAAGTTAAATTGGAAAGTACCGCCGGTACAGGAACTTTTTATTTGGCTGAGAAGAATCCGAGAACTCATCCGGAAAAATTGACTTTGAAGAAATATGACAAGAAGTCTAAAAAACACGAAGAGTTCGTTGAGAAAAAGCTCAAATAAGAAAATGAATTCCCGGCCAAGCGGCCGGGTTTTTTCTTTTACGCCTTTGCCGAGCACCATGCCCGGCATTTTTTTTGCTAGTCTTGCTCCAAGGGGTGAGCTTTGTGATACTCTTTTTGCAATGTTTCGATTTGAACATCAGTGTATCGCTGGGTGGTGGAAAGGGACGCATGGCCCAGCAGCTCCTGAATGGTGCGTAAATCTGTCCCGTTTGCTAAAAGGTGAGTCGCAAAAGAGTGACGTAAGGCATGGGGAGTCAAACTATCCGAAAGGCCCAAGTATGCCCGTATCTTTTCTAAGGTTCGCTGTACAATCCGCGGGCTTAATCTCTCACCTCTTGCGCCTAAAAACAAAGATTCGCCGCTTTTGATATTGTAGGGGCAAGCCGCAAGGTAGGCAGCAATCTTTTCTTTAATCACCGGCAGAAGGGGAACAAGTCTTTCTTTGTTGCCTTTGCCTTTGATTTTGAGGAAATCATTATGATTAATATCATCCAAGTTGAGTGACAGGGCTTCAGAAATTCGCAAACCACATCCGTATAATATTGTAAAAATGGCGACATCTCTAAGACCCTGCCATTCTTTTTTGGAAAAATCTTTGGCAATATCCAGTATATTAAACGCATCATCCACATCTACGGCACGGGGCAGAACTTTTGCCCGACGAGGTGAGGATATGACTTCTAAGGCCGGATTTTCAATTATATTGTTGCGGGCAAGCCAGTGGTAAAAGTTTTTTAAGGTTGAAAGTTCTCTTGCTATTGAACTTTTTTCGATATGCCGAGCAGCTCTGGAGCTTAAAAAAGCTCTGAACAGGCGTATTTCAGCCTTTTGCAGGTCTGCCAAAGTCGGCGTGCGGTCAAGATATCCCTGCATAAATTCAAAAAAACAAGATAAATCACGACTGTAGGCGTCCAGAGTATGAGCAGAATAGCGTCTTTCATCGCGCAGCCAGGTTTGCCAGCGTGTGATGAGCTCAATTACCTCTTTGGAGGCCTTATATTTGATTTCTTGTTTCATTATAAATCAGTATAGTCGTGGAAAGTTAAGATATGATTGACAAATTAATCTTTCTATGCTTTAAGAGGTAGGATTAAATTCTTTGTTAACTTATTTTGTATTTGTATGATAAAAAAAATTTACTACGAGGAACACTGGATTTCTCGCGAGAAGGTTTATTCTATCGGGGATCGTTTATTTAAAACGGTTGTGTTTTCTGATTCTTCTTCTTTCCAAATTGCTTTGGATGATCCATCCTTGCCGGCCGAGTTAATACCTCGTGTTATCTGCGCCCGCGAGTTTGACAGCTTTGACTGTCGGGTTGAAAATGGAAAACTTCAGATAGAACAAGTATTCCTTTTGGGAAAATAGTTTCTTTGTGTTCAATTTTAGGCTCTAATCTGTTGATTAGGGCTTTTTTTGTGTGTAAATTTTAAAGATGTTTGAGAAAAATATTCAAGGCTGTTATGCTCTTTTCTCAAGGAGAACGAGAGTGATTGTTGGGGTTTTATTGCCGTTGCCGTTTAATGAGCCGTTTGATTATCAAATCGACGGAGAGGCTGTGCCGGGTGAGTTGGTCAGAGTTTCTTTCGGCCGCGAGGTTTTGGTGGGGGCGGTTTGGAAACTCGGAAAATCTTCCAACTTAAATGAAGATAAAATAAAATTTGTCACCGAAAGAATCAATTTGCCGCCCTTGGAGCCTGAATTAATGAAATTTGTTGATTTTGTGGCTTCTTATAATATGGCTTATTTGGGTTTGGTTTTGAAAATGGTGCTTTCTGTCAAAGGCGTGTTTGAAGATCCAAAGATGAATGTTCTCTATGAGCTTTCGGGAAAGACTTTGGCTGAGGCCAAGCTTAAAAACTCTGATGCTAGGTGGCGGGTGATTAAGCTTTTAGAGCCGATGCCTCTTAACCGGCGGGAGATTGCCGCAGGCGCCGGAGTGGGGCAGCCGGTTATCAAAACTTTGATTGATGCCGGGGTTTTGCGGCCGGTGTTGGTTGAGGATAAACGGCAATTTGGTATCCCGGATGTTGATTTTCAAAAAGTTAAACTAACAGGTGAACAACAGTCTGCAGCCGACGATTTGGTCCGCAAAATCGGGCAGGGGTTTAGGGTGACGCTTCTAAACGGCGTGACCGGTTCGGGCAAAACAGAGGTCTATTTTGAGGCTGTGGCTGAAGCTCTGCGCCAGGGGCGCCAAGTGCTTATCATGGTGCCGGAAATAGGCCTTACCAGCCAATGGCTCGGACGTTTTGAAAAGCGCTTTGGCGTGAAACCGGCTAAATGGCACTCGGCTCTTGGCTCAAGAGAGAGAATCGACACCTGGAAAGCTGTTTGCCAGGGCCAAGCAAGAGTGGTGGTTGGTGCGCGCTCGGCTTTATTCCTGCCGTTTTCTGATTTGGGTTTGATTGTGGTTGATGAAAGTCATGATCAATCCTTTAAGCAGGAAGATGTTGTCAACTACCAAGGGCGAGATATGGCGGTTGTGCGTGCCAAGTTTGAGGAAATTCCCGTCATCCTTTCTACCGCAACGCCGGATTTGGAAACGGTGGTGAATGTCGAGACCGGCAAATATGACGAGCTCAAGCTTAAAAGCCGCTATGCCGAGGCGGTGTTGCCCGAAATTAAAATCATCGACCTTAAGGCAGACAAGCCTTTGCGCGGCTCTTGGGGTGTTTCTTGGTTGGCGCCGACTTTGGTGGAGCAGATTAAGGAAAATCTGGATAAGGGCGAACAGACAATGCTGTTTTTGAATCGTCGCGGCTATGCTCCTTTGGTGATTTGCCGTGATTGCGGACACAGAATCCAATGCCCAAACTGCACCGCTTGGCTGACAGAGCATCGTCGTGCCAATAAGCTTGTTTGCCACCATTGCGGTTTTATGACCGAAATACCCGAGTGCTGCCCAGAATGCCATTCCGAATCCGGCCTTACGGCTTGCGGCCCCGGAGTAGAGCGGGTGGCAGAAGAAATCAGATATCGGTTTCCTTTGGCCAGGGTGCGTGTGCTTTCAAGCGATTTTACCACGAATTTTCAGGAAATTTACAATGTTATCAAAGAAACCGAAGCCGGCGATGTGGATATCCTTATCGGAACCCAAATTTTGGCCAAAGGCCACCATTTTCCGGCTTTGACATTGGTGGGAATCGTTGATGCCGATTTGGGCCTGATGGGAAGCGATTTGCGCGCCTCTGAGAGAACTTATCAGCTTCTTTCTCAGGTCTCCGGGCGTGCCGGGCGCGGTGAAAAAAAAGGTACTGTTTATGTGCAGACTTTGTACCCGGAAAATGCCGTTTTGCAGGCTTTGGTAAAAGGTGATGCCTCGGAATTTCTTAATTTGGAAAAGAAAACCAGAAAAATATTGAAAATGCCGCCGTTTGGAAAATTGGCCGCCGTTATCGTCTCGGGGGCGAATCCCGGAGAAACGGAAAGAGTGGCTCAATGGCTCGGACAGGCCGCGTTTAATGATACGAATATATCCACACTCGGGCCGGCTCCGGCACCTATTTTTATGCTGCGCAATAAATATCGGTATCGGCTGTTGCTTAAAACTGCCAGAAATATACCAATTCAGGCGGTTTTGAAGCAATGGTTGGCTAAGGTGAAAATTCCTTCTAACGTCCGTGTGGAGGTGGATATTGACCCATATTCTTTCTTCTGATTTTTAAAGAAAATAGATTTTTATGGTGAATAAAATTATATTAATAAAAAAGAAACTAATTGGCGTATAAGATAAGCTCAGTTTGGAATCGAAAGACTAAAGACGTGAAGAAAATTTCAAAAACAAAAATAGCTGTTACTTATGCTACGGCACTTTTGGATGCGGCTTTGCAAAAGAAAAACGCCGCCAAAGTGTTTGCCGATGTTTTGGCTTTGCGCGAGGCGGTCGGCAAAGATGCGGAGTTTGCCAAATATATGGTTTGTCCGCTATGGAAAGATGAAGATAAACTCTCCGTTTTGACGCAAGTGGCTAAAAAGTTGAAGCTTTCTGATGAAACCTTGCGGTGTTTGGATGTTATCTACCAGAATCGCCGTTTTGGTGATTTGGTGCCGATTTTGGATGAGTTCGTGCATCTGTATTATCGGCACAGTAATGTTGCCGAGGTTGAGGTTGAAAGTGTGAAAAAACCTTCCTCCGCTCAAGATAAAAAACTTGTCGGCGTTTTGGAAAAACTTTTGGGGCAAAAGGTAACTGTTGCCTATAAAATTTGTCCTGAGCTGATTGGCGGACTTAAGGTTCGTTTCGGTTCGGAAATGTTTGACGATACGGTGGCTGCAAAGCTTAGCCGTCTGGAAATTATGATGAAAGGTGAAGAATAATGTCGGTATCTGCCAGTGAAATATCTTCCATTATCAAAGACAAAATCGCCAACTCTAAAATGAAGGTCGATATCTCTCAAGTCGGACAGGTGTTGTCGGTTGGAGACGGTATTGCCCGTGTTTATGGTTTGGATAAAGTTCAGGCCGGTGAGTTGGTTGAGTTTGAAAGCGGGGTTAAGGGAATGGCTCTTAACCTGGAAGAGGATAATGTCGGCGTGGTTATCTTCGGTTCTGACCAGGAGATTAAAGAAGGTGATATGGTTAAACGTACCGACCAAATCGTTAGTGTGCCGGTTGGTAAAGAATTGTTGGGCCGTGTGGTTGATGCTTTGGGCGAGCCGATTGACGGTTTGGGGCCGATTAAAGCCAAAGAGTTTTCCCGCTCTGAGGTGAAGGCTCCCGGTATTATTCCCAGGCGCTCTGTGCATGAGCCGATGCAGACCGGTTTGAAAGTGGTTGACTCCCTTATTCCTATCGGAAGAGGACAACGTGAGCTTATTATCGGTGACAGACAGACCGGTAAAACAGCTATCATTCTTGATACGATTATCAATCAAAAGAAAATTAATGATGCGGCAAAATCTGAAAAAGACAAACTCTATTGTGTATATGTTGCCGTAGGTCAAAAACGTTCTACCGTGGCTCAGGTGGTTAAAACACTCAAGGACTATGGGGCAATGGATTATACCATCGTGGTGGCGGCAACAGCTTCTGACCCCGCTCCGATGCAGTATATTGCACCATATTCCGGCTGCGCTATGGGGGAATATTTCCGTGACAATAGTATGCATGCCGTTATCTTTTATGATGACTTATCCAAGCAGGCGACGGCTTATCGCCAGATGTCTTTGCTGCTCCGCCGTCCACCAGGACGTGAGGCTTATCCGGGTGATGTGTTCTATTTGCACTCTCGTTTGTTGGAGCGTGCCGCCAAGATGAACGATGATGAGGGCGCCGGATCTTTGACCGCTTTGCCGGTAATTGAAACTCAGGCCGGAGACGTTTCTGCTTATATTCCGACCAACGTGATTTCTATTACCGACGGACAGATCTTCTTGGAAACAGGTTTGTTCTACCAGGGTGTACGTCCTGCCGTTAATATCGGTATCTCGGTTTCTCGTGTGGGCTCTGCGGCGCAGATTAAGGCTATGAAACAGGTGGCCGGGTCTATGAAGTTGGAGTTGGCTCAGTACCGCGAGATGGCATCTTTTGCTCAGTTTGCATCTGATTTGGATGCTTCAACCAAAAAGTTGTTGGCCAGAGGTGCGCGTTTGACAGAGATGTTGAAACAACCTCAGTATAAGCCGCTTTCTGTTGCTGAAGAAGTTGTGGCTATTTTTGCCGGTGCCAGAGGCTTTTTGGATGAAATTCCGGTCGACAAGGTGGCTCTTTTTGAGGAGAAAGCCTTGCAAGATATCAGAGCAAATCATCCGGAGTTTTTTGATGAAATTACTAACCAAAAAGTTATCTCCGATGATTTGGAGGCTAAGTTAACTGAGTTTTACAAAAACTTTGCCAAACGGTTTGGCGAAACTTTAGAAAAGGCGGCATAGGAATATGGCAGGCTTAAAAGAGCTCAGAACCCGAATTGGGAGTATTAAATCGACGCAGAAGATTACCTCTGCCATGAAAATGGTGGCGGCGGCTCGGCTGCGTCGAGCCCAAGAGGCATTGAGCCGCTCTCAAGACTATCATCAAGACTTACTAACCGTTACCGGGCGTTTGTTTAAGGAAATGCTGCAAGATGAAAAAAATAGCAACATTCGCTATATATTTCCGAAGGTGTTGCGACCGGAGGAAAATCTTGAGCGTTATGTGTTGGTTGTTTTTTCTTCTGACAGAGGATTGTGCGGAAGCTACAATGCCTATGTTATTAGAGAAACAATGCAACGTGTGGCGGAATTGCGCAAGAATGGCCGTCAGGTCAAGCTCTTGTGCATTGGCAAAAAAGCCGGTGATGCTCTCAAGCACAGGTTGCCCGATGTGGAAGTTGAGGTCTTGAGCGGTGTGGCTGCCAAAGGGGCCGATTTTTCAGAGTTGCAAAAAATCTGTGAGAAGGTTCTTGCTGATTATAACAATAAAGAATTTGACGCTTGCGAACTTATCTATACTCGTTTTAAATCCGCTATCAGCCGTGAGGTGGTGGCTCAGCAGTTTATTCCGCTGGTTTTGGATACGGAAGACGAGCGTTTTGATAACAAGGTGGATAATGCTTTTTATGATTATGATGCGCCTAAGCAAAAAATCCTCATCGATGTATTGTTATTGCTTTTGACGTCCATATTTTTTCAGAGCTTGCTCAATGCGCAAGCTTCTGAGCACGGAGCCAGAATGACATCTATGGATAATGCAACTCGCAACGCCAATGAGATGATTTCTAAGTTGACCTTGCGTTATAATCGTTTGCGGCAGGGTGCAATTACTACAGAGCTGACCGAGATTATCTCGGGTGCCGAGGCTTTGTGATTTTGATGCGAAATGTTTATAAGTTGATTTAAGAGGAGAAACTTAAATGGCCACAGTAAAAAAACAAACAGCAAAGACTTCTGCAAAGGTTGCAAAAACCAAAACAGGAGCCAAGCTGAAAGCTAGCACCGAGCTCAAAGCTCAGGAAAAAGCCATTAAAGAGGTTAAGGCTCAAGAGAAAAAAGATGTGAAAAAAATCAAGGCCGAAATTAAGAAAGAGAAAAAATCCGGGGTCTTAGGGCATATCTCTCAGGTGACGGGTGCCGTTGTGGATGTGCGCTTTGATAAAACAGAGGATTTACCTGCAATTTTGACGGCTTTGGAGTGTGACAACCATGGAAACAACTTGGTGTTGGAAGTGGCTCAGCACCTGGGTGAAAATGTTGTTCGCTGCATTGCTATGGACTCTACCGATGGTTTGGTGCGCGGCCAAGAGGTGGTTAATACCGGTGCGCCGATTGAGGTTCCGGTTGGGCCGGCCTTGCTTGGGCGTATTGTTAATGTTATCGGTGAGCCGGTTGACGGACGCGGCGAGATTAAGTCTGAATTTCATTATCCTATTCACCGCCCGGCGCCTTCTTTTGTTGATCAATCTACCGAAACGCAAATTTTGACGACCGGTATTAAGGTTATTGACTTGCTTGAGCCTTATGCTAAAGGCGGTAAGATTGGTTTGTTTGGCGGTGCCGGTGTGGGCAAAACCGTGTTGATTATGGAATTAATTAATAACATTGCTAAAGGGCACGGCGGATATTCCGTTTTTGCCGGAGTGGGAGAGCGCACCCGTGAGGGAAACGACCTCTACCATGAGATGATTGAATCCGGTGTTATTGATTTGAGAGGTGATAAATCTAAAACCGTTTTGGTTTACGGACAGATGAATGAACCCCCAGGAGCTCGTGCTCGCGTGGCTTTGACAGGTTTGACACAAGCTGAATATTTCCGTGATGAAGCTCACCAAGACGTATTGTTCTTTGTTGACAACATCTTCCGTTTTACTCAAGCCGGTTCTGAGGTTTCCGCTTTGCTCGGACGTATTCCTTCTGCGGTTGGATATCAGCCGACCTTGGGTACTGATATGGGTGCCATGCAGGAGCGTATTACTTCTACCAAAAACGGTTCTATTACCTCTGTGCAGGCGGTTTATGTGCCGGCCGATGACTTGACCGACCCGGCACCGGCAACCACGTTTGCGCACTTGGATGCTACAACAGTGTTATCTCGTTCTATTGCCGAGTTGGGTATTTTCCCGGCTGTTGACCCGCTTGATTCAACCTCTCGTGTTTTGGATCCGCAGGTTGTGGGTGAGGAACATTATCGTGTGGCTCGCCGGGTGCAAGAGGTGTTGCAAAAATATAAATCTTTGCAAGATATTATTGCCATTTTGGGTATGGACGAGCTCTCTGATGAAGACCGCTTGACCGTTTCCAGAGCGCGCAAGATTCAACGTTTCTTGTCTCAGCCGTTCCATGTGGCAGAGGTATTTACCGGCACCCCCGGTGTGTTTGTGAAATTGGAAGACACAATCAAGGGCTTTAAGGGAATTTTGGACGGTTTGTATGACGATATTCCCGAGCAAGCATTCTACATGGTGGGAACCATTGAGGATGTTTTGAAAAAAGCCGAAACAATGAAGGCTGCCTAAGTGCTGACGCTAAGAGGAGCAAGAAATGAGTAGTGATGTGAAACTAACCATAGAATTACCAACCGGCATATTTTTGGAAAAAAATGTGCCCGGTGTCTTGCTGCCGGCGGTGAGGGCGCCGATTGAGGTTTTGCCAGAGCGCGCACCGAGTGTCTTTGTGTTGGACTATGGTGTGGTCGAAGTGACCGGGCGTGGGGCAGATACAAAAGAAAAATATTTTATCTATCCCGGAATGGCTGATGTGGCACAAAATCATTGTAAGATTATGACGCAAGCAGTGGTGGCTGCCTCTAGCGTGAATGTCAACTCTGCAAAAGAGCTGGCTGAAAACGCTAAAGATGATGTCGAGCGCTTGTTCTACCAGATGATTGTGGACCACCTAAGAGGCGTGCGCAAACGTTATCTGCGAACTCTTAAAGTCTTTGCCAAGAAGTCTGGTCGATTGGTTTTCAAGAAATAATAAAAAACCGCTCTGAAAAGAGCGGTTTTTGCTTGTAAAACGCTTTGTAAATCCTTATCTTATTATTACAATTTTATTTTGGGAGGCATTTTATGTTTTTGGAAGCAGGGTTATTAACACGTCGCTCGGTGCGTCAATTTCAACCGGGCAAAAAAATCAGCAAACAGGATATGGATGATGTCTTGAAGATTGCCATGTATGCGCCTTCAGGCTGCAACCGTCAGCCGTGGGAGTTTGTGGTGGTTGATGATGATAATTTAAAAGAGGAAATCATTAAGGCTCATCCGCACGCAAGTTTTTTGAAAGAGGCTTCTGCAGCTATTTTTGTTTGCGGAGATGAGCAAAAACAATGTGACGATGGTTTTTGGCCCATTGATTGCTCAGCGGCAACCGAGAATTTGTTGCTGGCTTTGCACGGAAGAGGGCTGGGCGGTTGTTGGTGTGCCGTATATCCACACCAAGACCGTATAGCACACTTTCAAAAATTGTTGAATTTGCCGGAAAATGTGAAACCTTTGGCTTTGGTTGTGGCTGGATATCCGGCAAAAGTACCGCCGCAACCCAAAGACCGTTTTGAGGAGAAAAAAATTCATTATAATCATTGGTAATTAAAATACATATATCGGGGATTTAGTTTAGTTAGGAGTTTTGTAGCTCGAGAAAAGCACTTGTCTATGTGGCAGGTGCTTTTTTTACTTGTTTTGGACAAAAAATATGGTATAAGGTAGGTATTAACACAAATTTTTAATATTTATTTTATGATTCGAACGTAACACTACCTGCATAAGCAGGTAGATGTAGACATACCCATATCTTCGCGCTATAAAGAAGATATGGAACAGGTAATATATAGAAAACAGAGTAATAGCGTGTATCACTGCCATTATCATATAGTGATAGTGACAAAATACCGTAAGAAGATATTTAATGCAGGCGTATATGGATTTTTTAAGAAACGGCTAGGAGAAATTCATGAACACTACCCACAAATAGAGTTCATTGAACAAAACCATGACAAAGATCATATACATCTTCTGGTATCCATTCCACCAAAAATGAGTGTGGGTAGTGTTGTGCGTATAATTAAATCTAATACGGCACGAGATTTGAAGAAGACGTATCCGTTTCTTAAAAAATGTTATTTTGGTACGGAAAGTGTTTGGTCGGATGGGTATTTTGTCAGTACTGTTGGTATCAACGAGGCAGTGATACAACGTTACATTGAACACCAAGGGCGCGAAGATATGGGGCAAGCTTGGCTTGAACTAAAATGATACCACCGGCATTAGCCGGTGGAGTTTCATGATTAAGCCGTTCGAACCTGATGAAGATACCCGAGCGGCAGGGGATTTGTTGGCAAGACATTTCCTCATCAAACGGCGCCGTGGTGGGCTCCGAAAATATCTGCAATATATTCCCATTCTGTGGGATTTATTGCTGAAAAAGAAGGCCATTAAAAGGTCTGAGGCCAAAGCGATTGCTGAGGCTAAAAAAAAACTCTAAAAAAACAATATAATTTTTTACCGCAATCTCTGTGATTGCGGTTTTTTTGTTGTCAAAACGAAAGGGGCTCACAAAAAAGTGAGCCCCTTTTTTGTTATTTGCCTGTTGCTTAGATGTTTATGATGCCTCTGGCAAAGGCGTATATGGCAAAAATTGCCACCAAAACCAGCATACAAGCACCAACAGCCTCAGAATTAGAAAAAGCTCTCTCATTTGGTGCGCTTTGTTTGCGTGCCCAGACATAAACCGGGATTCCCAAGGCAATGATGACGACCGCCATCAGCAAATAATTTAGGCCGGCGGCGTAAATCAGCCACAAAGCATAAACCGAGCCGATGATTGAGGTTATCAGCGCGCCGGAGCGTTTGAAGATAATGCCTTGCGGAAACTCTCCATCCTCACACAATTTCCACAAGTATGCGCAAGAGGCAAAATAAGCCGGCAATACCATCACGCTGGTGATTGAAAGCATAGTGTTCCATGCATTATTGGAGAAATATACCAAAAGCAAGAATAACTGCATGGCAATGCTGGTGACAATCAGGGAAACACTCGGCGAGCCGTTTTTGTTTTCCTTGGTGAAGGCTTTGGGGAAGGTGCCGTCTTGTGCTGCTGCTTGCGGAATTTGCGCCGTAACCATAGTCCAGGCCAGCCAGCTGGTTAAGACGGATACCAGCAAACCAATGTTCATCAGCCATGCACCCCAGCGACCGACAATCTCTTCTAAAATTCCGGCGGTTGAGGGATTGGCCACGTTAGCTAACTCTTCTTGACTCATGTAGCCAAACGGTAACAAAGAGAGCAACACGTAGATAATTAAGCAACCGGCAAAGCCTAAGATGGTGGCAGCGCCAACATCTTTGGGACTTTTTGCACGATTAGACATTACAACGGCTCCCTCAATGCCGATAAAGGCCCATAAGGTTACCAACATGGTGCTCTTTATTTGGGTATTTAAATCTCCCAACTTGGCTTTGGTGGCAATGGCTTCGCCCCAGAAATCAAAGTCAAATTTGGAAACATGGAAAACAAATAGCATAATCAATATAAACAAAACCAAAGGAACAATTTTGACAACCGTGCCGATGGCGTTGACAATGCTGGCTTGGCGAACGCCTTTTAAAACCAAATAGTTAAAGCCCCAGATGATGATGGAGCCACCGATGATAGAGGCTAAATTATTTCCGCCGGCAAAATAGGGCGGGAAGAAGTAGTTGAGAGCATCCATAGTGATGACGGCATAACCAACATTGCCGCAAACTTGGCACAGCCAATAAGACCAACCGATGGTGAAACCTGCATAAGAGCCAAAACCGGCGCGGCTGTATGAGTAAATACCGGTGGTCAAGTCCGGTTTGGCCATGGATAAAATAGAAAATGTTCTGGCTATGAAAAATATACCAAAACCGGTAATCAGCCAGGCCAGCAAAACCGCTCCGGCGGAAGCGCCGGCAGCCATGTTTTGTGGCAGACTGTAAATGCCGCCCCCCAACATGGAGCTGACAACTATGGCAGCAAGGGCAAAAACGCCAAGCCCGCCTGATTTGTTCTCATTTGCGGAGGGAGCAGCACTTTTTGATGCTTGAGTAGCTTTCATGTGTTTTGTTCCTTAAGTTGATAATTAAAATTATCTTCCCCAAGACTTTGTTATCTTGGGGAAGATGAATATTTTTGCCTAAGCTTTGGCCGGGTCGGCATGCTCAAAGTTCAAAAAACCCATCGCGGTCAGGCTGTAGCCAAACTGCTGGGTGATATTGACATAGTTATGCCACATCTGAAACTCTGAGTGCTTCTCAACACCACGGATTGAAAGCTCATGGTTTAATGACTTGTTGAGCCACATTTCGGCATGGCCTTTGGCAATATCATCATCAATATAGGTATCAAAAAATTCAACATATTCAGCTGCCCAGCCGCCAATTAACTCGCCTTTTTTGTTCTTGCCCCAGCAAACACCAAGACCGGTGGCAATGGCTTTGTGTTGGTCGCGATTGGCGCCGTGGCCAGCCATGATGACTTCCAATACCGCACCATGTTTAAACTGGCTTACAATCTTGTCATTTAGTGGAACAATCTTGCCAAACAACTCTTTGGGCAAAACTGAGGTATAAGGAACAACATTGAAGTTCTCTATTCTGGCTTGCAGCAAAGCTGAGTCATAGCAAAATGTTTCAAACGGTTGAGGGGGAATACCATCATCAGCTTGGCCGGCACCGCCGGTGATGAACGCAAAAGTCGGAAAGCGTACGCCTTCAGTCATATCTTTTCTCCTTATTTATGGTTAACATTAAAAGAACCGAATTTGTTAGGTCGGCTGCATTTATACCTAGTCAGCGTTTGTGGATTTTCAACCAAGCTGATGAAAAAATACATATCGTATTGGGGAGAAAATGGGACTTTGGGGCTTTTGCTATACACAAAAAAACCGCTCTTAGAGCGGTTTTTTTAGTTGTGATAATATATCCTTATATTTCACCAACATACATGCCCAGAGCCTTGGCGGCTTTGACATATTCGCTGTTGGGGTCGAGCAGGGTGGTGCCGCTCTTGACAACTTCAGATAGAGCAACGGCATCAACGTGACCGTTCTTCCATACGACCATCTTGTTGTCTTCGCCGTTTTCCAATAGCTCAACGGCTTTGGCTCCATACAGAGCAGCCAATAGACGGTCAAAGGCAACCGGAACACCAGAGCGTTGAACGTGCCCCAATGTGGTTACACGAACCTGAAATTCATTGTAGCGACTGCTGATTTCTGAGCACAAATATTGGCCGATACCGCCGTAAACAGCCTCGCCAACCATGTTCTTTTTGCTTGAGATATGGCTGCCGTCTTCGGTTTTAATGCCTTCCGATACAACAATAACAGCATGATTGCGGCCGCTGGCTTTGATGGCTTTAAGTTTGTTAATCACACCGTCAATCGTGTAGGGAATTTCCGGTACCAAGCAGACATCTGCCTGGCCGGCAAGAGCTGAATGCATGGCCAGGTGGCCGGCGTCTCTGCCCATAACTTCCATAATCAAGGCGCGGTTATGAGAGCGGGCAGTCAATTCCAAACTGTCTACCGCGCTGGTGCAAACTTGTACCGCAGACTGGAAACCAACCGAAAATTCGGTGATAGGTGTATCGTTATCAATGGTTTTGGGAATACCAATCATGCGAACAAGGCTACCCTTGCAGTAGTTGGAAACAATGTTCATGCTGCCGTCACCGCCAACAACAATTACGGCATCAAGGCCAAGATCTTTTACGCCTTGGGCGAATCGCTGAGACATATCTTCCAGAGATTCCATCTTTACACCCTTATTTAGAGAGCCCAGATAAGATCCGCTCAACCGCGGCCAGGGAGAATCGGAAAAATTATGAATGGTTAACACCTCATAGCTATGCGGTTTTTGGGTGATTCCGTCTGTTCCGTTATGAATACCGTATACTTCCCAACCTTTCTCAGAGGCGGCCTCAACAACTGCGCTGATAACTGCGTTCAAACCGGCACAGTCGCCACCGCTGGTGAGGATTCCAAGTCTTTTCTTCTTATCCATGTTATATAATACTCCTTTTTGGGTTGCTTTTTTATCTGTTTTGATGTATACTAATACAGATTTCTGAGGAAGTTTCCAGTAAAAAATGCATTTTAATCTACTTTTTTTGATTTCTTGAAAGGATTCAACGTTTATGTTTAACAAAAATCAGACCAGCAAACTCCAGATGCAATTGTGCGAGCTAAAGTTGGAAGAGCGCAGAGTTTGTTCGGACATTCGTCATCTGGTGCGCAATAACCAGACAATTGATTTTTTCAAAGCTAAACAACTGAACTCTTTGCGTAGCGGCCTCAAAACCAAAATTAAATCGGTTGAGGCTAAGATTATGCCTAATATCATCGCTTAAAAATACGTATAACGGCGCATCTAGAGTAAAAAACTGCAGAACGGTCAAAATTCATGTACTTCTATGTACACTAAAATTTTGACCGCTTTGTTTTTCACTCTATCTACACCATTCTCCGTATTTTTATTTCTCGCCTTGATACTGGCTTTATAAATTCCACTATCTGAATTTTCTTAAAATACGTATAACGGCGCATCTAGAGTAAAAAACTACAGAACGGTCAAAGTTCATGTACTTCTATGTACACTAAAATTTTGACCGCTTTGTCTTTCACTCTATCTACACCATTCTCCGTATTTTTATTCCTCGCTTTGATACTGACTCTATAAATTCCACTATCTGAATTTTCTTAAATACGTATAACGATGCATCTAGAGCAATTAAATAATTAAATTTATGGTGTTTTAATACTTGCAATTTATTTTTTTTGTGTTACAAACAAATCAATTTTTGGATTAACCCTTTAGATATTTTGGAAATGAGGTGATTTAAGTGGTTCAAGTTACTGTTATCGGTAATGACGTCGGACAGTCTCTGAAAGTGCTGAAGAAGAAAATGCAGCGCGAAGGTATTTTCCGTGAGATGAAGTTGCGCCGTTGCCATGAAAAGAACTCGGAGAAAAAAGCTCGCCGTGCGGCTGAGGCTGTTCGCCGTGCTCGTAAGCAGTTGCGCAAGCGCTTAGATACTGAAGGTTTCTAGTTTATAATCTCAGTTAATGAAAACCCCGCTCTTTGGAGCGGGGTTTTTTTGAGCCCTTGTTTAGGCTATATTCAGTTCTTCCATAACTTGTTTTTTCAAAGTTACGTTGTCAGCTTTGCCGGTGGCAAAGACTGGCAAAGTATCGTGATAGAGAATTAATCTCGGCAAGTATAGCTCTGACATGCCATTGGCGCGGATGTAGTTGTGCAAACAATCTTGGGTGACCTTTTTATTATTGGTAACCAAAACTATCTGCTCACCCTTGCTTTCGTGCGGAACGGCGACAACACCATAAGAATAATCGGGGCCGCTTGCTTCACAGGCCTTGATAACCATCTCATGAACCGCATTTAGGGATACCATTTCACCACCAATCTTGGCAAAACGTTTGATGCGATCCTTGATGTATACGAAGCCGATTTCATCAATCTCAACCACATCTCCGGTGTGATACCAGCCGTCTTTGAGCGGAACCAATACGCCCGGATTATCCGGCATATAATATCCCATCATGACATTGGGGCCTTTAACACAAAGCTCTCCGCCTTTTTCAATACCATCAACCGGCTCAATTTTGTATTGAATCTTGGGCAACAGCTTACCGATGGAACCAAAACGGTTGAAAATACGATTATTGGCGGTTACAACCGGGGAGCACTCGGTTGAGCCATAGGCCTCCATAACCCGGATACCAAATCTTTCCACCCACATGTTGCGTGTATCCGGTTTAATGGCCTCAGCACCGCCATACATAAAGCGGATGTTGTGAAAGTCCATCGGATGGGCAATCTTGGCATAGCCACGGAAAAACGTATCAGTGGCTAACATGATACTGGCGCCAATCTCATAGACAATCTCCGAAATGATACGATAGTGCAGCGGGGAGGGATATAAGAACAACTTTGACCCTTCAAATAACGGGAATAATGTTCCTACCGTGAGGCCAAAGCTATGGAACATCGGTAAAGCATTAAACAATGTGTCGGTGACGTTGATTGTTTCAATCGATGACATCTGTTTAATATTTGAGATGATGTTGGCATGGCTCAAAACAACGGCTTTGGGCGCACCCTCAGAACCTGATGTAAACAGCACTACCGCAGGCTTGTTGCCGCCTTCTTTGTGCGGAACCCTTTTTACTTTGTAGCGCAAAAAAGCACCGATTTTATCAAACAAGGTGATGTATTTGCGCAAGTCTTCCAAATAAAACACCTCTAAACCTGCTTTTTTAAACTCTTCTATAACAGGTTCCATCTTGGCATTGCGGATAAACAAATGCGAGGTGATGACCATTTTGCAGGTAGCTGTTTTGCACATGGAAACCATGTTCTTGGCGCCAACCGAGAAATTCAACATAACTGGAATGCGCTCATAGGCCGAAAGCCCAAAAAATGTGCATAATGTGGCAATGGCATTGGGTAAAAGAATTGCCACATGCTCACCGGGTTGTGTTTTCTTTTTGAAGAATCTTCCGAGGACAAATGCCTTGATTATAATATCTTTATAGGAATTGGGAACGCGGTTGATGTCTTCTACAAACATTGGGCGGCGAAGCAACCCCTTTCTCAAAGCTCATCTCGCGCATAATCATATAGACTTCGTTACTGATGTGGTCGCGTTGGCGGCGCAGTTCATCTTTTAACTTAAACTTGACCGGTTTGCGTACTGTAATGCGAATTTTGGGCAATGGTCGATGCGGCAATTTTCCTTTGGTTTTGGAAAAATAGCCATATTGCGGGCCGCTGATCCAAACCGGAACAATCGGGGCTCCTGATTTATCGGCAACCAGGCCGGGGGCTTCATAAATCTTCATCAGCCCGCCATTTTCAGTAATGCGACCTTCAGCAAAAATAACGCAACAACGGCCGCTGTCTACCTTGGATATCAGCTCCTTGATGTCGCCCGGTTCAATCGGGTTAAAGGGCATGATATCTGCCGTTTTCATAAACAATCTTATCCATTTGTTGCGGTATAAATGTCCGTTGAGAGCAAAAACGGGGTTGCCAGGTAGAAAGGCAAACAGTAATAATGGGTCTAAGAATGAAACGTGGTTGGACACATAAACGGCTTTGGCCGGGAGTTTGTTCTCATCAAAAGCAATATTGCATCTTACCTTCATTACGGTAAAAAAAGTCCGTAAGCAAAATCTTACAATGTCTCTCAAAATATAGTCTCCGAGTAGTTACAAAAGATAATTTATCTAACTAAATCTGAGGGATATTGTAAAGTGAATTTTGCCATAACTTCAAATTTTATTGTCAAATATTACATAATATTTTGAAAAATAATAAGTTTTGCCATTTTTTGGACGGGGATAATTCTGTGGTTGCCTTTTTTGAAACTTTGAGACATAATCCTTTTGATGTTTATATTAGAAAATGGTGTCAAACATGGACTCTAAAACGAAACTTTTGAATAGTGCCTTTGCTGAGTTTGCCAAAAATGGTTTTTTGGGAGCAACAACTCGCGATATTGCAAAAAATGCTAAAATCAATATCTCTGCCATTCTTTATTATTTTGGCGGCAAAAGAGGTCTTTATACTGCTGTACTGCAAGAGATTGTGCAGACGGTTAAGGACAAAAGCGGCAATATTTGGGAGCGCTGCCAGGAGGTTGAAAAAAACGGTTCCCAAGAGGAGGCCTTGATCTTGCTTAAGGACTTGATTTGCCGTTTTTTGCGGCTTTTGTGCGGAGATGAAATTTCTAAAGACATGAAGGCCATTTTCTTCACCGAATATTCAAGGCCGACAGCCGAATTTTCTATTCTCTATGATGGGCTTATTTTTCCTGTTTTTCGGATGATGGCTGCTTTGCTCACTCAGGCCAGCGGTGGCAAAATCGCTATTAAAGATGCTTATCTTTATATGTTTCCGCTCTTTTCTCAGTTGTTTGTTTTTGCATCTCGGCAAGAAACCATTTGCTCTTTTATGGAGTGGAGCGGCTATGGCAAAAAAGAAATGCAAAAACTTCAGGAATACATGAGCCAACAAATAGACTTTTTGTTGAATAAACAAAAATAATCCACTGATTTTACATAATTCAATCAATTGATTGACATAAGGGCTTTTTTTATATACTAGTATCTTTGTTCGTTAACTACAAATGAGACTTTTCTATGAAAAAACTTCTTACATTGACAGCGCTGGGAACTATCCTGATGGCTTCCAATGCTATGGCTGCGGGTTTCCATTTGAGAGAGCAATCCGCTGCTGCCCAAGGTAACGCTTTTGCGGGAGCAACTGCCGGGGCCGAAAACAACTCTTATGCCTATTTTAATGCCGCCGGTTTAACCAGGCAGAAAGGTACCCAAATTAATATGGGCGCAACCTATATTGTGCCGCGGGCAGAGGCAGGAGATGTGCGTGATGCTGCGGGGCAGCGCCAACCAGATATTAACAATATCGTGCATGCTGCTTGGGCTCCGAACGGAACAATCTCTCACCAGGTTGATGATAAGCTCACCCTTGGTTTGAGTCTTAATGTTCCTTTTGGTATGATTACAAAATACGACCAGGAATGGGCCGGCGGTGATCATGGTATTACTTCTAAAGTCATCACTTCTACTTTTACACCGATGGCAGCTTATAAACTAACCGATAAACTTTCTGTCGGCGCCGGGTTGCCTATACAATATGTTAAAGCTCGCTTGACTAACTCTGCGTTGGCCGGGGCAACCGATACTTCTCTTAAGGGCGATACCGTTGATGTTGGTTACCAGTTGAGCGCTATGTATGAGCTTTCTAATGACACTCGTTTCGGTGTTAACTATCGTAGTGAAATTAATCACAAGCTGAAAGGTGATATTTCTTCTCCGGCTCCATATGGTTTCTTGAACCAAGATATTTCTGCACGTCTTGATACTCCGGCAATGTTGTCTTTTGGTGCCTATCATCAAATCAATGAAAAATGGGCGGTTATGGCAGAATATCAGCGCGTGTTCTGGAGCTCTTTTGACAAGCTTGATATTATTGGCCAAGATACAACCAATCCTCTTCAACCCGGTAATGGCTACCTCTTGAGCTCTACCAATGAGCATTGGCAAGATACAAACTTCTTCGCTTTGGGTGCCAGCTACCAGATTGATAATCAATGGAAACTTCGTCTTGGTTGGGCTTATGACCAGACGGCTGTTAAAAAACAATATCGTACACCGCGTATCCCGGATTCTGACCGTATTTGGTATTCAGTTGGTTTGGGCTATCAGTACAATGAAAACTTAAGCTTTGACGTGGCTTACACGTATATCCAAGCTAAAGATGCTACGGTTGACTTGCCGACCAATGCGGCGGCTGGCCAGCGCGGTATCTATGCTGAGTATAGCAACTCTGTTAAGTTGTTCGGCTTGTCTATGAACTATAAGTTCTAATTTTTGTTGTTTTGACTCTCCTAAAGAGGGAAGCTTTTATGAGCTTTCCTCTTTTTTTGTTGATTTTATGCTTTTATCGTGTATAATGACAGAAAATGGACGAAAATATCGGAGGCCGCTAATGTCCGAAAATTCTCAGGGGAAATCCTCAAAAAATGATGCCTTTTTAAATCTTGTCGGTATGATGCTTTCCGATGTGCTTAATCGTCGAGCTTATTGGGGAAAGTTTGATAATGAACGGATGGCGCGTTTGTTGGAACGCTCTGATTTGTCTCAGACGCATCCGGAAGTTTATCAGAACCTTATCAACTTATGCGGACGGAAAATGGCCTGGGGACCAAAGGTTTTGTTGGTTGAGCCCAATCCGTCAATCGAGAATAATTCTCAATTCTTAATCAAAGCTGCTAATGAATTTTTAAAAACATCTCCGGAAGCTTCGGGGCAGCTGATTTGGCATGTTTGGGACAAGGTTTATTTGCGAGAAAGTGTTCTTAACCTTCCTCAAGAGGTGCTCTATAAGCGTCGTGACGAGTTCAAAAAAACGCAAGTTCGGTTCTTGAACTCTATTGATCTTAAGCCCGATGCTTATTCTAAAGTCAATGTGCTTGATTTGTTGCTTTCTTATAAAGCATCGGATAAAAGCGGGGTCTATGCCGAGTTTATTAGGCAGATGGCTGACTATAATGTGGCTGATAATCCTGCACGCCAGGAATTTGCGGCAAAGCAGACCGTGAAAATCCTTTTTAAGGCTTTGGATAAATCCAGAAGTTCAAATGGAGCCACCAAGCTCCAACTGTTTTTGCCTATCTTTGAAAATGCTGCCAAAAACGGCTTTTATATCGATAACATTACTTATGTCGATGTTAGCGGTGATTTGGGAGAGAAAAACAAAACCTACACTTTGGACAAGGACGTTAAGCTTGATATTCTTAAAAGGTTGCAACGTTCCAAACTGCCCTTGTCGGCCAGATGTATCAGTTATTTTAAGTCTGAGCCTATCTCTGCCGAAAGTGTCATCAATAAAATCGAGAACGTTCAAGATATGCTTAAAAATAGCCGGCGTACCTGGGAACGCCGATTGAAGATTATGGATAAAATTCACCCGCTTATTGAAGGCGTTGTGGATAATGCTCTTGTGATGCCTTCTCGGAGGCTGATTACGACTTATGCCGGATATTTGAGCGAATATGCGGCTCTGCATCCGACGGATGATAATGTATCGGAGAAGCCGTTGCTAAGGTTGTTACAAAAAAATGCGGCTTTGAGCGGTCTTAATAGTGTTCAGGAACGATTGTTCGGTGATGCTCCTTTACAGCCTGCGAAAATCAATAAGGCTTTGGTGGCAGATGTTGCAGATGTTTATGCTCAAAGTATTGTTTCTACTCATCCAGATATAGGAGAATTTAATCCCTATTTTCATCAGAAAATGACACGTATGTTTTCTTATATCGTCAACTCTTATGATTATTCAAAAGAAGACGTTGACGATTTGTGTTCTCGTTTGGCCAAAGGCGCTGATAATGCTCCCGAATTTCAACGGGCAGCACAAATGGTTATGACTGCATATACCAATCCTAACCGCAAAGTTATGGCGGTTAGAAGTCGCTCTGTTTCACGCTCCTAGTTTTTGTCTTAGGTATTTGGCCGTATAGCTATTTTCACATTTGGCAACTTGTTCGGGTGTGCCTTGAGCAATGATTCTGCCGCCGCCGTCGCCGCCTTCAGGACCCAGATCAACGATATAATCCGCAGTTTTTATTACATCAAGATTATGCTCAATGACAATAATTGAGTTGCCTTGGTCGACAAGGGCTTGCAAAACTTTGAGAAGTTTATTGATATCTTCAAAATGAAGCCCGGTAGTCGGTTCATCCAAAATATACAGTGTTTTGCCGGTGGCACGTTTGGAGAGCTCTTTTGAAAGTTTTACACGCTGTGCTTCGCCACCGGAAAGAGTGGTGGCCGCCTGGCCGAGTTTGATGTAGCCAAGTCCAACTTTTCTTAGCAAATCAAGCCTATTCTTGATAGCCGGAATGGCATTGAAAAATTCAAAAGCATCGTCGACCGTCATATCCAAAACATCGGCAATGGATTTATCTTTATACTTTACTTCCAATGTCTCGCGGTTGAATCTTTTGCCTTTGCAGACCTCACATTCAACATAGACATCAGGCAAAAAGTGCATCTCAATTTTGGTAACGCCGTCTCCTTTGCAAGCCTCACAACGGCCACCTGCAACGTTGAATGAAAAACGCCCGGCAGCATAGCCTCTGGCTTTGGCTTCAGGTAGGGCGGCATACCAATTGCGGATGTGGTCAAATACCCCCGTATAGGTAGCGGGGTTGGAGCGCGGTGTACGCCCAATCGGAGATTGGTCAATATTAATAATCTTGTCTATGTTTTCAGCGCCGATGACCTTATCATAAACGGCACCAGGTTCTCTGGAATTATAAATTTCTTTGGCCAATGCCTTGCATAAGGTCTCCAATATCAGTGAAGATTTACCACCGCCGGAAACTCCGGTGACACAGGTGAGGGTGCCCAAAGGAATTTTCAAATCAACATTTTTCAGATTGTTGGTTCTGGCGCCTTTTAGGCCGATAAATTTGCCGTTGCCTTTGCGCCTTTTGGCAGGAACAGCTATCTTTTTTTCACCGTTTAAATATTGGGCGGTGAGGCTGTTTTTGACTTTCAAGACATCTTTAACCGTGCCAGAGGCAACAACTTTTCCTCCCTCACTGCCGGCGCCGGGGCCCATATCAACCAGAAAATCTGCGGCTCTGATGGCGTCTTCATCGTGCTCAACCACAACTACCGTGTTGCCGATATCTCTTAAGCGAGTCAGGGTCTCAAGCAAGCGGTCGTTGTCTCTTTGGTGCAAGCCGATTGAGGGCTCGTCTAAAACATATAAAACACCGGTCAGGCCTGAGCCTATTTGGCTTGCTAAGCGGATGCGCTGAGCCTCGCCGCCGGAAAGAGTGCCGGATTGGCGTGAGAGATTCAAATAGTCTAGGCCAACGTTGTTTAAAAAGCTTAATCTTTCTATAATCTCTTTGAGAATTTTGTTTGCAATTTCTTGTTTTTGCGGGCTTAAGTTAGGGCCGATGCCTCTAAACCAGGTTAGGGCATTTTTTATTGACATTTCAGAGGCTTCCATAATATCCAAGCCGCCGATTTTTACTGCCAAAGCCTCCGGTTTTAATCTTTTGCCGTGGCAGTATTCACAAACTGCCGCTGATTGATACTGAGCAAACTCATCTCTGGTGGCTTGGGAATCTGTTTCCATAAAACGGCGTTCCAGATTATTGATGACACCTTCAAAAGGTTTGCAAGTTTGAAAATGTGGATAATACATCGGCACAGGCTCGTTGTCGGAGCCATATAGAATGACATCTCTGGCGTGTTCGGGCAGATCTTTCCATGGTGTTTTTTCGGATATTCCCAGCCATTCGCAAAGAGAGCGCAAGGTATCGGTATAAAAACCGTGTTTGCGGCTAAACCATGGTAAAATCGCACCTTGGGAGATGGATAAATTTTGGTTGGGGACTACTCGGTCGGGGTCCATGTATAAGCTTGCGCCCAAGCCATCGCAGTGAGGGCAGGCACCATAGGGGTTATTAAATGAAAACAGACGCGGCTCAATTTCTTCTATGGTGAAACCTGATACGGGGCAGGCAAATTTAGAGGAAAGAGTTGTTCTCTCATGAGTTTCATTATTCTCAGCAAAAACTAAACCATCGCTTAATTTGAGGGCTGTTTCAAAAGACTGAGCCAAGCGTTCGGCAATGCCTTCTTTTACGACAATTCTATCAATTACGACTTCAATATCGTGTTTCTGATTCTTGTTTAGCTCAGGGGTTTCTTCAATATCATACACGGTACCATCTATTTTCAAGCGTTGGTAGCCTTGTTTGCGCAAATCTTCTATCTCTTTTTTGTATTCGCCTTTTTTGCCGCGTGCTATCGGGGACAAAAGCAGCAACTTGGTTCCTGCAGGCATGCTCAAGACCTTGTCAACCATTTGTGAGACAGTTTGTGATTCAATCGGCAATCCGGTGGCCGGTGAATATGGTGTGCCGGCGCGTGCCCACAAAAGGCGCATGTAGTCATAGATCTCGGTTACGGTGCCAACGGTTGAACGCGGGTTGTGAGATGTCGTTTTCTGCTCAATGGAGATGGCCGGGGACAAGCCCTCAATCGAATCTACATCGGGTTTTTTCATCAGGTCCAGAAATTGGCGGGCATAAGATGACAAGCTCTCAACATAGCGGCGCTGTCCCTCGGCATAAATGGTGTCAAACGCCAAGGAGGACTTGCCAGAGCCCGAAAGCCCGGTGATGACTGTCAGCTTGTTTTTGGGCAAGCTGATGTTGATGTTTTTGAGGTTGTGCTCGCGTGCGCCTTTTATTTCTATAAAATCATTACTCATTTTTTATCTCCCGGCCGGTTAATATAGCTAAATTATCTCTCAATAGCAATAGGTTAATAAAATAAAAAGTTGCAAAAATTTTAGAAACTGATACTATGCGCTCCATGGTTGTGTAAGCAAAATTTGTTATGATGTTGAAATTGTTGAAATTTTTGGCGCCGGTGCTGATGTGGCCGGCGGCTGCGTTGGCGGCAATAGATGTTATGGTGGTGGCTCCGCAAGAGGGAGAATACCGCCGTTTTGGGCATGAGTTGGCGCAAGGTGTTAAGATTGCCGCGCAAGACATCAATAATCATGGCGGACTTTTGGGGCAACAAATTAACGTAGTGGTGGCTGATGACCGTTGTGAAGATGTTTTTGCCGTGTCTTTGGCGCAGATGCTCAGCGTAAGAGATGAAAAACCCAATGTTATCATCGGGCCTTATTGTTCAAACGCTTTTAGTGAGGCGGCCGGTGTTTTTGCCAAGGCTGAGATTTTGCAAATCGTGCCGGTGCCGTTGGCGGGCGAGAAGGCTTTTGCGCCAGGAGCTCCTTTGAAAATTGCCGGGTTGCGCTCAGAGCAGGCAACAACGTTTTTGAAATATTATCAGCATAATTTTGCCGGACAGAATGTGGCCGTGGTTTATGATTCTTTAGACCGAACAATGGTTGGTGTTGCAGAGGCTTTGCAACAAGAATTTCTCTCTGCCGGGCAGGGGGCAAGGATCTCTTCTTTTGATTTTGCCAAATACGCTGATGACTATGAGGCTATGGCAAAAGAAATTTTGCAAAACAATCAAATCGTCTACATCTTGGGAACCGGGGAGGAAACAGCTGAGCTCACTCTTGAGCTCAGAGATATGGATGAAAATGTTGCCGTTTTTACCGAGAGGTATATAGCCGATGAAAACTACCGGGAAATTATGGGCTTTAATACCGATGGGCTTTATTATCTGGGGCTTAAGAATTTTAAGGACAGCACCTATTTTACGGAAACTTTGGTTAATCTCCGTTTGCAGGGGATGGAGCCTATTGGGCTTGGTGTGTACGGTTTTGCTGCCCTCAAACTTTGGGCTGAGGTGGCACAAAAAGCCGGAGGATTCGCCTATGATGATATGAAAAAGGCCGCCGCCAAGGGAGAATTTATGATGCCTTGGGGGAATATGTCTTTTGCCAACGGAAATTTCTCAGGCAACGCAATCTATGGTGTTTTTAGGCGCCAGGGGGAAGAATATACACAGGTTGATTGATTTTGGTTTTATTCTGAAAAATCTCAATGTATATTTGAAAAAGTTTTTAATTTTTGATGTAAGGTAAAATAAAATGGCTGGAAGCATTAATAAAGTTATTTTGGTCGGCAATCTGGGTGCAGACCCCAAAGTCAGCAATACTCAGAGTGGTGCAAAGATTGTTAACCTCAATGTTGCAACATCTGATACTTGGAGAGATAAGCTCTCCGGTGAGCGCAAAGATCGCACCGAGTGGCACCGTGTGGTTATCTTTAACCCGCAGTTGGCCGAGGTGGCAGAGAAGTATTTACACAAAGGTTCTAAAGTTTATCTTGAAGGTCAGTTGCAAACCCGCAAATGGGAAGACAACAACGGACAAGAGAGATATACAACCGAAGTTGTGTTGCAAAACTTCAGTGGTAATCTGGTTTTGCTTGATGCTAGGGGCGATGGTGTGCCGGCCGGCGGTAATGATGTTTTCTCTCCGGCCAGTGGTTCTGCCGGTTGGGATTCTGCCTCAGCTTCTGCTCCGGCAGCTGATTTGGATGATGATATTCCGTTCTAATTCCAAATTATCTTTAATCTAGTAAAACAAAGCCTGCCAAACTTGGCAGGCTTTGTTTGTTGAGGAGTTAATCTATTTGATGCTTCTCCAGAAGGAGTTGATACTCCGTCTCGTTCATTTGAGAAGCAATCAAGTGCCCATCTTCCTCATAAAGGGCATAGCCATCTTTTGTCCTGAGGCTATACCAATTGTTGGGGAAGCAACAGCAAAGTTCAAACCCCTCGGCAAGGAGTTTTTTCTCGGCGTTGAAAAGCTGTTTGTTTTGTGGTGTTTGCTTTTCAAACCAATTGTTGGCGAACAGCCTGTAGATTGCCGGCTCTTTTGGTGTTTGGGCAATGCAAATCTGGTCGTAATCTTTGCCTTTTATTGAAATTGGGTTGAAATATTTGATGTTTTTATTGTTTTCAAAACAAGCATACATTTTCCTTGCCCAGAAACCTTCTTCCGGTTTTCCTGTGAGTAGATAGAGATTCGTTTCGAAATCTTTTTCAATGAACTCCCCTTGTTTATTAATGACACTGCAAGTAACGTCGTTTAGCGTTTTTTGCTCAATTATCATCCACTCATTTCCAAGGTGGCGAAACATTTTAACTCTTTTGGCCAATAGATGCCCTTCAGAATTATAAAGCCTCGCAAAGGGTACAAAAACAAAACCACAATCGTGTTTTCCCCATTTTTTAAACCCTTTGAAGAACAACTTTTCTTTGGCAAAATGGATTTTCGTCTTTCTGCCCTCTTTGACCTCGTAGATGTTTTCTTCGTATGCTTTTACAAGCAAACCTTTTATGGTGACCAAAGAACCATCTACATCGAACACCCTTACGTCCTTTTTGGTTGTTAGTACATATGAGCCGCTGGTATAGATGAAACAGCTCGTTAGTTTTTCAGCAACCAGAGTACCATCAGGGCGCAAAAGGCTGCAGAGTTCAGAATCAAAAGGTCGATACCATTTTTTCTTTTTTTGAATACTAAGGTAGCCTTTTTGATGTTTTATGACAGCCTCAAGGTTGGTGGCAATCAGGCGTCCGTCTTTGTTGTAGAGATTTTTGCCTTTGGAGGTTTCAATGTAATAGTAGTTTTCGTTAATCTCTACGTAGTCTTTTACGTTTTTCATCAGATTTCCAGATGCATCAAAGACAAGGGTCTTTTTTCCTTCGGTGATGATTTTGACAATACCTGAGGATAAAATTTGCCATTCAACGACGTCCTCGGCAATAATGGTGCCGTCGGGAAGTTTGAGCTGTTTTCTACTGTTACGATACCATCCGTTTTCAAGAATTATTCTCTGTGCCATAATTTTGTGGTTTTAAGATTAAACATCTTTTTTTCAACCATTATTCCGCGATTAACTTCTTTTTTATAATATCAACAGAATAATAGCTTTTATAGACCAACCCTAACATAAGTTAACTTATTTTGCAATATTTTTCGATAATGGACGAAAAAATATCTGTTTTTTTTGCGTTTTTGAGATTTTTTTGTTAACTTTTTTATTCCCGCTCGAGCCTAAAATCAATTTTAAGGCACTTTTTTTGGCCGTAGAGAGAAAAATGCTACTTTTTGTTGGGCATAACTCGGTAAAAAAACTGTTGAAACTTTTTCTTTTCTGGTACACTGCCGGAAGTTTAATTAATTTGAAGGTAATGTAAAGTGACTGATGAAGTAATGCCCGTGGTGGAAACCACTAAAGATATTGCACCCGTTGAAATCTCTGATGAGATGCGCCGCTCTTATCTTGACTATGCAATGAGCGTTATCGTCTCCCGTGCGCTGCCGGATGTGCGCGATGGTTTGAAACCGGTGCACCGCCGTATCATCTATTCGGCCTATGAAAACGGCTATGACTATAACCGCCCGTTTAGAAAATCTGCCCGTATTGTCGGTGATGTGTTAGGTAAATATCACCCACACGGTGACTCTTCTGTTTATGAGGCAATGGTTCGTATGGCACAGCCTTTCTCTATGCGCGTGCCTTTGATTGACGGACAAGGAAACTTTGGTTCTATGGATGGTGATAGCGCCGCCGCCATGCGTTATACCGAAGCCAGATTGGCTAAAGTTGCCCATGCCTTGATTGATGATATTGATAAAGACACCGTCGACTTTATGCCAAACTATGATGAAAGTTTGCAAGAACCTTCCGTGTTGCCGGCCAGCTATCCGAACCTTTTGGTTAATGGTGCCAATGGTATTGCCGTTGGTATGGCTACCAATATTCCGCCGCACAACTTGGGTGAGGTTATTGATGCCTGCTGTGCTTATATTGATAATCCGGAAGTTTCAATCGAAGACCTCATCCAAATCGTGCCGGGCCCTGATTTTCCGACAGGAGGCTTGATTCTAGGGTATTCCGGTGCCAAATCTGCTTATCTCACCGGCAGAGGCTCTGTTGTGATGAGAGCAAAATGCACCATTGAGGAGCTTCACAAAGATAAAGAGGCCATCATTGTTCATGAGATTCCCTATCAGGTTAATAAAGCGGCAATGATTACTCGTATTGCCGAGCTGGTTAAGGAAAAGAAGATTGAGGGTATCGGCGAGATTCGTGATGAATCTGACCGTCATGGCGTGCGTGTTGTTATTGAAATCAAGCGCGATTTCCAAGCTGATGTGGTTTTGAACCAGCTCTATAAATATACCCCGCTGCAAACCAGCTTCGGAATGAACATGTTGGCCATTCATAACGGTCGGCCGATGATGATGAACTTGAAAGAAATCATTGCCGCCTTTATTGAATTCCGCGAGGAGGTTATCCGCCGCCGTACAATCTTTGAGCTCAACAAAGCACGCGACAGAGCTCATGTGTTGGTTGGTTTGGCTATTGCGGTTGAAAATATTGATCCTGTGATTGATCTTATCCGCACATCTCCGACTCCACAAGAAGCTAAAGATGCCTTGCTTGCTAAAGCTTGGCCGGCCGGAGATGTTGAGGCTTTGGTTAAACTAATCGATGAACCCGACCGCAAGGTTGAGAACGGAACTTATCGCTTATCTGAGGCGCAAGCTCGTGCTATCTTGGATTTGAAACTCCAACGTTTGACTGGTTTGGAGAGAGATAAAATTCATGAGGAATTAGTCAGCCTCGGTGATGAAATCAAAGAGTGTCTGTCTATTCTTTCCAGCCGCGAAAAACTCTATGGTATTATGCGTGATGAGTTGGTGGCCATTAAGGATGAATATGCAACGCCGCGCCGCTCTAAGATTGAAGATATTGAGTATGATACCGATATTGAATCTCTTATCCAGCGCGAGGATATGGTTGTGACCGTGACTGAGGCCGGTTATATCAAGCGTGTACCGCTCAATGCCTACAAAGCACAAAAACGCGGTGGCAAAGGAAAATCCGGTATGGCGACCAAAGAAGAAGATTTTGTAACCCGTTTGTTTGTGGCCAGTACCCACACGCCGGTTCTGTTCTTCTCCTCTAAGGGCTTGGTCTACAAGATGAAGGTTTATAAACTGCCGCTCGGGTCTCCAACCTCTAAGGGTAAGCCGTTTATCAACTTGTTGCCGCTTGATGCCGGTGAGACTATCACCACTATTATGAAATTGCCGGAGAATGAGGCCGAGTGCAAAGACTTGTCTATTATGTTTGCGACCGCGCAGGGCAATGTTCGCCGTAACTCTTTGATGGACTTTGTCAATGTTCAGTCGAACGGTAAGATTGCCATGAAGCTTGATGAGGGCGATAAGCTTATCAATGTTCGGATTTGTACCGAAGATGATGATATCTTGCTTGCAGCTCGCAGCGGTAAGTGCATCCGCTTCCCGGTAACGGAAGTTCGCGTATTTGTCGGCCGTAACTCTACCGGTGTTCGCGGTATCAAGCTTGGCAAAGATGATGCCGTTATCTCTATGTCGGTTTTGAAACACAGTGATGCAACTTCTGAGGAAAGAGAAGAATATCTTAAGATATCTTCTGCCGCTAAGCGCATTCAGGCTGAAAGAGGAGATGATATGCCCATTTCTGCCTCCGATACTGGTGTCGAAATGACTGTTTTAACAGCAGAGAAATATGAGGCCATGCGTGAGGCTGAACAGTTTATCTTGTCTGTTACCACAACCGGATATGGTAAGCGTTCTTCTTCTTATGAATACAGAGTGACCGGACGTGGCGGGCAGGGTATTGCCAATATGGAAATGTCTGCACGCAACAAAGAAATTGCCAGCTCGTTCCCGATTGAAGACAATAATCAAATCATGATGGTAACAGATGGCGGAAAACTCATCAGAATGCCGGTGGCAGATATCAGAATCGCCGGGCGCAAGACACAAGGTGTTATCTTGTTCCGTTTGGCAGAGAATGAGAAGGTCGTTTCCGTGACCTGGCTTGACGCTGATGAAGGCGATGATGCAGAACTCGAAGAAGAAACCGGATCTGAGGTTTTGGGTGAGAGCGCTCCTGATATTGAGGACAGTGATGAAGGGGGTGTCTCAGAACCTGAAATGACAGATGAGGAGTAGGTTAGAGAAGTTGCTTACGATAAAAATCCCTGCCTTGAAAAGGCAGGGATTTTCTTGTTAGTAACTTAAACTCTTACATATACAGTTATGTAGCAAGGATATAACTTGAGGTTATATTTTTGAGGATAACTAAAGATGTTTGCGACTTTTATTGTTTTTATTTCTTATGTGTTGGCGGCAACGGCTCGTTGGTTAACACGGAAATTTGGTGTGGTTACAATTGATCAGATTATTTTTCATCTTAATATGCCTATTGATGCAGAGGAAAAGCTTATTCGCAGTTATTTTGAGAATGTGTGGTTTGCGGCAGTCGGTGTGGCAATTATTTTTTATTTTCTTTGTGTGCATAAACGTGAGAGAAAGTGGCAAATTTCAATGCTTTGTCATAAATATTATCGGTTATGTGCCGGCGTATTTTTCTTGTTATGTCTTGGTTATTGCGGTATTAAAATGCAGGTTGATGAAATGTGGGGACAATATAAACGTTTCCAAAAAGTTTCGACCTTTTTTGAAGAAAATTATGTTGATCCAAGGACCGTTGAGTTAACGTTTCCTAAGAACAAACGTAATCTGATAATTATATTTATGGAATCAATGGATACAGGACATTTACAGACAAAATATTATGATTATTTCAAGACTAATCTGACACCGGAATTGCTGAGGCTTGCTCGTGAGAATATCAACTTCAGTAACAATGATGATATTGGTGGGGCGTATCAGGTTAAAGGGACGAATTTTACTCAAGCTGGTCTGACTGCACAAACTTGCGGCCTGCCTTTGAAACTGCCAATCGAAAGTTCTCATTTCCGTCCAGATAATGGGTTCTTGCCAGAGGCTAAGTGTTTGTCTGATTTCTTGAAAGAGCAAGGATATGAGCAAACGTTGGTTAACGGTATGCCTAAGACTTTCGGCGGGTTGGACAAGTTTTTGGAAAGTCATGGCAATATTAAGCTAATGGATACTTGGTATATGCAAGACCATAATATGCTTACTTCTGAAGACTATAGTGAAGGGACAAAGATAGTTAAAGATTTTTCACTTTTGGAAATATCTAAGAAGGAAATTTTGCGGTTGGCTTCAAGCGGAAAACCGTTTGCTTTTACGGTTATGACTATTGATACTCATTTGGGCAAACAATATTTTGATGAAGACAAATGTGAACGCCTTTTTGATAAAAAAGATGAGCATCATAGGTATAAAAATATTATGGCTTGCCAGAGCAAGATGTTGGGTGATTTTGTAGATTGGATAAAACAACAACCTTTTTATGAAAATACTACTGTGGTGATGCTTGATGACCATTTGTTGATGTATGATGCAGGGTTTACACGTTCTATGAAAGATAAGAGAATTTTGAATATCTTTCTTAATTCGGCAATTGAGCCTAAGCAGGCTAAAAACAGAGAGTTTTTATCTTTTGATATTTATCCTACAATCTTGAGCTCTATCGGTGTGAAGATTGAAGGTGATAAACTTGGGCTCGGTACAACGTTGTTTGAAAACAAGCCAACCTTGTTGGAGCGTATAGGATCTGGCAAAAAGATAGATAAAAAGTTGGATATGCGTTCAAAACTTTATGAGAAAATGTTATATGGAAAAGTATTGGGAGAAGAGTAATGCCGTTTTTGACAATTTATTCAAATGCAACCGTTAAAGATGAAAATTTATGCGCTGATGCCGCGCAGTTGGTGGCAAAAGAGCTTGGAAAACCAATTCAATATGTGGTGGTGAATCTTTTGTTTAATCCGGCAATGACTTTTAACGGAAGCGAAGATACAAAGGGAGCCTTGATTGAGATGAAGTCTATTGGTTTTAGAGATAAAGGGGCCTTGGCAAAATCTCTGACTGATTTTGTCGCGCAACGCTTGCAGTTGGATTCGGCTTACATAAACATCCAGTTTGTTGATATGTCGGCAGGTGATGTGGCAATTTCAGGTTGTGTTTTCTAGCAAACACTGTTAATAAGTATATATTAACACTTGCTAAATAATGGTGCTGTCATAGAATTGCAACCATTGCGATTCTATGGGGAGAGTTTTTATGTTGGCACTACTGTTAATAGGGATTTCTTGTTTGCTTGTAACCGCCATGAATTGGCAGTTGCGTAAGTTTGGCGAGGTTACTTATGAGCAAATTTTGTTCCATATGAATATCTCTTTGGATTCAGAAACACGTCTACTGACAAGTTTTTTGCAAAACACGGTAATGGTGACTGCTATTGTCTTGGTGGTGCTTTACTTGCTCTTTGGTATCAAGTGGCCGTGGGGAAAGAAGGTTCAAAATATTAGAGATAAGGTATTATTTTATAAAAATAAAATTGCCTTGTTATTTCTTATCTGCAGTATAATTTATGTGGCTATACGCCTGGATATTGCTGAAATTATTGAGGATTATCACGCTAAAGATCAAGTATCTGATTTTTATGAAAAGCATTATAGAGATCCTAAAGAGGCAGAGGTTGTACCTCCAGCTAAAAAACGCAATTTGGTTCTTGTTTTTTTGGAATCGGCTGAGGCGACATTTTTGCGTAAAGAATACCGGGACAAATTTAAAGCAGCTTTTATGCCGGAGCTTAAAAAATTGGCTCTTGATAACTTAAATTTCAGCCATGACGGTGGTATCGGTGGTGCCATGCAGGTAGACGGAGCCCAGTGGACGCAGGCCGGTCTTGTGGCTCAAACCTGTGGAATACCTCTGCATTTGCCGATTACCAATCATAATAAATTTTTGCCCAAACACGGATATTTGCCAAAGGCTTGGTGCTTGTTTGATATCTTAAAAGAGCAGGGGTATGAGCAAAGTTTTATGACGGGTATGGAAAGCTCTTATGCCGGAGTGAATAAATTTTTTGAGAGCCATGGTAATCCTAATATCTTGAGTTGGGAGGACTGGAAGGCGAAGTTTGATCTTGATGATAATCATGATCCTATCCGTAAGCGTATATTGCGCGATGAAGAGCTTTATCAGGAAGCAAGAGAGGAAATCAGTCGTTTGGCTAAAATGGGAAAGCCCTTTTCCTTCACTATCATGACAATGGATACACATGGCGGAAATGAGTTTTTAGATGAGAAAAATTGCTCAAAAGCTTATGCCGAACGTCACCAAAACGTCTATCGTTGTGCCAGCAAAAAAATAGGAGATTTTATTGCCTGGCTCAAAGGTCAGCCTTTTTATAAGGATACAACGGTGGTGATTGTGAATGATCACTTGGTTATGAATGATGCTTTGTTTACTGAAGATATGCAACGGAGAGATTTAAATATTATTATTAATCCTGCTATTTCTCCTAAACATGGTCAGGTAAAAAATCGTCAATTTACGCCTTTTGATATGTATCCGACAATTGTTGAAAGTTTGGGTTTTGACATCAAAGGAGATAAATTGGGGCTCGGTGTTTCTCTTTATTCTCAGGAGCCGACTTTGCCGGAAAAGGGGTATGATAATTATGAGAAGCTCGATGATGAATTAAGCAAGCGCTCTCACGTCTATGAATATTTGTTGTATGGAAAAGTATTGAGGTAAAAAAATCCCCGCCAAAGAGGAACTTTGACGGGGCGTGTTAGTAGCTCGGGCAGCAGGATCAAGCGGTGAGCGCCGGGATGATGGTCGCTCCCGGGGCACTGGCGGAAGTCCAGGCGTAGTCGCTTTGAACTTCTACCCAGCGGCCGTCGAGGTTGCGGTATCCGACGGAAACTGAGATCCGGACGGGATCCTTGAAATGCTGTTTGGCTTCCGCTTCATCGATGCGCTTACCGGCCTTTGCCCAAACTTTAAAATTGTATTGTAACTTTCGCATATTATTGCCGGATTTTAGAGAGGTTTGTTTAGTCCGGTGCCTCTTTTGTTTAATTACTGTCTATAAAAATATTTTCTGATGTCATCATTAGTACCATATTTTTTTTCTTTGGTCAATAGACAAAATGAACAAAAATGTAATGATTTATTTGTGCTTGCTTTTCAGTTTATCCGGTGCTATGGTGCGGCAAAATTAAAGTTATTAACTCTCTAAATTTCTGTTTATTATGAATGCATTTGTACAATCTGCTCAGCAGCTGAAACAAGTGAAGGTTTTCTCCGAGGCTGAGGCTATTCGCTTCTTGGAGGGAAAAGATGTTGACTATGCTCCTTATAGGATGTCTTTGCGGGAACTTACCTGCAAAGAGGATTTCTATTTGGAGGAGGAAAGAGGTGGGCAAATTTGCCGAAAGCTCGTTTTTAAACAGTACCACAAGTATTATATGTGGGTGGCGGTTCCGATTGCGGGAAGGTATGTGCCGGAAAATTGGATGGTGCGTGCAACAGCCATCGTCATCGATAAGACGGCTGAACCGGTCGTGGCTAATGTTCCCAGGCGAGTGTTCGGTAATCCTCTAGAGGCTCCGATTGCTCAGAAAATTCGCCCCTTGCGCAGGGAGTTTGTGCAAGTGAGCAATTTTATGGGCGAAAAGCTGCTCATTCCGGCAAATAATTTGAAGCTTAAAAAAATCAAAGAAATGCTTCAAGAATCCTACAACATCACTCCAATCCAGATGTTGCCACGGATATTCGGCAACTCGTCTTTGATATTTGTCGGCGTGTTGGTGCGGGAAAAATATGGCGATGGTTTCCAAGAGTACGTTGTTAACTGCTTTAATCTCGGTGTCTATTATCGAACAGGGCTTAATGTGCAAACCAATGTTGCCGGAGAGCTTTTTACCCGAGAGATTCCTTTGGCAAGCCGCCAGAAACCTATCGTTTGGGATGGAATGACTGTTCGCTATAATTCGGATATGGACACTATAGAAGTCCAGATGCTGAGTTAGGTCTCATCAATAAAACCATGTTGCTTCAAAGTGACAGGGTTTTGTTGTGTGAGGGGATTATTGCCGTGTGAAGATTCCGATATTTTATGGTCGCGCGACAATTCCGACTAACTTTTGCTTGAGCTTCATATTCATTCGCAAGCGAAACTAAGTCTCATTGCTTGGCTCATAAAAACAATCATTACTTTGATTGTTTTTATTTCACAGGGTCACTTGCTTTCTAGTTTCGTTTCGCTCGCTTACGCTTTGCTCACTCAAGCAAGAAAGCTTACGCCTCTTGTGGTAAAATCAACCGGAGCAACGGTTGATTTTATCCTCGAGCTGATTCTTCACAGG
>CASERH010000015.1 GCA_949290295.1 uncultured Pseudomonadota bacterium | reverse complement strand
ACTATCCTCGTTAAACTTCACGCTCAGTTTATCATTTTGCAAAAGGTTGATGCCTTTATAAGAGGCGTCTTTGATGAGCGAATCATACTGGTTGATGATTTCTTGATACTGCGTAGAATCAGGTTTTTCTGCTTCTTCTTTTTCTTGCTGGAGGAAATCGTTCCAATCTGTCTTGTTCTCAGTTTCTTTGAATTCTTGAAAACTCTTTAAAGCCGTGGTAGTTATTGACAAAGGTCCAACCCTGCTTAAATTTAAATTCTCACTCGCAATAAATGAGCCTTCTCCTGCATCATCTTTCAAATTTATCAATGCTCCCGATGATATATTGATGGTGTTTATTCTTCCTTGATCATCAGCTCCTTTTATTTCAATTCCTTGCTTAGCTTGAATACTTAAACTGCCACCGCTATAAATATTTAATACATTACCTCCAAAACTGTTTCCTTGCATCAAAACTCCCCTATCAGCAGCATCTATATTGAGTCTACCGGATAGATCTAGAGTAGATTTGTATAACATGACACAAGAAATATATCCTTTATCAGAATAGTCATTACCTTGGGATTTTATATTAACAACCGCATCCTTATTAATTTTAAGCGTGCTGTTTGATAAGAATATTCCTCCTCCCAAACGTCCCTTGCCATCAATATTTATATGGCCACTTAGTTCTAGGCTCCCCCCCCAACTACTAATACTTCCCTGACCATTTCCTAGAGAAGCTGAAGATGATTGAAGAGATAAATCCAGATTTTGGAGAACGAATGCTATATTACGACTATTATTAATCAAGTTGGCATAAGTTGTTGATGAAGAATTAAAACTAATCTTCAAATCAGAAATTATCGAGTTATTAGCACCGCCGACATCTACGGCAACTTCTTGCCCACCACTAAAATTAATTTGCGAGAACTTCTTTGCTCCTGTATAACCCGTGAAATATTCTGTGCCTACAAGTTTTTGGCCTTCTTGCAGTGTTAAAGATTCATTCTCGAAATAGTCTATTGCTCCATAAACACATATGGTTTCTTTGCCGGCGGCAACTGCATCTTTTAATTCTTGTGCGGTACTGACAACTGCACCGTTCTCGCCAACCTTTTCTTCAAAAAATGATTTGCTCGGGATTTTGGCTGTTTCAAGAGCTTGTGTCGCCACTGCCGAAGCTTGTTCCAGGAAACCCGCCGCACTTTCCAACGCCGTGGTGGCGGCTTTTATCGTGCTCACCGCTTGCCCCATGGAATCCAATAGAGCATTCAAATCATCAGCACGATTGTTTAGTGAAAGCGCTGTATAGTAAGAGCTTGGGTTATCTATGGCAGAATTGACTTTATTACCCGTTGCTAATTTATTTTGAGTAGAGGAAACCTGCCCGCTAATATTCTGCAGGCTCAGCAAATTCGACCGCATTGACGCGGTTAAACTTATTCCTCCCATTAGTCCTCTTTCCCTAAAGCTCGTATAACGGCGCACCTAAAGACATTTTGACGAGGCTCGCAAAATTCATGTACGTCCTATGTACACTGGAATTTTTCTCGCTCTTAAAATCCCTTTATCTGCACCATTCTTCGAGCTTTTACTAGCTCTGTTTAGGTTTCGATTACTGCTTTTGATTATATATTTTTAAATAAGCCATTTCCAGAACCTCTCGCCACTTTTCCACATAAAATAAAAAAGGCACCAACGTTAGCTGATGCCTTCTTTATTGCAAAATGTCTAAGCCAAATTAGTTATAAGGAATAACTCTAGCCTGGCGTCCATAGAGCACAAAACAACGTTGTCCCGGTTGAATAATGGTCTCGTTTCCTTGTACGACAGTAACCATAGTACCATTATCAAGTTTTACGATATATTCAAATCCGGTCTGTTTGGAGAGTTCGGCCTGTGCCGCATCGCCGGCGATTCCACCAACCAAGGCGCCACCGATAGCTCCCAAAACATGGGCAGTATCTCCGCCGCCAATGGTTGAGCCGGCCACACCACCGGCCGCTGCGCCAAAGAGTGTTCCGGCATTGTTATCGTTGCTGCGAACAGTTACCGGACGAATACTGACAACCGTGCAGGGCTTGGCGGTATTAACCGTGCCGGCGCTGGATGCATAGTAATCATCGGGGCTGATATCTGCCGTGCAGGCACCAAGGGTAAATAAAGCGGCCAAAGCCAAAGAAGAAAGAGATTTTTTCATGTTTTAGTTCTCCGCAATTGAAATTATAAAAAATTTAATCTGTATAATATTATTTGTCAATGCTGGACATCTTGAGAAAAGTGTAATATAGTTCCCAGGCGATTACTGGCAGTAATCAGATGAAAAAGAATATAATAAGGATAGATTTTACAATGTTGAAGAGAACAAAAATTGCACAATTATTGGCCTCAGAGCAACCGATTGCAGAGGTCTTGGTTAAAGGCTGGGTCAGAACTCGCCGCGATGCCAAAGATTTTTCATTTATTGAAGTAAACGACGGCTCCGGCCTCAAAAATATTCAGATTATTGCCAATAATACCCTCAATAATTATGAGGAAGTCAAAAAGATAACCACCGGTTCTTCCTTGGCGGTCAAGGGAGCATTGGTTGAATCCAAAGGTGGCAACCAAAAGTTTGAGGTTGTAGCCAGCGATGTCGAAATTTACAGCCTTGCACCGGATGATTTCCCCCTGCAAAAGAAAAAACACACCGATGAATATTTGCGCACCATTGCTCACTTGCGTCCGCGCACCAATAAATATGGTGCAGCTTTCAGAGTTCGCTCGGAGCTTTCTTATGCTATTCACAAATTTTTCAATGAACGTGGTTTTCGCTATGTTCACACCCCGATTATCACCGCCTCTGATTGCGAGGGCGCCGGAGAGATGTTTCAGGTGACCACTCTTGATATCAATAATCCGCCGCGCACCAAAGACGGCAAGGTCGACTACAGTCAAGATTTCTTCGGCAAAGAGGCCAGGCTGACGGTTTCCGGCCAGCTAAACGGCGAGATGTTTGCCTGCGCTTTGGGCGATATTTATACTTTTGGCCCCACCTTCAGAGCCGAGAACTCCAATACCACCCGCCACGCGGCCGAGTTCTGGATGATTGAACCCGAGATGGCTTTTGCCGATATCCACGATGATATGGATTTGGCAGAAGACATGGTCAAGTTCTGCATCCGCTATGTGATGAACACTTGCGCCGATGATTTGGCCTTGTTTGACAAATATGTAGAGCCAGGCCTGCTGGATAAGCTGAACAATATCTTAAACCACGGTTTTGCCCGCATCACCTATGCCGAGGCCATAGACATCATGCAAAAATCCGGCCATAAGTTTGAATATAAGCCCGAATTTGGTATTGATATGCAAACCGAGCACGAGCGCTTTTTGGCGGAACAGCACTTCAAACGTCCGGTGATTGTGAGAGATTATCCAAAAGAGATAAAAGCCTTCTATATGCGCTTAAACGATGATGGCAGAACCGTTGCCGCAATGGATGTTTTGGTTCCCGGCATCGGCGAGCTGATAGGCGGTTCTCAGCGTGAGGAACGCTACGATGTTTTGGTAAAACGCATCAGAGAAAACGGCATGCACGAAAAAGACTATGAATGGTATTTGGATTCGCGCCGCTATGGCTCTGTTCCTCATGCCGGATTCGGTCTTGGTTTTGAGCGCATGATGATGCTCGTAACCGGCATTGGCAACATTCGCGATGTCATTCCGTTCCCGCGGACCCCAAAATCGGTAAACTTCTAAGGAGAGATAAGATGCGTTTGGCTGTTCTTTTGTCGGTAATGAGTCTGTTTAGCTTTTCTGCTTTTGCGCAAACCACGGCAGAAGAACCGTCAAACGCAGAAATAAGCTATGATGACTTCGGCATACCAGAGCAAACGTTGAAAGTTATTGAACCGGTTGTGGAAGAGAATAAGAATGAGGCAAAAGCTTTTCCCGCCTGTGATGATGCCGCCTTGGTTGCCCGAGTAAGGCAAGAGCTTGCGGCGGATTCTGCCGAGATACAAGAAGAAAGCATTTCTGAGAGAAGATCCAGACTTTTGGCCCTAAAAAATACGGAAAATTTCACTCCCATAGAGGTGTCAACTTTCAAGCCGGAAGACAACTATGAGCTTGCCAATATACTGATTACGGCCAAAGTCAACGACGGGTTAACCAATGAAGATTTTCAGATCTGCGCAAGCGATAATCAAATTTTAAAACGCCGGGTGTTTTTGCTTTTGCAAGAAGCAGGTGCTGACTTCAAGGTCAGTATCATTAACTACCGCCCGGGAAAAGTCACCTCTTTTATTTATAAAAAATAATATAAAGACTATTGCAATTTTTACCAAAAAAGACTATTATCTCTGTCTGCCCCAAGATGTTTTTTGAGGGGCTATGCTTGCAATAAGGCATTGAAAAGAGGTAGAAATCATATATGAGCAACGGTTCTGAACTGATATTAAAAACATCATCTAATCTGCCGGCGCTGGTTGGCAACAACAGCCTGGTTTCTTACATGGAGCAGATTAAGAAATTTCCGGTGTTGAGTGAAGAACAAGAGAAAAAACTGGTCACCGACTTCCAAGAGAAAGGGGACATTGTTGCGGCTCAAATTTTGGTTACCTCGCATCTGCGGTTGGCGGCCAAGATTGCATTTGCCTACCGTCACTATGGTTTGCCTTTGGCAGATATTATATCTGAAGCCAATATTGGCTTGATGCAGGCTGTCAAGAAGTTTGACCTTTCTAAGAAGGTTCGTTTGGCCACTTATGCTATGTGGTGGATAAAAGCCGCCATCAATGATTATATTTTGCGTTCTTGGTCTTTGGTCAAGATAGGCACACGCGCCGCGCAGAAGAAACTTTTTTACAACCTTTCAAGAATAAAGGCGCGTTTAGGCGTTTATGAGAACAAAGAGCTGGAGCCCGAAACGGTCAAAAAAATCGCCAAAGAGCTGGTTGTGAGCGAAGATGAGGTCAAAGAGATGAACCGCCGCCTGAGCGGAGATAAATCTCTGAATGTTGCCGTTTCAGATGATGATGAAGACGAGCAAATAGACTTTTTGGTTGATAAAAGCCAAAATATTGAGGAAAATTTGGCTCGCCGCCAGGAGGCCTCATATAAAGCCAAGGTTTTGCAAAGCTGCATGGAGAAGCTGAGCGAAAGAGAGCAATACATCATCAAAAATCGGATGTTAACGGATTCTCCGGTTACGCTGGAAGAGCTCGGAGCCAAGTTTAATGTCAGTCGTGAGCGCATTCGTCAGATAGAAAAGAGCGCTTTTGACAAATTAAAGAGCTTAGTTTGGGTTGCAATCAAGGCCAAAAAGTGATATACTCATAAAAACAAGCGTGAAGGAAGAGCAAATGACAGCAGAAACAAACATTTCTCAAAAGAGCAATATCACCCCAAACAAACAAAATGTTTGGGACTATAATGGTTTTGCGACCAGAATGTCTGCTCGTTTGGAAAAGGTCCATCGTTTGCTGCACGGAGAGGAAACTTCTTCTTTGCAAAAGGACAAAGAGCTTTCCAGGGCTTAAACCCACCACCTGCGTCAAGCAGGTGTTTTTGTGTCTGAAAGATAGATGAAACAATCAATAAATTTAATAATAGAGAACGCCTTGCAGGAGCTGAGGGCCGCCGGGACAGAGAGCGACGGTTATGAGATAAGGATTCTCTTGAGTGATGTCTTGGGCGTGGAGCCTGTAGCTTTGATGTTTGGTGAAGTTGAACTGAATGAAACTCAAGAAAAAAAGTTTCATGAATTTTTGGAAAAACGCAAGCATCATATGCCAACAGATAAAATATTGGGGCATAGGGGTTTTTATAAATACGATTTTAAGGTGAGCAAGGATGTCTTAACCCCACGTCCGGATACGGAAATTTTGGTGGAAGCAGCCATAGAAAAGATAAAAGAAAAAAAGTTGGAGAGCGGCAAGGTTTTGGAGCTGGGTGTCGGCTCCGGCTGCATTATTTGTAGTGTTTTGGCAGAATTTTCGGCTCTCAAAGGAGTTGGGATTGATATTTTAGCCCAAGCTCTGGCAATAGCAAATGAAAATGCAAAAGAGCTGGGTGTTGAGAAACGGCTTGATTTATGCCTGGGCAATTGGTTTGACAAAGATTTTTTATCCTTGGTGGGGAGAAAATATGATATTCTTTTATCAAATCCGCCCTACATTAAAAGCAAGGAGATAAAGACCCTTGATGAGGAGGTAAAACAATATGATCCGCTGATGGCTCTAGACGGAGGACAAGACGGATTGGAAAGTTATCGTCAGATTGCCATGCTGGCGCCAAGCTTAGTAAAAAACGGCGGATATGTTTTTCTAGAAGTCGGAGAAAACCAAGCCAAAGATGTCTGCCGAATTTTCAGTGCGGCAGGTTTTGTAACAGAAGAGATAAGGAAAGATTTATCCGCAATTGAAAGATGTGTAATCCTTAAAAAAATGAGTTGCATTTGAAAAATTATTATGTAATATGACAAATGTTTTTAGCGACTTTTGTTTTTTTGTTTGTCGCCTTTTATTTCAGCAAAAACAAAATATGTTTTTTTATTAATCAGTCCCGCATTTGGTCGGGGCAATATATGTGGTAAAGTTTTATGAAAAAAAATAATAAATTTCGGTCTAATAATAATTACAACAATAACAATCAAATTTTTTCTTTGAATTACAAGTTTGACAGCATCAGTCCTGCAGGCAAGGTTAGTGGTACGGCATTGGATTTGATTAAGAGATATAATGAGCTGGCCAAAGAGGCTCAAGGCAACGGTGATCACGTCGCGGCCGAGATGTTTCGTCAATATGCTGAGCACTATCGCAAAATTGTAACAGAGATTAACGAGCGCAAGAATCTGCGGCAGGCAAACAGAGAAGAAAATGCGCAAGCCGCGCCGGCAGAGGCTGCACAGGCCGCAGAAAATGAAACAGTTGCCTCATCTGAAACACAGACTGTAGCAGAAACCCCCAAGCCGGAAGCTGACACTGCCCCGGTTGTTGAGGGCGAGCAAGCACAAGAAGCCCCGGTTGCAAGAAAACGCTCTTTTAAGGTTATAGAGATTAACGCCGCCGATGCCGAAAAACCGGTGTCTCAGGTATCGCGTCCGCGAGGAAGAGCTCCGCGCAAACCAAGAGTAGAGGTTGCCGCTTTATAAGAAAAATAATTACTTATTAGCAAAGGTTAAAAAATTGTTCTTTATAGCATTTTTTATTGTTGCCGCCGCTTGTTCGGCTATTACGATAAAGACTTTGGTTGGTTACAGTGACATCAAACTGGTTGGAAAAGCCCTGATTTCTGCCATTGTTTTGCTGGGGTGGTTTTCGCCTTTGTTTATTTCTGTTTTGCGGCAGGTTTCCTGGCTACCGACGAAAGTCTTTGCCGTAATATCGTTTGCCGGCTACACTTTACTTGGGTTTGTCTTTATAGTTTTTTGTTTATTGATGTTGCGCGATATTGTGTGGTATGTCTTATACGGTATCGCCAAATTTGCAGGACTGGACAGTTGGTCCATCAATCCCAAGAATATCAGCGTGTTGAGTTATGCCAACATAATAGTTGTATTAATTTCTCTAATTATTGGCAGTTATGCTTTATATGAGGGGGTAAAGGTTCCGAATGTTAATAATATCACAATTAAGACTCCTTTAATTAGCCGTAATCTGCGTCTGGTACAGCTATCTGATTTGCACGTAGACAGAACCACTCCGATAAGTAAAATACATAAGATTGTAGAAAGAGTAGAAAGTCTTGCCCCGGATGCGATTTTGATAACGGGAGATTTAATAGATGATGATTCTACTATTATGGATGCTCAGCTAGAGGCTTTGAAGGGGCTGAGCGCTCCATACGGAGTTTATGTCTCCATCGGTAATCACGAGTTATACAATGGTTTGTATCCATGGATATACAAATATGGAAAGATGGGATTTAAGGTTTTGTTTAACCAGGGGGAGACAGTAGCCAATGATATATTTGTCTCCGGTGTTCCGGATGCGCACACGGCAAGCTCACATCCAAATTTTGATATCAATCTGACACGTTCTCTCGAGGGAAGCAAACAAAAGCAGTTTAGGGTTTTGATGTCACACAATCCAGAGGTAACAAATTCCATTAGCCGCTACAACTACCAGCTGGTTTTGTCGGGGCATACACATGGCGGACAAATATTTCCGTTTCATATTTTTGTAAAGAAGGCCAATCAGTATTTGAGCGGGGACTATAAAGTCAATGATATAGACTTGCATGTGTCTCCAGGCGCCGGCACTTGGGGTCCGAGCATGCGCTTGTTTGCCCCATCAGAGATTGCGGTCATAGATTTGATAAAAAAATAATGAGTATGGCTTGATTTTTTGTAGGTGTATCTCCTATATTAAAAGAAGAAGGGAGATACAATTATGGATTTTGAAAAACTTACAGCCAAATCAAAAGATGTTATAGAGGAAGTGATAAAACTGGCGGCCGCGCATAAAAACCAGTACATCACGCCTTTACATCTGTTAAAAGTTCTGCTGGATGACAAGAACGAGGTCATCTATAACCTGCTTGAAAAATCAGGCGGCAGAGTAGAAGAAATCAAAAGAAAATTAGAGCAAGCCTTTGCCAAGCTTCCGCAGGTGGCAGGCACATCCGTGCAGGCACTGATGAGCCAAGAATTCACCACCGTAATGATGGAAGCGGAGAACTTGGCAGATAAGGCCAACGATAAATATGTGACCATAGAGCGTTTGCTGCAGGCCTTGAGCGTGACGGCCGGCAATGAGGCTTATGATATTTTGACCTCAAGCGGTGTAAAGGCAACAGAGTTAAACCAAGCAATAAATGCATACAGAAAAGGACGTTTGGCAGACAGCGAAACGGCAGAGGACAATTTTGAAGCCTTAAAGAAGTTTACCATAGACATTACCCAAAAGGCCAAAGAGGGCAAGCTTGACCCGGTTATTGGTCGTGAACACGAGATAAGAAGAACCATTCAAGTCTTGTCCCGCCGCACCAAGAACAACCCGGTTTTGATAGGTGAGCCCGGTGTTGGTAAGACAGCAATTGTTGAAGGCTTGGCCATGCGAATTGTCAACAACGACGTGCCTGAGAGTTTGAAAGGCAAACGGCTGTTGTCACTGGATTTGGGCGCACTGATTGCTGGAGCCAAGTTCAGAGGCGAGTTTGAGGAACGCCTAAAAGCGGTTCTGAAAGATGTTGAGGCCTCAGAGGGCGGTATCATCTTGTTTATTGATGAGATGCACACCTTGGTTGGCGCCGGAGCCTCAGAGGGTTCAATGGATGCCTCCAACTTGCTGAAACCAGCTTTGGCCAGAGGCGAACTGCATTGCCTTGGCGCCACGACACTGAATGAGTATAAGAAGTATGTTGAGAAAGACGCGGCTTTGGCGCGTCGTTTCCAGGCAGTGTATGTCGGAGAGCCGAATGTTGAGGAAACAATCTCAATTTTGCGTGGTATCAAGGAGAAGTTTGAGCTGCACCATGGTGTCAAGATTTCAGACGGAGCCTTGATTGCGGCGGCCACATTGTCTAACCGCTACATCACGGACAGATTTTTGCCGGATAAAGCCATAGATTTGATGGATGAGGCGGCCAGTGCTTTGCGTATGGCCATAGATTCCAAACCGGAAGAGCTTGATGAGCTTGACCGCAGAATTCTGCAGTTGAAGATAGAAAGAGAAGGCATAAAGAAGGAAACCGACCCCAAGTCAAAAGAGCGTTGCGAGCTGATAGCCTACGAGATATCAGGCCTTGAGGCCAAGGCAAAAGCGCTTGAAGATAAATGGCGTGAGGAAAAACAGGGTCTGGCCAACTTCACCGGCTTGAAAGATCAATTGGATAAAGCTCGTATAGAGGTTGAGATTGCCAAGAGAGAAGGACGCTTTGAGCGCGCCGGGGAGTTGCAATACAGCGTTATCCCGGACCTTGAGCGCAAGATACAAGCGGCAGAAGAAAAAGCCAAAGAGCGCAAAAACAGTTTTTCTGAAACGGTTACGGAAGAAAACATTGCCAGCGTTGTCTCAAAATGGACAGGTATTCCGGTTGATAAAATGTTGGAAGGCGAGAAAGAAAAACTTCTGCACATGGAGGACTTTTTGGCCAAACGTGTGGTTGGCCAGAAAGAGGCCATTGCCGCCGTGTCCAATGCGGTAAGACGTTCAAGAGCCGGAATTTCAGATGCCAAACAACCAATAGGATCATTTCTGTTTTTGGGGCCGACCGGTGTGGGCAAAACAGAGCTGAGCAAAGCCTTGGCAGAGTTCTTGTTTAATGATGAGAGCGCCATGCTGAGGGTTGATATGTCTGAGTACATGGAGAAACACGCGGTTGCCCGTCTGATAGGTTCTCCTCCGGGATATGTCGGCTATGAGGAAGGCGGCTTCTTGACCGAGGCCGTTCGCCGCAGGCCCTACCAGGTTATTTTGTTTGATGAGATAGAAAAAGCGCACCCTGATGTTTTCAACATCTTGTTGCAGGTTTTGGATGATGGCCGCCTAACCGATGGCAAAGGTCGGACGGTGGACTTCAAGAACACCATTATCATCATGACGTCTAACTTGGGTTCTGAGATATTGTCAAACGCCACCGGCGCTGATGATGGCAAACAGATTAGAGCCAAGGTTATGGAGATTGTAAAAGCGTCATTCCGTCCAGAGTTTATCAATAGGATAGACGAGATAACAATCTTCCACAAACTGGATAAGAGCAACATCAAAGAGATTGCCAAGATTCAGATTGAGAATATTGAGAAACGCTTGAGCGATCGCAATATTCACCTGAAGGTAACAGAGCCTGCCTTTATCTGGATTGTAAATAACGGCTATGATCCGACCTATGGTGCGCGTCCGTTAAAGAGATTGCTGAAAAACCAGATAGAAAATAAGCTTGCGCTAAAAATTCTTGATGGTGAGATAGGCGATAACGACACGGCCAGCATCATTGTGACAGACGGCAACTTGGATATCGTAAGAGATAAGAAAAGTTCGCCTGCCAAATCAGCCTGATAAGAGGTAAGCCAAAAACCCCCGCTTGGGAAAAGTTCCAAACGGGGGTTTTGATTTAATCCATTAGTTGGATATGGATTTTTTTACGATAGTAATTGATAAGGCGGTAGTACTTTTTTAAGGAAAGCCTGCCGCCGCACTCGATTATATCAATCCAATCAACGGGAAATTTTAATTGTTTAGCCACAAAACTGATAGGTTGCTTTTTATTTAGCCTGATTTGCCTCAATTGTGAGCCGATTTCTTGCCGCCAGATTTCTTGAATATTTCTATAGTTCATCGTTACAAACTCCTAAATTTCTTATTAAAAGAAACCTCCTTGAAAAATCAAGGCGGGGAGCTCGAGGATAAAATCAACCGCTGCTCCGGTTGATTTTACCACAAGAGGCGTAAGTTTTCTTGATTGAGTGAGTGAAGTGTGAGCAAGCGAAACGAAATTAGAAAACAAGTGACCGAAGCGGAGTTGTTGAGCGTAAAGCGCGAAACCTACGCAGCAAGACGAAACTGTACGAGAACAGTCCGGGTTCTTCGAGCAAAGCCTTATTCCCCCGGCTCCCCGTAAAAGGAGTTGTTCTTTTTCTCGTAAGGAGTTTCGATACTCCACAGGGGCAACTCGCCCCTGCGGAGATGATATTAACGCATAAAGATTAATTTGCAATTAATTTGTTTGAATAGGGCACGGATGCCAGCGAAACGAACATTGTGAGTTGAGAGGATAACAGCGAAGTTATCGCACCGGGGCGTTCCCCGGCGGCTTACAGCTAAGTTATGCCTCCGGTCGCTTGCCTGGGCACCGCCGATTAGCGCGCCGACCAAAGGGAGCGGTGCGGCTCACGGCTAGGTATTGCCCCTGCCGGCTTCGGCAGCTCCAGGCCGTCGCCTGGGCACTGGCGACCAGCACTCCGACCAACGGGAGCGGTGCGGGTTACAGCTTGCTAATCGCACCGGGGCGTTCCCCGGGGAGAATGTTTCGGAGGTGAAATATTATGTGTTTTTACAAAGGGTGAAAAATTTTTTAACTTAAGAGCATCTGTTAACGATTATAAGGAATAAGAAAATGGCAAAAATCCATCCGTCAGCAATCATTGAAGAAGGTGCTCAAATTGCAGAAAGTGCAGAGATCGGGCCCTTGTGCTGGATATCTTCCAAAGCCAAAATAGGCGAGAATGTACGCTTGCTTGGCCGTGTGACCATCATGGGTGACACCACCATTGGCGAGGGTACGGTTGTTTTCCCCGGTGCGGTATTGGGCGGTGGTCCGCAAGACCACGGCAATGAGTTCCAACCGAATGCCAAGTTGGTTATCGGCAAGCGCAATGTCATTCGTGAAAACGTGACCATGCACTGCGGTACCCCCAAAGGACAAAACCCAATTCCCGGGGAAGAGCCTGAGAAACTGATAACCAGAGTAGGCGACGATGGAATGTTTATGATTAACTCTCACGTTGCGCATGATTGCGTTGTCGGCAACAATGTGATTATGACCAACAACGCGGTTATCGCCGGGCATGTCCGCTTGGGTGATGGCGTGATTTTGGGAGGAAACTCAGCCGTGCACCAGTTCTGCCGTATTGGGCGCAAAGCCATGGTTGGCGGCATGTCTGGCGTGGACAGGGATGTTATTCCGTTTGGTATGGTAGCAGGAGATCGTGGTAAATTAAGAGGCTTGAATGTAATCGGGCTAAAGAGAAGCGGTTTAGATGAACACACGGTAAAATCCATTACCAGAGCCTTTATGTTCCTGTTTAAGGGCAAAGAAGGAAACTTTGAAAGCCGCTTGGCAGAGGCAAAAGAAAAATACAAAGACAATGCGTTAGTAATGGAGCAGTTGAAGTTTATTGATGAAGCCTTGGTTGGCCGCCGCAATGTAATGCAGGCAGAATAGAAGGCATAAAGTAATCTTAGGGGAGTTTGCCTATTGCCAACTCCCCAAAATTTTATTATAACCAAAAAAGAGATAACAAGCAGAAGCGAGAACATGACTTCACAACAGCGCAAATTGGGTATTATTGCCGGGGGCGGAGCAATTCCGGCCCAATTAATCCGCCATTGCCAAGAGCAGGGGCGAGATTTTTTTGTTTTAGCCATAGAAGGCAATGCAGATAAAAACACAGTAAATGAAAATGTGCCGCACCAGTGGATAAGGATTGGCCAGGCAGGCACAGGTTTCAAACGTTTTGCCGAAGAAAAGGTTCAAGACGTGATAATGATAGGCACCATTCGCCGCCCGAGTTTTTTTGATTTGGTGCCGGATTTGCGCACCACGGCGTTTTTTGCCAAGATTGGGACCAAAGCTTTGGGCGATGACGGTATTTTGCGTGCGCTGGTTAAAGAGATTGAGGCAGAAGGCATGCAGGTGAAAGGTGTGCATGAGGTGATGTCAGACTTGCTGGTAAAAGAAGGTGTGCTGGGCAAGAAGAAGCCAGATAAACAGGCCCTATCTGATATCAAAAGAGGAATAGAAGTTGCAACAGAGCTTGGGCGTTTGGATGTCGGCCAGGCAGTGGTGGTGCAGCAAGGATTGGTTTTGGGAGTTGAGGGCATAGAAGGCACCGATGAGCTCATCCGCCGTTGCGGGGATTATCGCCGCAAGGGAGTAGGCGGTGTGCTGGTTAAGTTGCGTAAACCCGAGCAAGATATGCGGATAGATTTGCCGACTATTGGCACTCGCACCATAGAGAGAGCACATGAGACCGGCCTTAGGGGGGTTGCCGTTCATACCGGCAACGGACTTATTGTTGATGAGAAAGAGGTAATCCGCTTGGCGGATAAATATGGGATATTTGTGATAGGAGTAACCCCCGGTGAAAACTTCTGAGAATTTGAAAGTATATCTGATAGCCGGAGAGCCATCAGGTGATTTGCTGGGCTCGCGCCTAATGCGTGCCTTGAGGGAAAAGACCAAAGGCAAGGTGGAGTTCTACGGCCTTGGCGGAGATACGATGGAAGCCGCCGGGCTAAAATCTATTTTTGATATTTCGGATTTGGCAATAATGGGCTTGGTAGAGGTTATCCCGAGTATTCCAAAAGTTTTAAGGCATATCAAAAACACAGTTCAGGACATAGAGCGGGTAAAGCCGGATATTGTGATAACAATAGATAGCTGGAGTTTTTGTGCCAGGGTGCATAAGGCGCTACGCAAGTTAAAACTGGGTATTCCGCAACTGCACTATGTTGCTCCTCAAGTCTGGGCTTGGAAGAAAAAACGTGCCCGCACGATGTATAAATATATAGATGCTTTGATGACGCTTTTGCCGCAAGAACCAAAATATTTCACGCCCTATCATCTGGAAACGGTGTTTGTCGGGCACCCGGTAATAGAGAGTGAGGTTCTGCACGCAGACGGGCAAGCTTTCAGAGAACGTTTTAATATCCCAAAAGAAAAAAGAATAATAGCGATTTTGCCGGGTTCGCGCAAAACGGAAGTCAGCAAGCTCTTGCCGGTATTTTTGGAAAGCGGACGCAAATTGCTAGAGAAAGATAAAGATTTTTATTTTGTGATTCCGACTGTGCGGACAGTTTCAAAGCTTGTTAAAGCCGGAGTGAAAGATAGTGGTTTGCCTCTGATTGTGGTGGAGACACAAGAGGATAGGTACAATGCTTTTCAGGCTTCAAGCGCGGCTATTGCCGCCTCTGGTACGGTAGCATTAGAGCTGGCCATTTGCCATATTCCGCATATTATCGCCTATAAGGTTTCCAAATTGACTGCATGGATAGTTGCCAAGATTATGAAGATTCAGTTTGTGAATCTCACCAACATAATGCTGGGCCGTTTGGTGGTTCCGGAGCTCTTGCAGGAGCAATGTGTGAGCGGCAATATCACTAATAAGATATTGGAGTTATTGACCAAAGGCGATTTATATGAGCGAGAGCAGGAAGGTTTCAGCAAGGTCAAAGAAAGACTGAGCGCCGGCAAGCAAACCCCGAGTGAAAATGCTGCCGACTTCGTTCTAGAGCTGGTTTCAAGAAAATCTCAAGAGAAAAAATAAAAATCACTTGCCAATAGAAAAAATAAGGAGTAGGTTCGGATCCAACCTAACCTATTAGTTAACTAAATTACAAACAAATTATGAAAAAGCAAGTAAATTGCAAGCTTTCAAAAGCAGCAGAGATTGGAGGTTTCAGATTATCACCGAAGCACAATGACGTTAGCATTTCGGCACTGGAATCAGATCATGAGCAAGCCGGCCCCGGGAGTTTGACATTCGTTCCTGGAAAATATCCTGCTTCGGTTTATCGGTGCAAGGCATCGGCCATTCTGGTCATCAAAGAGCTGGGATGCGTTATTCCTGAAAATGAAGGAGAAGTCATCCCGGTAAGCAACCCGGAAGAGGTATTCAACCGCTTGCTTGAAGCTTGCAACTAAAAACAAACCGCCCAAAGGAAACTCTCCCGTGGGCGGTTTTGCCGTTGATAGGGAGAATTACTTTGCGGGAACACAGCGGTGATAATATCCGCATCCTTTTTCTGGGCAGCTTTCAAGTTCTTCACCATAGTTATAACAATAAGTTGTTATGACATCATAGCCTGGGCATTTTTCGGCACAAGAAATTTGTTCATCTTCAAAAGATTCAACTCTTCCACCTGCGGTTGGGTCATTCCATTCCGTAATGGAGCGCACCCTGGCAGAAGCCGAAACAGCAAAAAACAGAAATAATAATATTAAAAACAAAAATTTATTCATGACAAGCCCCTCCTGATAAAAAAGATGATATGATAACAAAGGTTAATTTATTGCAAATAAAGGCTTGATGAATTAGATTAGGCTTTATGGTGAAAACAATAAGTAAGATATGGGTATATTTACGCCGTCAGGCAGATCTTGAACCGGAAAGAAGAAAGTTGTGGCTTCCGGTGTTTTTCGGCATAGGTATAGGCCTCTATTATCTATTGCCGCAAGAGCCTTCCAAGTGGTTGACTTTGTCTATAATAGAGAGCCTGATTTTGGCGGCAATAATTTTGCGCTATCGCCCGCGGATATTAAAGATGCTCCTGATTTTGGGGCTCATAATCGGAGGTTTTGGCTGGGTGCAGGTACGTAGCATTTACATTGATACGCAAATGGGAAAGGTGCCTGAGCAAAAATTATACTTAAAAGGCAATATCCTAAAAGTTGACCATAGCCAAAAAGGAAAATTGCGCTTAACAATGGATAATCTTTTTGACTTTGATGGAAAAAAGATAAAGGGGCGCTTTCGCATAACTCTGCGGCAAAAGAAAGGAGGCTACCAAGCGGGACAATGTGTGGAAATGGTAGCGACATTATTGCCGAGGGCCAAGGCACAACTTCCGCAAGGCTACCAGTTTGATCGTAAGAATTTCTATAATAGGCTTTCCGGCAGCGGTTATGCTGAAAGCAGGGCTTTTGTGGTTGATTGCAAAGATAAATTGCCTTTTGAAAGTAAATTAAAGATAAAGATAGATAATTGGCGCCAAAAGATAGTGGATAGGATAAGCTCAGTGCTGCCGCCGGATGAGGCATCAATCGTTGCAGCCATTCTAGCAGGTGAGCAAGGAGCCATAGACGAGAAACAAATAAAGCATTACAGAGATTCCGGCCTGGCCCATTTCTTGTCTATATCCGGCCTGCACATGAGTATGATAGCCGGTCTGATGTTTTTCTTTATTCGGTTGCTCCTGGCCCTATATCCACCCTTGGCATTGCGCTATAATTCAAAGAAGATAGCGGCAATTTTTGCCATAATTATCAGCATAGCATATTTGTTGATTTCAGGAGCGGCCATCCCGGCACAAAGAGCTTTCATTATGACCTTGATAGTGCTTTTGGGTGTGCTGTTTAATCGTCGGGCTATTTCAATGTACACGATTGCATGGGCGGCGTTTATTGTTTTATTGATAACGCCTGAAGCTCTGATTGGTGCCAGTTTCCAGATGTCATTTGCAGCAGTCATAGGGCTAATAGCGTTTTATGAGAAAAACGCAACGCATTTGACCAAATGGTTTAAAAAAGATAAGTCATCATTATTAATAACCTTTGCTAAAAGTATGGTCGTTTATTTGGCCGGAATCATCATAGCAGATCTAGTTGCCAGTGTGGCGGTCCTGCCTTTTGAAATATATCACTTTAATCAAATTTCAGTTTATTCTTTGCTAGCTAATCTGGCAGCAGGTCCGGTTATCGGTTTTATCATCATGCCGTTTACACTATTGTCACTGATATTGATGCCGCTAGGGTTAGATTACTACTCTTTGCAGGTGGTGGGCTTTGGCGTTGGCTTGGTAAATGATATAACGGCTTGGGTCAGCAATCTGAAAGGAGCTCTGCTAGATATCTTGTCCATGCCTTTATGGGGCTTGGTGCTGATGGTCTTAGGCGGACTGTGGCTATGCTTATGGGAAAGACACTGGCGCTGGTTTGGAGTGTTTGCCATTTGTATTGGCGCCATGAGCATGATTAATGTAAGCAAGCCAGATGTACTGATAAATGAAGACGGCAAGGTCATAGCCATAAGGGATAATTATAATAATTTAGTCATTTTGCCGGTGAGAGGCAAAGAATTTACCAAACAAATTTGGCTGGAAAAGACAGCATCTCAACCACTGGCGAAAAATAAAGAGATTTTACTAAAGAAAATATATCAAGGCAAAACGACGCCCCAAAAATGGCTGGACTTAAGCTGTGATAAAGAAAGTTGCCTCTATAAACAGAGAGTAAAGATCATAAAGAATAAAGAAATAAGAATAGACAATCAAAAGCTAAATTTAACAAATAGCCATGGATTAGCCATATATCTAGATAAAACACCAAAGATTATTTCAGTGAGGGACTATATGGGCAATCGTTTGTGGAACAAATAAAACGGTGAACATTTCACTTAAAATACTTGAGCCGCAAAAAGACAAGTGCTAACATCAGAACTACCTAGAATACAATTATCACTAAGACTATGAAGATTAACAACATTGAAATCACCATCTTACCAGGTAAGTTGAGTGAATGTGAGGCAGATGCCTACGTATTACCTTACTATGCCCACCACGTTAATCCCGACTACGAGCGCCAGGAAGTTGAAAATGCTGGAGCAAAGGGGGTGCGAAGGTTTGTAGAAATGCGCTTGCGGCATCAAGTTAACCGGCAGCCGTTGTCTTTGGGGGATGCTTTTATCTGTCTTTCTGAAGGAGGCAATTCTCGTATGCTGGTTAACATCATCTGCAGAAACGAAGAGGAGCCCCTTGCCAAGCGAGGCATCCACCGCGGAATTTTAAGCATGTTCTGCCAATCGAGAGAATATGGCTTGAAGAAAATAGCTATGGTTCCGCTGTGTTCGAGTGATGGCCTCAAAGCAAGCGAGTTCATGAGTATACTCAAGAACTTTATTGAGAAATGCAGCATGCCTCACAGTATAGAGGAGATTGTAATCCTCTGTAAGGACGAAGAAGAGGCAAATGAGCTGATTGCTCTTTGCCAAAAACAGTAAGAAAAAGAGACCTCTAAAGACAGAGGTCTCTTTTTTGTTGTTGATTTTTAAGGTGAGTGTATTTATAGATAATCAAGAAAGCGGGGAGACATGGAATTCAAAAGCAATGTTATGCGCGTGTTGGATAAACACAAAATAAAATACAAAAGCTATTGTTATTTGGGCACCGGAGCACTAAGCGGCAGTGGAGTAGCCGCAGCTTTGGGGCAAAACCCGGCCTGCGTTTTTAAGACACTTGTAACGGTGAGCAAATCAAGGCATTTTTATGTGTTTATGCTGCCGGTTAACCATGAACTGGATTTGAAAAAGGCTGCAGTTGCCGTAGGGGAAAAGGCACTTGATATGCTGCCGCAAAAAGAGCTGTTGCCTCTAACTGGCTATGTGCATGGGGGTTGCTCACCGATTGGGATGAAAAAGTTATTCAAAACCACAGTAGACGCAACGGCGGCAGATTTTCCAACCATTATTTTCAGCGCCGGCAAAATCGGCTACCAGGTAGAGGTTGCGTTAAGCGATTTACAACAAGTCATACCTTGCCAGCTGGCAGATATCAGTGCTCAATCTTAACCTGAAAACCATTTGGGGTATTAGAAAAAGCCACCGTACAGCCATAAAATTCGGCAATACATTTGACAATGGAGAGCCCGATGCCGCTTCCTTTTTCATTTTGTCCGGCCGGGCGGAAAAAGCGCTCGCCTAAGTGGGCCAGATGTTGGGGCTCTAAGGTAACACCGGAGTTGGTAACACAAAGGTTGTATTCATCGAGATAAACGGAAATCTCAGCACCTTTGGGGCTGTATTTGATGGCATTGTCGATGAGGTTGCGCATCATTAAGGCAATCAACACAGGGTTTCCTTCTTTGATTGGTCCGCAAGCAGCCATATTGGATTTTATTGAAATATCCTTTTCCCGAGCCGCGGGTTGATATTCCTCCACCAGTTGCGAGGCAATAAGCTTCATGTCAACAGGTTCGGATGCCATTTGTGGAGCAGATAAAGATGCCTCAAGGCGAGATAAGGCTAAGAGTTGCTCAACCAACCTGGTGGCACGGTCAAGTCCGAGCTCAAGTTTATCTAAGGAAGCTTTTTGAGTTTGCACATCATCATCGGAAAGGCGAGCCACATCAAGCTGGACTTTGAGCGCGGTGAGGGGGGTGCGGAGCTCATGAGCGGCATCGGAAATAAAACGACGTTCTCTTTGCAACATGTCAGAAATTTTTACAAGCTGCTGGTTCATTGCCGAGGTAAGGGGTTTAATCTCCGAGGGCATATCGTCATCATTTAAGGGCGAAAGGTCGTTTCCTGATCTGGCATTAATTTCACCGGTTAGGCGTTTAAGAGGCTTGAGCTCGCGGCTGATAATGAAGATGACGGCCACAAGCAAGATGAGTAAGCCACCGGCCCAAGGGGTCATAAACTCCTCCAGCATATCCCAAGCCATGTCTTCTCTGTATTCCAGCTCTTGCCCAACAGCGATTCTAAAGTTTCCATCCGTAGATGTAAGCCATACCACACGCCAGCTTTCATCGTCTACTTTTTGCTCAACAAAGCGCCCATTGGCATCTTGGTATTGAAAATCCTTGCCATTTTCATCATCATGAAAAACTTTTTGCCCGCTTGGAGTAAAAATAGCAAAGCCGATAGCCTCATCTTCATCATCGGCATTGTGAATATTTTTAATAAGCTTATCGGTCTTTTCTTGGGTTTCGGAAGATACATTGCTCCAATCAGCTCCCGAGAGCTGTCTGGCCAAAGCCATTTGGTAGGTATCAAAAAATTCATCAATTTTTTCTTTGGTTTCAGTCCACGCCAAAACACCTGCTCCGGCCCAAACCGCGCAGGCAATCAACATAAAAAATATAATTAACCTAAGGCGTAGACTTAAATATTTCATGCATCCTCCATCATATAGCCGATTTTGTTTACGGTTTTGACGATGTCTTTGCCAAGTTTTTTGCGCAGGTGGTGGATATGCACTTCCACTGCGTTGCTGGAAACATCATCATCCCAGGAGTAGAGCTTTTCTTCAATTTTTTCTTTGCTCAAAACACGGTTGCGGTTCAAAAGCAAGAGCTCAAGCAAAGCGGTTTCTTTGGGAGCCAAAACAACTTCCTTGTCATTTAAGAAAGTTTGTTTGGTCAAAAGATTAAAGGTTATTTGTCGGTAGTTGATAAGGCTTGCGGTCTCGCCGCCGCGGCGGCGGAGCAGGGCATTAAGCCTGGCCACCACTTCCCCTAAAGCAAAAGGCTTGGGCAAATAGTCATCAGCACCGGCATTGAGGCCTTTGATACGCTCTTCCACATCGCCTCTGGCGGTGAGGATGAGGACTGGCTCTTTGCGTCCTTTATTGCGCCAATGCTGCAAAATATCCAGGCCATCAATTTCCGGTAGGCTCAAATCGAGGACAACCGCATCAAAAGAAGACTGCAAGAGAGCTTCCTCACCATCGGCGCCATTGGTAAACCAATCAACGCCGAAGCCTGATTTTGTGAGCCCTATTTTAAGCCCGTCCCCGATTAAAGGGTCATCCTCGATGAGCAATATTCGCATAACTAAAAAGCCTATTTCTTCAATTCAACAGAATCAACATCAATTTCGGTGGTGAACATGTCTTTATCAATTTCACCCTTAATGGTTACCATATTTTCTGGGCGAACGTCAACACCTCTCCAGTCCTCATCATCAATCTCAACGACAACGGTGCCGGTAGCATCTTTGAACTGATATTTTTCATTGCCTAAGCTCTTTTCGATTTGACCATTCAAAACCACCGGAGTATCATCACTCATCTTTAAGGCCTCGGCAACGGTAGAGGGAGCAAGACCGGGACCCTGAAAAGCAGCCAAAGCACTGCCGGAAAAAGCAACGGCCAAAGTTAAAACAGAAGCAGAAAGTAATTTTTTCATATTTATTCTCCTAAAAAAAGTTAAACATTGTTGTCTTCATGAACATCTTTAGTTCAACATTAGGAACTTAAGGAACGCTTAAGGGATAAAAATTTTTTTAAAATATTTTTGAAGCCGTTGTTTTTTAACAAAAAAAATATATGTAAAGGGAGAAGGAGAATAACAATGAAATCATTTATCACATTTATTTTATTAATGTTTTTACCATTACTTGGCGGAAAAATTTCGGCTTTTATCGCCGGTGATATGGTAGGACTCTACGATATCATGATTTTGCCGCCCCTAAGCCCGGCCCCAATAGTCTTTCCGATAGTGTGGGTTATTTTGTATTTGTTGATGGGTTTTTCATCATGGCTGGTTTATCGCCGCGCACAAGAGGAGAAAGAACCTGCAGAAAAATATTTGTTTCCCTACGGTGTGCAGCTGGCGGTAAACTTTTGCTGGACACCGATTTTCTTCGGAGCTGAGGCCTATTGGTTAGGCGCCCTGATGAGCATAATCTTACTTTTGACAATTATTTGGATGACGATTCGTTTTTCCAAAATTTGCAAACTGGCGGCATGGTTGCAGGTGCCATATATGCTGTGGTCATTATTTGCGGTTTATCTGAGCTTCGGCGTTGCTGTTTTAAATCCTTAAAGTGTTTAATAAACAAAAAAAGCTCTCCTTTGATAGGGGAGCTTTTTTTCATCAGAAATTAGAGATAAGCTTTAAGATATCTTTTTTGAGCGTGTCTCGATTAAAGACAATTCCCAAAATACCGAGAGATTTGGCCGCCTCAACATTTTTTTGCTTGTCATCAATAAAGATAACTTCTTGAGGCTTGGCGCCAAGTTTTTGCAAAACCACCTTATAGATAAGAGGGTCTGGTTTTAATAACCCCAAATCATAGGAAGTAAAAGCCCTTCCAGGTTTGACCAAACCGGCACCGGTATCTTTGAGATTAGGCAAGGCGTTTGAAAGCAGGCAGATTTCTATGCCGCAGATTTTCAAAAATTGCATGGCCTCAAGTGTTTCAGGAAAAAACGTGCCGACACCTTTGTGCAGAGCCTTATCAATAAGCGGTTCAATTTCCTCAAAATAGCAAACCTGAGCGTGAGCACATAAAGCTTGGCAGAAAGAGTGGAAAGAAATTTCCCCTTTCATAAACGGCTTAAAGTCAAAAGAAAAAACGCCATCTCTTTGTTCAAACAGATTTTTGTCAGTTGTTTTTTCTTGCAAGAACTTTTGCAGAGGTTCCAAAGAATAGGGATAGCAAACTTGTCCCACATCAAAAATACAAAATCTCACAGCCATATTTATAATGATGTTTAAGTTATTGGTGAATAATTTATTTTCACCAACATCGTAACTTTCTTAAGAAAAAAAGTAAAGCGCTATATTTAAAATTGCCTTTTAATAAAAAAGTCAATTTTGGGTACTAAAAATAAATTACCAGACTAGAGACGTTTCCAGGTGCGTTGCTTATTTTTTTCTTCCTTATCACGGAAAGCCTGTTCCAAATCGATGTTGTGCATGTTGGCCAGTGAGCAAAGATAAATAAAAACATCGGCTAATTCTTCGGCTACATTACCGGCCGTTGAGCCTGATCCGATACTGCCCGATTTAGAGTTTTTACGTACGGCGGAAATAACTTCACCGCATTCTTCTGCCAGCAAGCAGCATTCATAGAACTTATCTGTTGTGTTAAACCCACGTTCTCTTTTCATTTTGGCGACATATTCCTGAAAATCCTTAAGCGTGGGATCTTTTTTCAATTCCAAAGGCATTTTATTTTCCTCCATCTGTCACTCCGATTTTACACTAAAATTCAACCTAAAACAACTATTTTGCTTTTTTAAACACGTTTTTAAAGGCTGTCGGTGATATTTGGTACATATCAACCAAATCCAAAGATTTTACCATGTGCAAGGTTTTTTGTTTATATTCTTGAAAATGTTTTGAGGCAATGTGTTTTTGGTAAGCCTCATTGTCTTGATAAATTTCCAAGATACGAATTTGCGAATTATCCTCAATTTTCATCATCGGATAAATAGAGATAACGCCTTTTTCTTCCCTAACGGAGGTCTCGGCCACCATGGTTGCAAAACCAAGATAGTCATCAAGATACTGGGGGTATACCTCAATTTCGGAGATTCGTACAATCATGTTACCATTGTGATCATATTTTTCGGCAGCAAAGGTCATATCGGCGGCTCCATACAAAATCAGCAACAAAGTTATTAAGAATTTCATGATGTCTCCGACTATTTAACAATTTCCATACGAGCGGTGAAGTTAGCTCTTTGTTTGGCAAGAAGTTCAAGGCCGCTTTCGACCTCTCCAAGCTCTATTAGACTTCTGTCCGGCAGATAACTATGGGTTTTATAAAAAATGCCCATATTTTTCCATGGAGCATAGATAAAAAGTTTTCCGGCGGTGGCAATCATTCCGCCAGAAACATTTTCCAAAGATATAGAGCGAGGAAAGTTTGTGATTTTTTCCTCTCCTGCAAAATCCGTAAAATTAAATTCAGCCGGCAGCATCTGCAATAGCTGCGAAACCGCATCATTTTCTTCTAACCTAATAATGACTACATTGTCTGAGAAGGTTAATCTCACTTTCATCACATTTTCCTCCGCAGATACATCGGTTGCAAATATAAGGCCAAGACCAAGGGTTAAAATCTTAAAAATTTTTTTCATGTTGAGAGCTCTTTTGTTACATACATATAATAGCTTAATCTTTAGAGTGTACTCTAAGTCAAGACTAAAAATAAAAAAAGCGGCAGTATTCACCACCGCTAAAAAATCCCTTCAGAAACTGATGACTAAAACTCTAATAATTCACCATCTTCCGGAACCAAAATTTGCTGTTGGAGTTTGTGGCTGTCAATGCAGTCTCTGACCTCCTTACGCCCGATCGTTGCATGAGGAACAGCGTCCAAATGAGTGATGATGAGTTTGGCAGTTGGTGCCGCCTGGCTTACTTTCAGCATATCATCAATTCCCATAATGATGGAGCCGCTGTCCGTAAATTGGGCATCTGCTGCATTAAGAGCAATGATATTGGGCTGATATTTTGTGATGGCCTTTTCCACATCTTCAAACCAGATAGTGTCTCCGGCCAGATAGAAAACTTTTTCACCGTTAGCCTTGAAGACAACACCGCTGGCTGTTTCTCTCAGCCCGGTTGCATCATAGTATTTTTGTGTTGTTTCCGGATTCCCGTGCAAACAATTGACGCGATACAAAGAAACATCATCAAAAACACTCCCCTCATACTTGAGCAGCCTGATATCAGAAAAAGACAGGTTTTTAAGCGACAGCGCATCCGTCTCATCCTGAACAAAAATCGGAAGATTTTTGGGTAGCAATTTAGCCGCAAATTCATCAAAGTGGTCGGGATGCAAATGCGTCAAAATGACGGCATCAATATCTTGAACGATTTTTTCTGCCGTTTCCGGAAGTTCTGCAGTAGGCCATCGTCTATCGGGAAAATGGCAGACTTCCAAAGGTGGATAAAAATCTTTGGGAGCAAAAAACGGGTCAATCAAAAAAGTTTTTCCGCCATAGAAAACTTTTATGGTTGCACCTCTGATTTGTTGAAATTTCATGAGTCATCCTTTTTGTTAATCATCAAATTTATCAAACAACATTTTTAGCTCTGCGATTTTTTTGTCTCGATCTTCTCCCGAGGCAAAAGATTGAGCCACACATTGTTGCAAATGTTTCTGCAAAATATTAGATTCAACTGCTTTCACCGCGGAGCGGACGGCTCGCAATTGGCTGATAATTTCAGGACAATAGCGTCCGTCTTGTATCATTTTTTTTATCCCCTCAATTTGCCCGGCAATCCGATTTAATCTGGGAATATTTTCCATATGGTTTGGGTGATTTTCCATTTTGAATCCTTCTCAATATAAGCACCAAGTCAAGAAAAACAATATTTCAGTTAATCGCAAGCCTTTTGTTCTTTTTTGCCACAACATTTGCATTCAGGGCAGCACTTGTTATCTTCGGTGCATTGGCAGTTTTCACCGCACTGACATCCGGAACCGCAATTACAAGTTTTTTCATCACTCATCTTTATTCTCCTTAAATAGACACTCTGATACCCAATGGAGGTATATAATATACATATACTATGTATGGGTATATGTCAAGTAAAATCAGATAAACTGTCTTTTAACCTTTTTGAAAATTAATTTGCAGGAGAATAAAACTTTTTCTATAATCAACGCAAAATTTATTGGAGAAAAAGATGGAACACTGCATAAAGCCAAATATAAACATCAAAGACACTGGTTTTGGTTATACCATGTCAATTATCGGCGGCAAATATAAGATGATAATTTTGTACTGGTTGGGGGAGTTTGGGGTTCTTCGCCACAATGCGTTGCAACGTCTGATTGGTAAGATTTCATTCAAGATGTTGAGTTCAAGTCTCAAGGAGCTTGAAAAAGACGGACTGATCATACGCAAGGTCTATCCGCAGCTACCGCCCAAAGTCGAATATAGTCTGTCAGATAAAGGCAAATCGCTCATTCCCATGTTGTTTTCTCTATGCGAATGGGGCGATAAGAATCGCCCCCACGCAGAAGATAAAGCCTCATAAAGAGGCTCCCAAAGCAGCTGCTTCAGCCAGAGCCTTGTGCCCGGAAATATCGCCGACTTTAAGAACGCCGCCGGCTATGATATGCCCAAGATTCTGCCACTCCATATGCTTCAGTAGATCCTCATAATAGTGAATAACCGGCTCAGCATTGTCGGCGTCATCACCCTCAGAGGCCATCAACAATATACATTGTTTTTTAGGATTTTGGTAGTTCTCATTGCATTCTGCCACGGCAAAGAGTCTATCAAAAGCACATTTCAATTGCCCGGAGAAGCCCCAATAATACATGGGAGAGGCCAAAACCACAACATCTGCCTCCATATATGCCGGATAAATTTTGCTCATATCATCTTTTTGGACACAGGGGCTGTGTTTATCCTTTCCTCCGCCAAAACACCCCAGACAGCCGTGAATATTCATTTTTTGCAAATCAAAGCAAACAACGCTATGTCCCTTGCCTTGTGCCCCGGCAGTGAAAGCCTCAATCAAGCTTTTAGTGTTTCCGTTTGGTCTCGGACTGCCGTTTAGTATCACAATTTTTTTTGCCATTTTACCTCCTTATAAAAACACGGAAAATTATGTCAGAAGGTCTTTTTACATACAATACTAACAAATTTGTAATATACTTACACAAAAGTTAGCAAAATAAACCATTAAGAAAATTGAGGCGGCTACATTAGTTCTGCCGCCTCATTCCAATAAACTTACCTAATAAAGTTTGTTTGTTCTACCGGCTCAGGTTCCGGAGGCAAGATACCAACCTTGGCGGCTTGCTCTTTGCACTTGAGGTGATAAGCCATATTTCTTGCCAAAATTCGCATATTTTGCATTCCTTCTTTGTCCTGCCTTACTTGGTCAGGGTTGGATCCATGCACCATATTCCAATAGCGCCCGGAAATCACCGGCATTTCGGCAATCTGAAAATATTTGTTTAGTTGGTCAATACTAAAGGTTGTTCCGGCCCGTCTGGCACTGACAACGGCTGATCCCGGCTTGTGGCGAAAGATAGCTCGTCCGGACATGCCTGCAGAGAAGAACACTCTGTCCAAAAAGGGGACAATAACACCGGAGGCAGATGCATAATGAACCGGAGAGCCAAAGATATACCCGTCAAATTCTGCTGCTTTATTCACAAAATCGTTGACTTTGTCATCAATCACACACTTACCGAGTTTCCCGCAAGCATAACAAGCCATGCAAGGACGGATGGCATCGGTTCCGATATAGTATATTTCAGAGTCAATGTCGTTTTTCTTGAGCTCATCGGCAATTTCTTTTAAGGCTGTATATGTGCAGCCGTTTTTATGCGGAGATCCGTTAACCAATAAAACTTTCATGTATTTCCTCCTAAAAATTATACAATAACCAAACTTGTATAAATAATATAGTTTTTAGAGTGAGGTCTAAGTCAAGAAAAATTTTATTAGTACAATGGTAGAACACGCCAAAAGGAGAAATCTGCTTGCTTATTTGAGAAATAACTTCTACAATGCCGATAAAATAAAATCTTATTGTATCACAAAAATGTATTAGTATGGAACATTCTGCTTTTTTAATCGCGCATCCCGGCAAATTTGCCTTTGATGTCGAGTTTCTAACAGAAATTCAACGCTCCGACAGGTGGGAAGGGGAGTTCAAGGAGATTATTGATGTTTTTCGCGTCAATATTAAGGCCTTGGACAATGTTTATGATTTGTCAGATGCCAGACATTTGCTGTTGGCAAGCAAATCGATCTTAGAAGCGCGACAGACAGATTTGCAAGAAAACAGCAATAAGGACGAACAGTCCGCCATCAGGGCAAAATTTGAAAACTTGTTTTGCTTGGTGGATGCAAGGGGAGAGTTCTTAAGTGGAGATGAATGTCCGGAAGGTCTACGACGAATAGTCTCTGACACTACTCGCCTAAGATGCGATAAATGTTGGTGTTTGTACTTAAAAAACACCAATTGAGCCAAAATAAAAACGGAGGTTTTAAGACTTCCGTTTTTATTTTGGCTCAAGAAGAAGATATTTTGCCAACACTTAATGAGGTCCAAGCAGATTTCTTTGCTTAACCTTATTTTCAACTTTTAAGATTATGATTATCATAATCTATCCTTAGGAGTTTGGAATGAAAAAGGTTATCCTGGTAAATATTCTGTTCATGTTTATGGCAAGTGCTTGCAGCTTGTTTAATCAAAATAAAGAAGAAAAATTTGTTAATCCGGTCTTTTATGAAAAAATGATTTCTGCTTCACATTCAAATTTTGAAGTGCAACTAACCCCAACAAGTATTTATATGTTTTCCAGCGAAAGCTTTAAGTATAATTATACTTGTAAACTCATCAATAACCAAATGGATACGGTTAGTTTGGAATGTTTTAAGTATAACTATAAAAATGAAAAAGAAGAAACACAAGTTTTCACCTATACCCTAAAACCTTGCACTAAAGAAAACCTTTGCTTAGATGAAGGCGGATGGTTAGTTTATCAAAAAGTTAAGCCCTATAAATATTTTGATGAAACACTTACTTATATAATTCCTTCAAAATCTGAAGATGCTCCTAAAGACAAATTTGTAAATCCGTTGTTTTATGAAAAATTATCTCCGATATCCCGCGGTTCAAGGCCAACCTTTTTGACGCCAACTTCTGTTACCACTATAGATTTATATGGAAAAGAAGACATTGGAAAATGCAAAATGCTTGAAAATACACCGATGTTTGTAACATTAGATTGTTCATTTTATCATGAAGAAACTAAAGAAACATATGGGTATGTTGTTCGTTATGTATTACAAGGATGTGATGAGAAAACCAGATATTGTTATGGTGGAGCTTGGCGTGTATTAGAAAATGCGTCAGGCAGTTCTATAGGAACATTTGTTATTAAAGAAAAAGATATGGGGCAGTAAGAACTGCCCCTTGATTTTATTGCCAGTATAATATGTTTCTGATTTGTTGTTCGGCCCAATCATTTCGGTCTTTTCCGACATCTTTACGATGTACATTTTTGAGAATACCTTCATCGCCAAACACGTTTTTCTCGGCAATAGCTTTTCTGAGTTTGGGCCAATTTTCTTGAGAGACATTTCCTGTATTAAATTTTATATCCAATAATACATTTTGCAATTCAGGTGGATAAGAAGCAAAATCAGGGAACTCTTTTTGAAGATATTTTATATCTTCTGTTATGTGGTTACGGAGCAATCTATCAGTTTCATTGGAAGATATCCTTAATTGAGATTTATTTCTGTAAAAATCAGCTTGATTATTATTTTTCTCAAGTAATTTTCCTTTTTCATCAACGTTTTGCTTTCCCTTTGAGGTTATTTTATCAAAATAATCAAAAGTGGCTCTTTTTTCTTCTTCTGTTGCAGAACGCCCATTTAGCTCCCAATTTACTTTATTAAAAGTATTCCAATCGTCAACATTGGCACCGGCACCTGTTGTCTTATTCCATGTTGTATCAATATAGATATAGTCTAAAGGTTTTTCCTTATCTTTTATCACAGGGATCATACGCTCTTTTAAAGAGTTATCATCAAAATTCACATCCGTACGAGTAAGATTTCCTGTATTTGTCTTATTGTTCTGGGCCAGTTGGTAAGAGTTAGCATCATCTCCTAGCGGTTTCGGATATAAGGCTGAATTTATATTTTGCTCACTTTGCCCTAACCATTGTTTTAGTTTGGCATAAGGATTATTGTTGGCGTTGTTATTAAAATTGCTGTTTAAGCCGTTATTATTTCCGCTCAAACTATTAGAAGGAGTTTGCTTTGCCTGCGAATTGTTATTAGTCATCATCTGATTTTGGTTGTTATTTCCGAAGGCAAAGCTGTTTTGCATTTGGTTTTGCTGCGGG
>CASERH010000014.1 GCA_949290295.1 uncultured Pseudomonadota bacterium | reverse complement strand
ACATGGTATTTACAATTCCATGTTGTGTGTGCTATTGTATGTGTGTTCATAAAAAAACTCCTTTGCTTTTTATTAGACAGTTGCCAGACCGTCACTTTATTTTAGCAAAGGAGTTTTTTATCTGTAAAGCTGTAAGCTCTTTGGAACTACCGGCCTAGCCGGTAGTTTTCTTGTTACAAAAATGAGCACCCGTGTCTCACGACATGAGGTGCTCCAAAATATGGCTAAAGAAAACTGAGAACTGGTTCGAAACCAGTTTATGGTGCCGAGCAGGTTAACCCAAAACCTTACTCAGCATAGTTTCGGAGCCAAACTACAGCCGAAGCGGTGGTTGCTCCGTAGGGCGCCGGAACAGAAACGAATACAAAATACAATGGCAGCGTTATGGTTAGAATGTTTCCGTCCCGGCAAATTTTGAAAAGGTTCCACATAGCAGCAGATTTGAAGTTTAACCCAAGATAATTTCTGTAACAAAGCTGTCGATAATGTAGAACCTTTATGTAAAAAAGAACCGAGGGTTGAAGTTTTAAAGTTGGGGTTAGTTTTTTAGGTTGCCCCGGTTCTTTATTAAGATAATTGTAGGCATACTTATATTTTTCAATACTGCCTATAAAACACATTTCTGAAATTTTGTCAACTATTTTTTAGAGAATTTAAAAATAAAAAAGAGGGCCTATAAAACACATTTCTGAAATTTTGTCAACTATTTTTTAGAGAATTTAAAAATAAAAAAGAGGAGATACCGTTTCACAACGTTGTTCTCCTCACACAACAAAAAATTAGCAGGAAAGCATCGAAGGGTGCTTTTACGAAGGAGAATGGTTAACCGCAATCAAAAGAAGGGGGTAACACACTCTCCAAAGCCGGGTGCGAAAGAAGCATTGAATCCACCGGGCTTTTATATCTTAAAAAGTCAGAGATGAAGGAGAGTCCCAACTGAGGAGTAGCGAATTCCTTACTGCACGAACCCTGTTCTCACACCTCTGACTAAAACACAATCTATCTAAAAACTTAACAAACTAAACAGGGTATACCCTCAAAAACAAGTTTTGTCAAGACGTTTTTTGTATATTTTAGAAAAAACTGCAAAAATACTTCTATTTTGTTGACGTTAGGATGTCTTTATTTTTGACAACAAAGTCTTGGTAAGTTAAGTCACTCTTCCAAAGCGAGCGCACCAGGCTATAAGTTCCATCTTTTGAAAGCTCATTGTTGAAGTAATTTTCATTAATTTCCAGCTCTTGCTCATCAGTATTGATATAAATCAAAGCACAACACAAGACATAAATGGCGGTATAGATTGTGCGCTTAAACCAGCGTGGGTACGGCACCGAGGTAAGCAGAAATTTTTCTGCCCTCCGCACAATGAGAAAAGTGATGATGATTAACGCGGCAATATAGGCAATAAAGAGATAGTTCTGCGAGATATCATCGGCAATTTCGCGCATATCGATCAGATATTCAACCGCGATAAAGTTAAAAGCAGCAGAGAATTTTTCCCAAAAGACCAAAGACATGGTTTCTTCAAATAGGTTAAGGAAGATGAAGATACTAAAATTCGCCGCTGCTATAAAACGGTCAAATTTAGAATTAACATATTTTGCAGGAAGAATGAGAAGATAGAGGGCATAAGGCAACATCATATATAGAAAAGAGATTGTTGTGGTTTTAATCAATACCCCCACGGTCTTAATCATGGGCATAAAAGCCCAGTCCACATACTCACGCTCGGCCAACAGCAAAAGGGCAAAGGTTAAAAACTCAATCACCACGGCGGCAACAAAGAAGGGGACTAATCTGCGCAATAAAAAAGAATTCATACTGTTATCCTTATATTTTTCCCTAGGCTAAGATATATTTTTTTCCAAGACAACGAAAATATCACATATTCAACATCTAAATTATACAAATCTGAAATAAACCTGAAGATTTTAATTTTATAAGGTGTAATACTTAAAATTGAGTAAAGCAGTTTTAAACAATTTTTGATAAGTTGAATAAAAAAGTTGATATTATGTTTAATTGTGTTTATAAACATACCTCATGAAAAAAATACTAACGATTTGCATACTCATTTGTTTGTACACCGCACCGGCAAGGGCCGGATTTGCGGAATACTGGCAACAGCTGAAATCAGATGTTGCTAAAACTTGGGATTCTGAAGAGTATGATGCCTATATTCCGGTTTATGCCTGGCACAATCGGCTGACTTACGACCAAGAACATATAGATAAATACAACGAAAACCCGTGGGGTTTTGGCATAGGCAAATCGCGTTTTGATGAAAACGGCAACTGGCACGGGCTCTATGCCATGGGCTTTAAGGATTCCAACAAACACTTGGAAACATTTTTCGGCTATGCCTTCATGAAGAATTGGTTCGTGAACTGCAACCCGGACTTTAGAGTCGGTATAGGTTATACTTTGGGAATTACTCAGCGCAGTGAGTGGTACTATCTTCCGGTGCCGGCGCCGCTTCCTTTGGCCAGTGTGGAGTACAAGAGATTCGCCCTGCAGGCGGCTTATGTTCCCGGTGTCAAAAACGATGGAAACGTGTTGTTTGTCTGGACCAAGATAGCGATTAATTAGCAAAAATCCCCAACTTGGGGATTTTATTTTATGTTGTTGCCAATTTCATAAAATATGATAGCCTCAAATGCATCAGAAACGAAAGGTGAAACTAATGGAACAAAGAATTATCAAAATCGGAAATTTTGAGATTGGCAATAAGTTGCCGCTGGCTTTGCTTTGCGGTCCCTGCCAGATAGAAAGCCGCCAACATGCAATAGACATCTGCGGCGCAATGGTGGAGATAACCAAGAAATTGGGCATTAACTATGTTTTCAAAGCTTCTTTTGACAAAGCCAACCGCACATCGCTCAACGGTCCGCGCGGTGTTGGCTTAGAAGAGGGAATGCGTACTTTTGACGAGATTAAGAAACTTTACAACAATATTCCGATAGTGACCGATGTGCATGAGCAATACCAATGTGCAGAAGTTGCCAAACATGTGGATATGCTGCAAATTCCGGCATTTTTGTGTCGCCAGACAGACTTGGTTGTTGCCGCCGCCAAAACCGGCAAGGTGATAAATATCAAGAAAGGACAATTTTTGGCCCCGTGGAATATGAAGACTTTGGTTCAAAAATGTGAAGACAGCGGCAATGACAAAGTATGCCTGACCGAGCGCGGCGTTTCTTTTGGTTATAACACTTTGGTAACGGATATGCGCTCATTTCCGCAAATGGCCAAAGATACGGGTTGCCCTGTGATTATGGATGCTACTCACTCGGTTCAGCAACCGGGCGGCCTTGGAGGTTCTTCCGGCGGCCAAAGAGAATTTGCTCCGGTTTTGGCCAGAGCCGCGGTGGCCGTAGGCGTAGCTGCAGTTTTCATTGAAACACACGATAATCCTGAAAAAGCCTTATCAGACGGCCCCAATGCGCTTCCTCTAAAAGATATGGAAAGAGTTCTAACCGAGCTGATGGCATATGATAAGATAACCAAAAGCATGATACATGATTATTAAAAAAGAAAAGCCTGAGCAACCAACTCAGGCATTTCTTTTATTCTAGAACAGCATACCGGCAGAGAAACCGGCAAAGCCGACGGCCAGGCCATTGAGCAACAACGCCAAGGCAACGTTATCAACAAGCTCAATGCGATCACGCAGCTCTTTGAACTTAAGCTTTTTTTCCACCCAAGGAAGCAGGCTGCGGCGCAATTTGCGTAGACCTTTGATTTTTAAGGCATATGCCCCCAGAAAGACAAGGCCTGATAGAGCTATGAGCTCAAGCATGATTCTCCCTGCATGGCGCATATCATGTGCAAAGACATAATACGACCACACCAGTATGACAACCAACAAAATAGCCGCCAAAATAGATAAAATCTTTTTCATATAATAAGTTTTAAGTTGTTTTTTAATCAAGAAGATATTAACCGAACAAAATAATTTTGTCAAATTTTTGTTGACGTGACGACGGCAGGGAGCTAATTCTTAAAATATGAAGTTCACAGATCAAGGCTACATAATAAATTTGCGCCGCCATGGCGAAAAATCTTTGATATTGACGGTTCTGAGCAAAGAACACGGCAAAGTGACTGGCTATGTCAAAAATTGCCTAAGCAAGAAGAATTTATCCACATTTCAACTGGGCAATTTGGTAAAAATTGATGCCTATGCCAGAGTTGATGAAAATATGCTGCTGTTTAGGGTGGAGCTGGTGTCGCCCTTGGCGGTAAATTTTATGAGTGATAACAATAAGCTGAGGGTTTTGAGCTCATTTTGCAGTCTTTGCAATGCCTGCATGCCCGAGCAAGAAAATTTGGAAAGATTTTATTATTACATTGATAGTTTTTTTAATCTGATAGGTGAAGATAATTGGCTAGCGCATTATTCTTACTTTGAATTTTATCTTCTTGAGTTTTTGGGCGTGGGGCTTGACTTGTCTGCTTGCTCAGCCACCGGCCGGACAGATAATTTGGCTTATGTATCGCCCAAAACAGGTCGCGCTGTTTGTGCAGAAGCCGGAGAGCCATATAAGGACAGATTGTTTAAATTTCCGCATTTTATTTTAAATCAGGAATATTCTCCCTCAAAGGAAGAACTGAGAGATTTGTTGAAAATGACGGAGTTTTTCCTCTATAAAAACTTTTTTGCCACACACGGCTTGAAATTTCCGAAATGCCGTGTTAACTTGGCAGAAATTATATAATAATCAGACTATTGGATATAAAAAATATGGCAGAACCGCAAGAAAAAATAAAAACCGTTGCCATGGCCGAAGAGCTGAGCAGCCGCTACCTTTCTTATGCAATGTCCACCATTGTATCGAGATCTTTGCCCGATGTGCGAGACGGCTTAAAACCTGTGCACAGAAGGCTTTTGTTTGCCATGCGCCAATTGCATCTGGACCCCAAATCGGGCTTCAAAAAATGCGCCCGCGTGGTTGGCGATGTTATCGGTAAATATCACCCCCATGGTGACAGCGCCGTTTACCAGGCGATGGCACGCTTAGCACAAGATTTTTCGGTGCGCTATCCTTTGGTTGACGGGCAGGGTAACTTTGGCAACATTGATGGTGACGGTCCGGCCGCCATGCGTTATACGGAGGCAAGGTTAACAGAATTTGCCATGGCCTTGATGGAAGGCTTAAATGATGATGCGGTAGATTTCAGAGACACCTATGACGGTGAGGAATCTGAGCCGGTAGTAATGCCTGCGGCAGTGCCGAATTTGTTATGCAATGGTTCTTCGGGTATTGCGGTTGGCATGGCCACCAATATCCCGCCGCATAACTTATCAGAGGTCTGTGATGCTTTATTGCTGCTGATAGAAAAGCCTGATGTAGAGATTGAGCCTCTGGTTCGCAAGCTGAGAGGGCCAGATTTTCCGACCGGCGGCGTTATTGTTGATAAGTTTTCAACCATTTTAGATGCCTATAAGCAAGGGCGCGGCAATTTCCGTATTCGTGCCAAGTGGGAGAAAGAAGATTTAGGTATGGGGCAATATCAAATTGTTGTCACCGAGATTCCTTATCAGGTCATCAAGTCCAAGCTGATAGAGAAGATTGCCCAGCTGCTGATGGAAAAGAAAATTCCGCTTTTGGCAGATGTCAGAGATGAATCCACTCACGATGTGAGAATTGTTTTGGAGCCCAAGAACAGGAACGTTGATGCCAATATGCTGATGGAGCTTTTGTTTAAGCAAACGGAGCTTGAGAGCAAATTTGCGTTGAACATGAATGTCTTGGATTCTGACGGCGTGCCAAGAGTAATGAGCATCAAAGAGGTTTTGGGAGAATATCTGCATCACCGGCTTCATGTTTTGGAGCGCCGTTCTAATTATCGTTTGCAAAAGATAAATGCACGCTTGGAGATATTGTCAGGCTATCTGATAGCTTACCTGAATTTGGATGAGATTATCCGCATAATCAGGGAAGAAGACGAGCCCAAAGCAGTGATGATGAAAGAATTTGCGCTGACGGATAATCAGGCAGAAGCGATTTTGAATATGAAACTGCGCAGCCTCCGTAAATTGGAGGAAAGCGAGATTCATAAAGAGTTTGATGATTTGAGCGCCGAGAAGGGAGAGTTAGAGGCTCTGCTCGCAGATGAGAATTTGCGTTGGCAAAAGGTGGCGGAAGAAATTAAGTATATCAGAGAAAAATTCGGCAAGAAGACGGCTTTGGGTCGCCGCCGCACAGAGTTTGCCGAAGTTGCCGATGATATAGAGATTTCAATAGAGGCAATGGTAGAAAAAGAGCCGATAACGATTATCTTGTCGCAAAAAGGGTGGATACGCTGCACCAAAGGTCATAATGACTTAAATGAGGAGTTTAAGTTTAAGGATGATGATGCGCTTTTGATGGCAATCCACGCACAGACGACGGATAAGATTGTCTTACTGGATACTTCGGGCAAGTTTTTCAATATTTCCGCTTCCGAGATACCAAGCGGCAGAGGCTTTGGTCAACCTTTGCGCCTGATGATAGACTTGGGCAACAGCGATAATATTGTTGATATGTTTGTGTTTGATGCCAAGGCAAAATACCTGATAGCCTCCAATATCGGCAGAGGTTTTGTGGTAGATGAGAACCACATTGTGGCGCAAACCCGCAACGGTCGCAAGATTATGAACGTGGCAGAAGGAGAGAAATTGGCCTTTTGCAAGAAGATAACCGGCGATATGGTTGCCGTGATTGGTGATAACCGCAAGCTTCTGATTTTCAAGGTAGAAGAGGTTCCGACCATGGCCAGAGGTCGCGGCGTCACCTTGCAAAAGTATAAAGACGGAGGCTTGGCTGACATTCAAATTTTCAACGAATCAGAGGGCTTTACCTATACAAGGGCAGGCGGCACCAAGACCGAGACCGAGTTGTTGACCTGGCTTGGACACCGCGCCCAAGTTGGCAAACTGGCACCTTTCGGTTTCCCTAAGAGCAATAAGTTTCTGAAGGAATAAGTGGCAATGTCAGAAATATTGTTTGAATATATTCGCCAAGGGGCATATGTGAAGGTAACGGCGATAGAGCCGGAGACCAAGATAGAAGCGAGCGTGGTTGTTCCAGCCACACTTAGCCAAGAGCAAATGCAAGTTCAGGCCCTGCAAAAACTAAATTACGTTTTGCGCAAAAAAGCCGAAGAATAAGAAAAAGCCTTGTGAAAACGAGGCTTTGTTTTTTTAGTCAATTAATTTATTTGGAAGGGCAGTGCTTATTTGATTGAGGCACCGCCGATTAGCAAGCCGTAAAAAGCTGCTTTGTGAGGAGCGGCTTTTTAGCCTTGCGGATTACAGCTTGCTAATCGCACCAGGCCGTCGCCTGGGGTGTGGATAAGTGCAAAGAAGTTACGTTAAGATATTCCCAATTTAAAAATAATGTTTTAAGATACGGAAAGCCTAGGAAAAGGCAGGGGGATATTATTGACAATGGGGAACAAAATGTCTGAAAAGAACAAAGAAAGCCGCAACGCTGTCTCGGCTGAAACTCTTCCGCAATTTATGAATGAGGCACCTCACTCGGTAGAGATAGAGGAGAAAACCTCATGGCTGAATAATAATTTGCACAAACTGATGATAGGCGTGAGTGCAATATGGTTTGCCATTGTCTTGATATATATCACCCAGTTTTTCGGGTGGGATAATTTGTTTTTGATGATGCCTGATGAATTCGGCGGCTTTTTGGCGGGTATTACATTGCCACTGGCGATTATCTGGGTTGTCATGGCCTACATAGACAGAGGCACATCTTTCAAGCAAGAGGCGAAGTTTTTAAGAGCCTACATGAACCAGTTGGTATATCCGGAAGAAGGCGCCCCCCAAACAGCCAAAGCCATGGCCGATGCCATACGTTCCCAAGTTGTTGAGCTGCAAGAGGTGAGCAAAATGGCCACCATTCAGACGGCAAAGATTAAAGATGAAATAAAAGAAAACATCAATGAGTTCACCAAATTAGTAGCCATTTTGGATAATTATTCCTCCAAAACGATTGTTGAGTTAAGCGACGGTGTCAAATTTTTAACTCAAAATTTTGAGAACATCACGGACAAGGCTCAAAACTCGGCTGAAACATTTTCAGGATTAAACAAGGCATTTGCCAGCGGCGCACTGGAGATAGAACAAAGCCTGGATGGCTTGTTTGAAAAGATTTTGCCCAAGCTCAAGGAGATAAAGACTTCGGCCGAATTTTTACATGAGATTTCAGATGCCAGCAATCATGACATCATCCACGCCAATGAAATGCTAAAGCAGTTTAATGATGAGACAACCGCAAATCTGAACATGGTCAGCGAGGCACTAAATGCTCAGTCGCAAACATTGCAACAAATATCGGCAACGGCTGTTACTAACTGCGGACTACTAAAAAAGACAGTATCTGCAGAAGTTGAGAACATGGCAGATATCATGGCAAATCATACGGCGAAGCTAGAAAATGCAATTACGGAAAGTGGCCAGGTTATGCGAGGCAAGGTTGATGAGCTCTCCAAACGCACTTTAGCCAACATAGAAACCATAAATGAACGTATTTTGAAGGGAATAGATGGACTTGATGATTCTGTTGCCCAACAAATCAAAAGAGTTGATGATTCCATGTCAAAACATAATCACGATGTTGTTGAGCTGATTTCAAATTTAGATGAACATGCCGAGAATATAAACAAAAAATTATCCACTCATGGAGATATATTGGCTCAAGAAATCGACAAGCTTATGGTTCGCAGCAGCAATCTAGAAGATAGTATAGCTATTCAAGTCAGTAATTTGACCAATGTCTCTGAACAAGCCGTCAAAGCGATGCAAAAGACAGATAATGAATTGGAAAATAGCGTAGATTCATTGCAAATTAAAACGCAGGCGGCCAAAGAAAATTTAGGCAGCTATATAAAAGAGGTTGAAGATAAGGTTGGCTCTTTGCAAAAACTGGCGACAGAAGCGATGGAACAGGCCTCCTTAGTTGGAAACGATTTGCAGGCTCGCCGCCAATATATCAAAGAAACAATTTCAGATGTTTCAACACAAATTCAGGCTCTTAACAGTGAGGTTGACGAGGCTGCGGCCAACATAAAGAAGGATTCCGAGGTGTCAATTTCGGCCATGTCTGAGGTATCTGAGAATATGAATCGCTGCAGTGTAACCTTAAATGAGGCCACATCTGTCGTTGTAGCGCAGAGCCAGGTAAGCGAGGCATCTTTGGCTCAGCAGCATAAAAACATAATCAATAGTGCTGCCCGAGTAGAAGAAATCAGAGCAGAGCTAAAACGCCAACTTGAAGACCTATCCAATGCATCAACAGCTTTAGAAAACGATGCTACAACAACGGTTGATAACCTAAAGGACAGTTTAACTTCCATGCTTACTTCCTGCAATGAGGTAATAAACAAGAGTAAAGCGATTAATGACAATCTGACAGAGCAGGCCAATCAATTTGACACCTCGGCAAACCGCACTTTGGCCAAGGTAACGCAGTTTGAAAATGTCTTGACGACACAAAATCAGAAAATAGAGATATTAAGCCAGACAGTTTCTGACAGGGTTTCCGGAATAGAAAATGTCTTAAGCCGTCACAACAAAGAGATAAATGAAACAACAGCCTCTACGTTAGAATCCTTTAAAAAGGCAGCCAATGATTTTGAGGAACAAAGCAAGGCCTTGCATGAGCTATCTCGCTCCACAGCAGAATATACGGCTAATGTTGCGGCCGGTTTTGATGAAAAGGCCGCAGCCCTGAACACGCTGTTCAAGCAACAAGAAAATGAATTTTATAATTTCTGTGATAAAATAGCCGACAATGCAGCAAGCATGAGCGAGGCACTCAAGGCGCAAGTTGGAATAATAGAGCAAAGTGCTGATAAGGTATTTACACGCATGACTATGCTTGAAGAGGATACCTCACGGCATACGGAAGCAGTTGTAAACAACTCACATCGTTCGATAGATCGCTTATCAGAAATTGAGGCCATGGTAGAGGCCAAGAATACGGTGGTTAAGAAAATGGTTGAAGATATATCTGACAATCTTGGCAGCATCTCCGGCAAGATTTTAGAGCAAGTCAATCTATTCAACGGAGCAGCAAAGAAGATTGATGAGCAAGGAAAAAACAGCGCACAAGCCCTCTTAGAGAGCTGCAACAAGTTGCAAACGGCAGAGGGCGATTTGTCCAAGTCTGGAGCTAATGTAGGCAAATTGCTAGATGAACATACCAAAAACATGGAATTGGCAATAGCCAAAGTTCAAAATCAGAGCGAGGACATAAACAAAGTTTTATCATCTCAGGCAGAGGCCATGACGGAAGTCTCCAACACCCTGGCAACCCAAAGCCGTTTGGGCGAGGCTTCTCTGGCACAGCAATACAAATATCTGTCAGATGCTGCGATTAATGTGGCTCAAAAGATGAAAGAGATAAACGAGAGTTTCCAAAACAACACCAATGGCATTTTTGATACATCAACCAAGCTGGCCTACGAGTTTGATGTTTTGGGAGACAGATTGATAAAGGCCGGAGAAGATGTAAGTAAAACATCCAAAAACTCCATGAAGAGCCTAGATCAAGTTAACTTATTGTTGTCACAAACAGGGGAAGACTTGGACGGAGCAGTTAAACAGTCGGTTGAAAAGATTGGCAGTATATTTAAGGAATATGAAAAATATACGGCAGGTTTCAATACGGTAACAGCGGAAACAAGTACCAGCGTTATGGAGATAAATAAGCTTATAGCGGCTCAGAGCGATAAGATGATAATGATCTCTGATGATACCAAAAAATTGGTAGATTGCTTTAACACAGTGCTGAATGACACTTCAAACCAACTGGCAGAAAGAGCCAACCAGGCTTATGACAAAGTAAAAGGCTTGGGCAAAGATTTGAAGAATCTGGGCTTGCAAATGGAAGATGCCGCCAAGGTAAGTGCTGCTCATCTGGTTAATTCCGGAGATAAGTTGAGAGCCTCCATCAGCGAGATTGCCGCCAATGCGGAAAGAATATCTAATGATATTTTAGGCTCCGGCGAGGTATTTTTGAAACAATCCAATGCCTTAGTAGCCGCCACCGATGATACGGTAGCCAAGGTAAATTCAGCCATGGGCAGCCTGCTTGAGACCAGCAAAGATTTCAGCCTAAACAGTGATAATATCATCAAAGAGGCTCTGCGCTTCAATGAGACCATAAGCAGCCAGATTAAGGAGTTGAACGAGCATACACGCAAGGCGGATAGTACTCTGAAGAATTTGACGACGGCTTACCAGGGAATTCAGATAGAAGGCTTCTTAAAACAAGCCGGCACGATTATTGAAAAATTGGAAAGTATTTCCGTAGACATCAATCGAGTATTTAACCCGAAAGATGAAGAAGATTTGTGGAAGAAATTCTATGGCGGAGATACGGCAGTATTCGTGCGCTACCTGGCAAAGAATATGAGCAGGTCCCAGGTTGCGGCCATCAGAAAAGAATACGAGAAAAACGAGGACTTCCGCAGCCAGGTTAATGCATATCTTTCAGAGTTTGAACAGCTCATCAGTGCTGCCAAAAGCCACGAACATTCAGGGCTTTTGCTCTCCGTTGTTTCCGGAGCCGATATTGGTAAGCTTTACTATATTTTGGCCAAGACTTTGGATAAAATGGAGTAAAATTGAGGCATGAGCCGGCTTTATGTAAACGACTACCTTAACAATCTTCAGCAACAGATATATTCCTCTGTTGCAAAGATAAAAGACCAATCTTCTTTTGAAGCGCCATCAAGAGAAAAAGAAGATGCTGATTGGAACCGGCCTTATGCCGAACAGGTTAAGGGGTACGCTTATCGGCTTTTGCCGGAAGAAATAAGCTGGCAAATACAACGCGGCAATAAAATGGAAACCGGTGGCAGTGCCTATGCAGCTTCCTCATACCAACAAGCCGGGGAGGTATTAAAAGAGCCAACGGTTTTGATAGACTTCATGTTCAAAAACAACCAAGAATTTGATTTTAAGGTATAGATGCAGATATTGGATTTTGACAGCCAAGTATTTTTGGCGCCAATGGCAGGAATAACGGATAAGCCGTTAAGAAAACTGACAGCAGGTTTTGGCAAAGGCAACATAGTCTCCGAAATGGTGGCAATCAACGCCTTATCGCGCAAGAATCCCAAAAGTTATAAAATAGCAGATGTCAGAGATGAGCCTTATCCGGTAGTGATTCAGCTGGTAGGAAGCGATTTGCAGTTGTTTGATTTTGCTGCCAAATTGGCTCAAGATTTAGGGGCTCACTCTTTGGACATAAATATGGGTTGCCCGGTGAGAAAGATTGTTGCAAACAAGAGCGGCTCCTACCTGATGACAGATATGCCTCTGGCCTCAAAGATAATAGAAACAGTGGTTAAAGCCACGCCCTTAAAGGTGAGCGTAAAATTCCGCAAAGGATGGGATTACCAGCATGCAAATGCGGTTGAATTTGCCAAGATGTGTGAAGAAAGCGGTGCCTCATATATCACAGTGCATGGGCGGACAAGATCAGAATTTTATTCCGGCCGGGCAGATTGGAACATCATCAGCGAGGTTAAAGCTGCCGTTAAGATACCTGTTGTCGGCAATGGGGATGTTGGTTCTGTTGACGATGCCAGGAAAATGCTTGAATATACGGGAGCTGACGGCGTTATGATTGGCCGCGCGGCGTTGGGGCAGCCATGGCTGATAAGCCAAATAGATAAGGGGCTTAAAACCGGAGAAGAATTTTTACCATTACCCCATCAACTTGTAAAAGAAACCTTGTTAACCCATATTAAAGAACTGGTGAATTATTATGGAGAGAAAATAGCTTTAGGACTTTCGCGCAAATATGTCTGTTGGTATACCAAAAGCATGAGAGATGCCAAAAGATTTAGGGAAAAGTACGTGCATATAGATAATTTGCCGGAAGCCTTAAAGGAGATTAACCTTTATTTTGAAGAGGCTAAGGAATGAAGATAGTTGTCTGCGGCGGCGGTAACGTGGGTCAAAGTATCGTGAGCTATCTGGTGAAGGGTAATAACGACATTGTGGTAATAGACCACGATCAACACTGCCTGGATGATATCTCCAACGAGTATGATGTCTTGCCGATATTAGGCGAGGCTGCACACCCAGATGTTTTAGAGCGAGCAGGAATTAGAGATGCCGATTTAATTTTGGCCGTGACCGGATCAGATGAAGTCAATATGCTGATATGCCAAATAGCTTACAGTTTGTTTAATGTTCCTCGCAAGATTGCCCGCATAGACAGTGAGGTGTTTTTGGATCCTGTATGGGGAGTTTTGTATAATGACCGCCATTTACCGATAGACAACATTATTTCGCCCGAGATTGAGATTGCTGAAAACATTTTGCAGGTTCTAAAATATCCGGGTTGTTCAGGTTTTTTGCCGGTCCTAAAAGAAAAGGGATGTATTCTAAGCCTCAAATTGTCAAAGATATGCCCGCTGCTAAACATTCCATTGTTGCAGCTAAACCGCCAAAATGAGGACTTAGATATTGCGGTCGTAAATATCTTAAGAGAGGGAAGATGTTTTATTCCCGAAGCTTACGATAGCTTTGCCGCAGAAGACGAGATAAATATATATGTGCCGATTTCAGAAGTCTACAACACAATAGCAGCCTTTGGACTGGAAAAACAAGCCAACGAGAGAGTGTTGATATTCGGCGGCAACGCCATAGCCGAACACTTGGGAAAAGAGATAGAGTTGGATGATAGCATCATCAGCTGTAAGATTATAGAAGAAGACTACGATAAGGCCAGAGAACTGGCCAAAGAACTCTCAAGCGCCGTCATTATTCACGGAGAGATGTTGAGTGACGTTATTTTAAATGAGGCAGATATTGGCCACACCGATGCGACCATTGCCCTAACGGATAATGACAAGGATAATCTGCTGGCATCATTATTGGCAGAAAAGAGGGGTGTTTCTTCCACTTTATCGGTTGTAAACACGCCCTCATACAGCAACTTGGTGTTTAACATTGGTGATAATATTCTGATTGAGCGCAGTTCGGTAACGATATCGAAATTGCTAAAAGAGATCCGCAAGACCAAGATGCAGGAGGCCTATGCCGTAAGCCGCGGCCATGGGGAGATATGGGAGATAAAACTAAGCGAGGAAGACAGCTGTTGTGAAAAGAAGATAGGGGAGCTGAATCTACCCAAATCATGCCGAATTTTCATGATAAGTCGGGGAGAAGAAAGCATTTATCCTGATCCCACGACCAGACTGAGCACGGGAGATGTTTTGCTTGTTTATGTAGATTCCGCGGCCATTCGACAGGCAGAAAATATTTTTGCCTAAAAAAACTTTACTAATGAAAAAAAATGTTGTTAGAATAAAGAACAGCAATAATAAAAAGAAGGAATAAAGTGATGTCACAAAATGTCCAAAACGATTTTTTAGATAACTTAAAAGAGAACAAGATTTCAGTTACCGTATTTTTGGTAAACGGGGTAAAACTGCAGGGAATAATCACCTGGTATGATGAGACATCATTGTTATTGCGCCGCGACGGACATACACAATTGATATATAAGCACGCAGTGTCAACAATTATGCCGGCAGAGGCCGTTGAGCTGGAAATAGAAAAATAAATTGGCGTTTATAGAGTTTAATTCCAAGCATAGAACCAAAGCAGCCGTAATTTTTCCAGAGATTGCGGAGAGTTATTTGAGTGTTTCAGCCGAGGCAAGGTTGGCAGAAGCGGTTGGCTTGGCCTTGGCCATTGATTTAGACGTCGCATATCAGGAAATTATCCGTTTAAGAAGAGTGAAACCCGCCACATTAATTGGACAGGGCGCTTTAGAGCGTTTGTTGCCGATTTTGCGGGAAAAAGAGGTTGAACTGCTGGTGGTGGATGCAGAACTAACCCCCATTCAGCAAAGAAATCTAGAAAAGTTCTTACAAATAAAGGTAATAGACAGGACAGCGCTGATATTGGAGATATTCGGCGAGCGTGCCCAAACCAGCGAAGGTAAGTTGCAAGTAGAGTTGGCGCATTTGAGTTATCAGCGCAGCCGCTTGGTCAGAAGCTGGACACACTTGGAGCGGCAAAGAGGCGGCGCGGGCTTTCTGGGCGGCCCCGGAGAAACACAGATAGAGCTGGACCGCCGAATTATTGATGACAAGATTTTGCGGATAAAAAAAGAGCTGGAAAAAGTGCGCCAAACCAGACAGATACAGCGCTCTGCAAGAAAACGGGTGCCATACCCGGTTGTGGCCTTGGTTGGCTATACCAATGCCGGAAAATCGACACTGTTTAACACACTGACAAAAGGAAATGTTCTTGCTAAAGATATGCTTTTTGCAACACTTGACCCGGCGTTGAGAAAGCTGGAATTGCCATCAGGCCGGGTTGTGATTTTGTCAGATACGGTTGGGTTTATTTCAGATCTGCCCCATGAGCTGGTTATGGCTTTTCGTGCCACTTTGGAAGAGGTTTTAGAGGCAGATATCATTGTCCATGTGAGAGATGCCACCAACGTTGAGAGCAAAGAGCAAAAGCAAGATGTTCTGAAAGTTTTGGAAAGTTTGGGGCTTGAGAATGTGGAACAAAGCCGCAAATACATAGAGCTGTTGAATAAAGCAGACTTGTTGACGGAAGAAAAACAAAAAGAATTGTCAAAGAGTAAAAAAACGGTGCTTGTTTCTGCCCTAACCGGTGAGGGATGCGATAAATTTTTGCATGAATTAGATGAGCGGCTGGCTTCAGGGTTTGAGGTTTTGGAGTTTGGCGTTCCGGTAACGGAGGGAAAGTTAATAGCGTGGATATATGAGAATTCTGAAATACTTTCCAAGCAGACAAATGAAGATATGATGGTTTTCAAAGTGAGGCTGGATGAAAAATCTGCCGCCAGACTGAAAAAGATGTTCATCTTAAAGGATGAAATCTAAAAAAAGCGGAGTATATCTCTTTATCAAAGGATAAGGAGATAGAGATGATTAAAAAATTTGCACTGTTAGGTTTTATTTTATTAGCGGCCGGTTGCATGATAAACCAAGATTACGGCGCCACCTTACAGCCGTGGATTGGTCAGTCAGAGGCAAGCTTGGAACAGTCTTGGGGAATTCCGCACAATGTGTTTTATGTCACGCCCAATGAAAAAGTGGTGACTTATGTTGAGTTTTCAACTCACGCCAAAGGGGGAATAAGTGACCCCTATAGCGATGAATTTTATTATGCGGCGGATTCGACGCCTGATTTTGACTACCCGAGTGCGCCGATGCCGTCAGACTACTATTGCAAGACCTCGTTTACGATAAGCAACGGCATTGTCACCAACTATAGTTTCAACGGCGATGACTGCGTAACGGAGCGATGGTGATTTTAATGTTTTAAATTAAGATACAACCATAAAGCACGGAAAAGAAATGCATAATTGTTCCAACAAGCACAAAGAAGTGCCAAATGGCATGCGTATATTTTTTGCTTTTCCAGATATAAAAGAAGATGCCCAAAGTGTAAAATACGCCGCCCAGAATCAAGAAAACCGCTCCCAGAGTAGAGAGATTTTGGAACAGGCTTTTAGAGGCGAATATAATCATCCATCCCATAGAGAGATAAAGGCTGATAGACCAGATCTTGGTCCCGCTGCCGGAGGTGAGAAGCTTAAGAAAAGTGCCAATAAGAGCCAACCCCCAGACAATGCCGAACAAGGTCCAACCCAGAGCTCCGCGAAGATTAATCAGTAAAAATGGCGTATAAGTGCCGGCAATGAGGTAGAAGATGGAAATATGATCAAGCTTTTTAAGGCGTTTTTTCCATTTCTCGCTACTTACGGCATGATAAATGGTAGAAGAGCTATAAAGAACTATCATAGAAGCCCCAAAGATAGAGGAAGACACCACGGCCCAAGCGTTTCCATGCAGGGCGGAAAACACCACCAAAACCACCAACCCGGCGATACTCAAACCAATACCGATTCCGTGGATAATACAGTTCCAAATTTCTTCTTTGATAGTGTAGGGGCGCCAACCGGGTTTTGAAAGTTCCATCGTCCAAGTCCTTTTTTTTGTTACCTAAACATCAAAACATTTTTTAGAGCCAAAGACAAGAAAAAAGAATTTGATATCTAAAAAAGAAAAGCCCCGGCTAAAACAAGTTTAGCGGGGGCATGAGGTTACACTCTTAGATGGCAGAAACTAACTCACCTCGTTCAGTGATGATATAGCTTCGAAAGATTCCATGAAATTGCCAGAAAAGTTCTTTAGAACGCGGCAGCTTTACTGGGCGAATTGATTCTTTATCAAAATCAATTCCGACTCTATTGAGGAATTCTACTACATCTGCAATTGTGATAAGTCTTTTCATAGCATTTAGTTTTTAAATAATTTGTACTCGAATGTGTCATTTATAGCATTATTGGCAAATTTTGTCAACAAATAAAAAATATAAAAGATTGACAAATAGAGAGCCCGAATTTATGTTGAGAACACCTTAAGTATCATATTGTTTAATTTTTAAAAAATTTTTGTATGAAAGGAAGCGTTGCTTTTTACAGCGGGCTGTTTGATCCCTTCACCCGCGGGCATTTAAACATTCTTATCCGTACGCTGCGTGAGTTTGATAGAATCATCGTCGGCGTCGAGAATGGCAAAGATGTCGGCTGTGAATTCTCGCAGGAAGAGCGGATCAAGATGGCATGCCAGAGCATTGAGGACAGCCTCAAGTTCAAATGCGGTCCGGTCCAGTTCCGCAACGAGATTATTGAACGTATCCGCCAAAATCCGGAGATTGTACAGGTTGTCGCCATCAAAGGCGAGGTTGTTGATACGGCCATCCGCTGTGGCGCCACGGACATGATTCGCGGTGTCCGCAATGATACGGATATCCACATTGAGGAAGAGTTGGAAGACCGCATTCTTCTCCAGTTCCGTATCCGCAACTATCCTCTCACGGGGAAGAACTATCATCTCATGCACACCAATGATGAGGTGAGTCACATGTCTTCCACCGTGGCCAAAGACCTCTGCAAGAGAGGAGAGTATATTGCCGCTCTGCACCACGTCACGCCCGGTGTTCACAACATGATGATGCCGCACTACCTCAAACCGAAGTTTGATGTGCTGTTCGGTGGCGATGCCGAGTTGTGGGCGATTCTGTGCAAAGTCTACCAAAAGCGAACCTGGAGCAATTTTAGCCAGGTCGCCTACCTCCTGAACCGTCTGCAAATAGAGATTGTTCAAAAGAGTGTGGATAGCAAATTTGAGGATTTGCAGAGAGCCATGTTCCTCTGCAGCTTCAAAAAGTGTCCGCAAGAGACGGTCAAATGGCTTCAGACCAGAGGCATAGCTTCCAGGCTTGAGAATGTTGAGTTAATCAAGTTCCTTGATTTCGAAACATTCAGAAAAGCGGAGCTTCTGCCTGCAGAGGGCCGCCTGATGCAGCGTTGCAAACTTCTGCTGCTGACGGATATGGAGAACTACTCTTTGTATCTGCGTCAGACAGAGAAGGGAATGACGCCGGGCAGCTACGAGGATATAGAGGACATCATCACCTACCTTGAGAAGAGTAACACGGATGTTCTTACCCCTCATGAGCTGGAGCTGGCCAAAGCCAATGTAGCAAAGCTTTCCAAAAAGGAAAAGTAGTGAGTTCAGACCTGCCGGTGCTTTTGCGCCCGCGGGTCTTTTTTTGTGGCATTAAAAGATTGTTAAGAGGCTTGTTATATGGTATCATCAATTATGCCAAAGGGAGCAAGAAGATGATATCAGATACAAAAAATTCACCGGAATGGAAAGCTTTTGAAGAATTTATAAAGACAAAAGAGTTTACGGATTTAACTCGGGGCGAAAATGCAAAGGTTAAGGACTTTGATGTGAACTCTGCCGAAAAATTGCAGGAGTTAAGAGATGTTATATGTGGGGAAGTACCTGAAGTTCGCCGCAATAAAAAGTTTCAAAGCAACCTGAACAGTGTACCCTTAAGCAAGTGGCAAGTAGGTGGCGTCTTAATAGAAAGAAAAAAATATAGGCAGTATGATAAAGAGTTTATCAAAAATAATCCTGAGAAGAAAAGAAATATTACAGCGATCACCGGTTCAAGTGGAAATGTAAAAGCATTATATGATAGAGGAAAAAGGGCTTGGTTTTCTGGAAGATATTAAACCCCGCTAAAAAGCGGGGCTTAGTATTGGCGGAGAGGGTGAGATTCGAACTCACGGTGGGCTCGCGCCCACGACGGTTTTCAAGACCGCTGCATTAAACCGCTCTGCCACCTCTCCGTGAGATAAAAGCGGTTTATGGGCAGGTTTTAGCTTAAAGTTTATTTTTCGTCAAGCGTTTTTTTAATATTTATTTACAAGTTAGATGTAAAAATAAAAAAAGTAGGAAAATATAGAAAGAAACAAAATGAGTTTTCACCGCCAAATAAGCATGCTGGCCATAGCATTGAGTATAGCAACGGCAGCTTGTGCAAATGTCACGTCTTTTGCGCCGCCGGAGTACTTGAGCTGGCTGGACGAGCTCAAAGCAGATATGGCCAAAAGAGGCATCTCAAAAAAAACACTGGACACCGTCTACGCGCAGGATTTTTATCACCCTGAGCCGGAGGTTGTCAAAAAAGACCGCCATCAGGCAGAATTTGTCCTGACCAGCACGGAATATGTAAATCGCCTGGTGAACAAAAAAAGAGTAGCCGAAGGGCAACGCCGCTACCAAGAGCTAAAACCGCTAATGGACAAGCTGGAAAAAGAATATGGCGTGCAGGGGAATTATCTGGTAGCCTTTTGGGGGGTAGAAACCAACTACGGAAGCAATTTTGGCGGCTACAATACCATAGATGCCTTAACAACTTTGAGCTACGATAAAAGACGCCCCACATTTTTCCGCAACCAACTTTATGAGGCCTTGAAAATTATAGACACCTGGCAGATAGATTACACCAAGATGCAGGGCTCCTGGGCCGGCGCCATGGGGCATTTTCAGTTTATGCCCTCAACATTTAACGCCTATGCGGTAGATTTTAACCAAGATGGGGCAATAGATATTTGGCGTTCTTTTGAAGATGCATCGGCTTCAGCGGCAAATTATTTGTCATCCATCGGCTGGAAAGAAAATGAGCCCTGGGGAATGGAAGTGAGCCTGCCTTGGAATTTTGATTTTTCTCAAAGCGGCAGAAATAAGAATAAGAGCATAAAGGAATGGAAAAAACTGGGGGTAAAGACCAAAGACAAGAAGGCTATTAAGCTGGCAGATGATGTAAAAGGTGCAATCATAACACCGGAGGGCAAAAAAGGCCCTGCTTATTTGGTTTTGAATAATTTCCACAAGATTATGCAATGGAATCGTTCAGAAAACTACGCATTGGCGGTAGGAATCTTGGCAGATTATATAGCCTCTGGCAAGAGCTGGAAACCACTTGTTGCCAACCCCGCCACCAGACTGAAAACAGATGATGTCTTAACCATCCAATCATTTATCAATAAACTTGGCTGGGGTAAGTTGGAGGAAGACGGGCAACTTGGCAGCCAGACCAAAGAGGCGGTAAAAAAAGTTCAAAAAGCGGCAAGACTCCCGGCCGATGGCTATCCGGATTATCAACTCTTGCAAAAGATCAAAAACTACAACCCGGAGATAGGCTTTTCAGTCCCAGTACCGGAAAGAAAATTACACAAGGGGAATTAAGCTCTTTACGAAGCTGGAAAAACAGTATAAATTATCTGGCAATTAGGAAACGATGAGAAAGTAAAAATGACGAACAAACCTAACTTTTTGACCGTTATGCTTGTCTGCGCGGCAGCCATGCTTAATGCCTGCACCTATGGGCGGATAAGCGGCAATAACCACACCCAGGCTGAGGCCATTAAAGGCCAGGGCGGTACCTACAAGGTAGGCTCTCCATATAAGATAATGGGACAGTGGTATTATCCCAAAGAAGACTATGATTACTCAGAGGTGGGCACTGCCTCTTGGTATGGGGAGGACTTCCACGCACGCAAAACCGCCAATGGTGAAAACTATGATATGCACGCTTTAACGGCAGCACATAGAACTTTGCCTCTACCAAGTATCGTAAAAGTGACGAATCTTGAAAATGGACGCTCACTTGTTCTGCGGGTTAATGATCGAGGTCCCTATGCAAAAAATAGGATTATAGATATTTCCAAGCGTGGTGCCCAATTGCTGGGATTTCAAACCCAAGGAACAGCCAAAGTTAGGGTCGAGATTATGGAAAAAGAGAGCAAAGCCCTAAAAGCAGCATTGCTGGGGCAGCCGGTTGAAGATGGTGAAGACAAAGTGACGATTCCAGCCAGGTCTGCAGCCAATAGTTCATTAAAAGACCTGAAACCCTTGCAGTTAGTTGGAGCGGAATATGCCAATCCTCAGGCGGTGAGAGCTTATCCCAAGGGTAGCTGGTTTGTACAGGCCGGTGCTTATTCCAAAGAAAGTGCCGCGCAAAATCTGAGCAAGCAGTTGGATCAGTTTGGAGAAACAAATATTTACTACGTAACAGTCAACGGACAGAAGTTTTATCGCGTTCGCTTAGGCCCGTACAGCCACAAGCAAGAGGCAGAAGTCATGTTGGCCAAAGTAAAAAATTTCGGCATATACAATGCCAGAATTATGCAAGACTAAAATTTGGTAGAGGCAAAAATGATGTTAAAATCTAAGTTACTTTTTTCCGTAGCATTAATAGGCGGCTTTTTGAGCACGGTTTCCGTTGCCGGAGCAATAGAAACCAAGGCCCGCAATATGATTTTAATGGACTACGATACCGGACAATATCTATACACCAAAGATGCCGAGAAGATGATCCCGCCTGCCTCTATGAGCAAGCTGATGACGATTTATATTCTGTTCAGCAAACTGGGAGATGGCAGCTTATCGTTAGATGACACATTTACAGTAAGTGAGAATGCGTGGCGTAAAGGCGGAGCAGCCAGTGGTGGTTCCACCATGTTTTTGGCTTTGGGCAGCAAGGTTAGGGTAGAAGACTTGCTCAAGGGCATCATTATTCAATCCGGTAACGATGCTTGCATTGTTGCAGCAGAAAATTTGGCCGGCACTGAGGAAGATTTTGCAGATATGATGAACAAAAAGGCCAAAGAGATTGGACTAAACAATTCACATTTTGTAAACGCAACGGGTTTGCCGCACCCGGATCATCGGATGTCGGTGGAGGATTTGGCTAAATTATCTCGCCGGATTATTTCAGAGTTTCCGCAATATTATCACCTGTTTTCACAAAAAGAATTTGTTTACAACAACATTCGCCAAGGCAATAGGAATCCGCTGTTGTACAACATGCCTTATGCCGATGGTTTGAAAACCGGTCATACCGAAGAAGCTGGATTCTGTTTAACCGCTTCAGCCAAGAAAGGCGACAGACGCCTCATCAGCGTTATGACCGGGCTTAGCTCCATGAAAGAGCGCTCAGAAGAAGCCAACAAGATAATGAGCTGGGGTTTTAGAGAGTTTGATAATTATACCATCTTGAAAAAAGGTGCCAAGGTGGCAGATATTCCGGTTTGGTATGGTGCCAGCAAAGATGTTCCGATGGTGGTGTCTGAGGATGTCGTCCGCACGTTAAAGAAGAGCAAATCAGATGAAGTAAAATTGATTGCCTCTTATGATAAACCGGTTAAAGCACCGGTAAAAGCCGGACAACAACTTGGTGTTGTTAAAGTAGAGCTGCCGGGGCAAGATACTTTGGAGGTTCCATTGGTGGCGGCCGCAGATGTTGCTGAGGTTGGCTTGTGGGGCCGTATTCGCAAGAACTTAAGCTATTTGCTATTAGGGAATGATTGATGCAAGGCAAGTTTATCACACTCGAAGGCGGTGAGGGTACGGGTAAATCTACCCAAATAAAGCTCTTGGCGGAATATTTACAAGAGAAAGGTGTTGATGTTGTAACCACCAAAGAGCCGGGTGGCACAGCTTTAGGCCAGGAGATAAGGCGCCTTCTTGTCACCGGAGAGCAAGATAAATTAGATGCCGTAGCTGAGGCTTTGTTATTTTTTGCCGACCGCCACATTCATTTGGTTAAGAAGATATGGCCGGCAATGGAAAAGGGCCAATGGGTTTTAAGCGATCGCTTTGCCGATTCCACCTTTGCTTATCAGTGCTATGGCTACCAAAACAAAGTATCAAGAAACACCTTAGAGGAGCTATATAAAATAGCGGTAGGTTCGTTCAAACCTGATTTGACCCTTATTTTAGATATAGACCCCAAAGTAGGTATTGAGCGTTCTTTGCGCAAGGCAGAAGGTGAAGATGTCAAAGAAATCAGATTTGAGGGGATAGACATTAGTTTTCATGAGCGCTTAAGGCAAGGATATTTGGATATAGCAGCCAGAGAGCCAAAGCGTTGCGTCGTCTTGGATGCTAATAAGAGCATAGAGGCATTGCACCAAGATATCGTGAGTGTTGTGAAAGAAAGGTTAGGTTTGTAACATATGCCGCAGGAGTTAGCATCGTTTGAGCCGCAGTTTAATACTTATTTGGCAGGCCATGAGGAGGCCGAGCAACTATTCCTGCACTGTTGGCAAAATAATTCTTTGCATAGTTCTTGGCTGATAACGGGAATAAAAGGGATTGGCAAAGCCACACTGGCATATAGGCTGGCCAGATTTATTTTAAGCGCAGATGAAAAAGAGAGGGACAAATACACCAGTCTTGAGGTTTTTCCCGATTCTCACATATATAAACTGATAGCAAGTAACGCCCATCCTGATTTTAAGGTTTTGCAAAGGGACTACACGGATACAGACCGCAAAAAGATATTAAAAGCCATAAAAGACGGTGCGCAACTAAGCCCTGATGAGCTAAAAGAGCTCAAGAAATCAGCCTTCATAAGGGTAGACGATGTTCGTACCATAAACGAGTTTTTATCACACCGCTCATCGGGAGATGGCTGGCGGGTGGTACTGATAGACAGCGTTGATGATATGAATTCATCTGCGGCCAACGCAGTGCTGAAGATATTGGAAGAGCCACCATACAAGACACTAATGCTTCTAATCAGCCACAATCCGAATCGCCTGCTGCCAACCATTCGCTCGCGTTGTTCCAAGCTGGAACTAAAACCGCTGAAAGACACGATTGTTTCGAGCCTGCTCAGACGTTATCGGCCGGAAATATCTGAAAAAGAGGTAAAAAAAATTGCCGCCATTTCATCTGGCAGCATTGGAAAAGCATTGAGTTATGCAGATAACGGTGCTGCTGAAAAATATGATGACCTTTGCGCGCTTGTATCTGCCGGCAAAAATTTTAAGATTGCGGATATCTTAGATTTTTGCAATGATGCGGCATCTTCGGAAGAAAACTATGACTTAGCTCAGGAGCTGATTTTGAAGTTTTTGAGCGAGCACGCCAAAAGCACCGACAAGGTAATCGAGACGGCAGATTGCTGGAGCAAGACAATCAAGACTTTTTCTGAGGTTGAGAGCTTGAATTTAGATAAAAAACAAGCTTTAATAAACACAATGGCCAATATCTGCAAACAAGTATAAGAGGAAAATATGTTAGTAGACAGTCACTGTCATTTGGATTTTGATGATTTTGAGGACGATACCGCAGAGATTATTGAGCGGGCAAGAGAATGCGGCGTAAACATGATACTAAATGCCGGCAACAACTTAGACGAGTTGGAAAATCAACTGGCCCTGTCAGAGAAGTATCCGTTTATCTATGCGGCAGTAGGTGTGCATCCACACAATGCTGGAGAATATCCGGAGCTCAAAGCAGAAGATATCATTGCCAAGACCAATCATAAGAAAGTGATTGGCATTGGAGAGACAGGGCTTGATTACTATTATGACTACGCGCCAAAGGATTTGCAGATAAAATTACTAAAAGAGCATATCAGAGCAGCGCAAGAAACAGGACTGCCATTGATTATCCATAATCGAGATTCGGATGATGATATGGCGGATATTCTGGGCAAAGCTTATAAAGAAAAACCGTTTTCGGGGATGATACATTGTTTCAGCTCCTCAGAGAAATTTGCAGACTTCGCCTTGTCGATAGGCTTTTATCTTTCGGCCTCTGGGATGATAACTTTTAACAAGTGTGGAGAGTTGCGAGATATTTTTGCCAAAGTTCCTTTGGAGAGATTGTTGGTTGAAACCGATTCGCCGTTTTTAGCGCCGGTTCCAGAGCGAGGGCACCGCAATGAGCCGTCTTTTGTAAGATTTACGGCAGAGAAGCTAGCGCAAATAAGAGATTTGCCGTTTGAAAAGATTGCTCAGATAACATCAGATAACTTCTGCAATTTGTTCCGCAAAGCCAGTGACAAGGGGCGGAGGAACTATAAATGAGTTATGCCATATTTTTAGGCGCAGGAGCAGCTCCCGGCGTGCCATCATTGAGTAGCGGCTGGGGCTTTTGTGATCCGAACAATCCGCTGAACATTCGCAAAAGAACCAGCACTTATTACAATTTCAAAGGGGTGGAGATATTGGTAGACACCTCGCCGGATTTACGTTTGCAGTTATTAGATAATCAGATAAGAAGACTGGATGCAGTATTATATACGCATACGCACGCAGACCACCTGCACGGGATAGATGATTTGAGGGAGATAAACAGGATTAATGCCTGCAACTTGGATTTTTATGCCACGGATGTGGTGTTGAAAGGGATAAAAGCAAGGTTTGGGTACCTGATAACCAATCCAAAAGAGATTAAAGATGTGATACGCTCACCTTCATTAGTGGCGCATAAGATAAAATGCAATCATGATTTTTATGTCAAAGGGGTAAAGATAATCCCCTTAAAGTTGTGCGGCCACAATGTGCCCTCAAATGGCTATTTGTTCAATGACGGAGAGGTGGCGCATATTGCAGATTTTAAGAGATTGGCACCTTCGGCTTTGAAGCATTTAACAGAGCATAAGGTTAAATTGTTAGTCATGCCGCTGACCACACCGTTTGGGCAAAAATACCACGCCGGCTGGCAAGAGGTTTTAAGTTATATAGAAAAAATTAACCCCGAACGGGTTATCATAAACCATATGGCCAGCGAGTGCGATTATGATGCACTAATGGCCGCCTCACCGGAGAACGTTATTCCGGCGTATGATAATTTGAAAGTAGAGATATAAGAGGAAGAAAGAGATGTTGTGTATTTTCCATATAGCAGACCACGACGGCAAAGGCTCTGCCGCCATTGTCAAAAGATTGTACCCTGAGGCGGAGCTTTTGGGGTTAAATCATGATATGGAAGTACCTTTTGACGATATAAGACAACATGAGAAGATAATCATTTGCGATATTGCACTTCCGCTTGAATTTATGTTTGAGCTAAATGAGAGCAAGGACTTAACCTGGATAGATCACCACGCCTCAGTGATTAATGAATATGATGAGGCCATGAAAAAAGGAGCAGGTAAAGAGATAAAGGGCTTGAGGAGAATAGGCACCGCGGCCATTTGCCTCACCTGGGAATATTTTTATCCGCAAACAGAAGCTCCCGAGGGTGTGAAGTTACTTGGCTTAAATGATATTTTTGACTTAAGAGATGCACGTGTGCGCCCGTTTGAATATGCTTTTCAGTCTTTAGGAGTAAACAGGCCGACCGATAAGACCTGGGATGATTTGCTAAGCGGCAAGATGAATATTGAAGAAATGGTAGAAAAAGGTAGGGCAATATTGTCTTGGATAAAGGTGCGCAACATCCGCTTGTCACATAGCATGGCGTTTGAGAGCGAGTATATGGGGTATAAGTGTATTTGTGCCAATATGCCGCAAGGGTATTCGGAGTTTTTCGATTCCTTGCCCAATATCAAAGAATATGATTTCATGTGCAATTTCTTTATGAACAAGAGAAACAATTGGAATTTGTCTTTTTACACCGCCAAAGAGGGGATAGACGTTTCTAAAATAGCGGCCATATTGGGCGGCGGCGGACATGTTCGCGCGGCTGGAGCCTCCAAACTGAAAAAACTGCCCGAGTTTTTGCAAAAAGGCAACAAATAACATTTTTTCATGAGCAGCTAATGTTTGCCTTAAGAATAGAAAGTTCTTGAGAAAATCTGAATTTGTTGTAAACTAGGCGCCGATAAAGAAAAACAAAAAATAAATCAGGAGAATTTATAAATGTCTAAAGTGCTTGTTACCTCAGCGTTACCATATATCAACGGTGTTCCGCACCTGGGTCACATGGTCGGCTGCTTGCTGCCGTCCGATATCTATGCCCGCTATATGCGAATGCTGGGCAACGAGGTGCTTTACATTGCCGGAACCGATGAACACGGCACTACATCAGAAGTAGGCGCCTTAAAAGAGGGTATGGATGTTCAGGCCTATTGCGATATGTATCATGCCCGCCATGCGCAAACTTATAAAGATTTTAATTTGTCATTTGACTATTTTGGCCGCACATCTTCAGAACAAAATAAAGAGATGACATATCATATCTTTGAGCAGTTAGATAAAAACGGCTATATTGAAGAACGCACCATCAAACAAGTTTATTCGGTGGATGATAAGATGTTTTTGGCCGACCGCTACATTACCGGCACATGCCCTTATTGCGGTTATGAAAAAGCCCGCGGCGACCAGTGTGAAAACTGCACCAAGGTTTTAGAACCCACAGACTTGATTAATCCGAGAAGTTCGGTTTCCGGCTCCACCAACTTGGAGGTGCGGGAGACAAAACACCTGTTTTTAGACCTACCTAAGTTGGAAAAACGCTTGGCTGAGTGGATAAAAACCAAAGAGCCGTTCTGGCCGGATGTTGCCTACACCATTGCCCAAAAATGGCTCAAAGAGGGTTTGCAGGAGCGTTGCATTACTCGTGACCTCAAATGGGGATTCCCGGTCAATAAGCCAGGTTATGAAGATAAAGTTTTCTACGTCTGGTTTGATGCTCCGATTGGCTATATCGGCATCACTAAACAATGGTCAGATGAAAAACCTCGTGAGCGCAACTGGAAAGATTGGTGGCTAGATGCCAAAGATGTCCGCCATGTGGAGTTTATGGGCAAAGACAATGTTCCTTATCACTCCATCACTTTTCCTGCCACACTTTTGGGCACCGGAGAGAACTGGACGCAGGTGGATTATTTGAAAGGTATGAGCTACCTGACCTACGAGGGAGGCAAGTTCTCCAAGTCTGAAAAACGCGGCATTTTTGCCGAAGATGCCATCAAAGAATTTCCCGCAGACTACTGGCGTTATTGGCTGATGAGCAATGCGCCCGAGGGCTCCGATGCATCTTTCAGCTTTGATTTATTTGCTGCCGTGGTTAATAAGGACTTAAACGGCGTCTTGGGCAATTTTGTCTCTCGCGTTTTGAAAATGACATCATCCAAAATTGGTGATGCTGTGCCTGAAGGCGGCGAGTTTGAAGCTCCCGAGAAAGAGCTGATAGCCACTCTGCAAACAAGAGTAAATGATTACCTCAAATACATGGATGAGATGGAATTCCGCAAAGCTATGAATGAGCTTCGTGCCATCTGGGTAGAAGGCAACAACTATATCTCTGTAACAGAACCTTGGACAGTGATTAAGACAGATGCCAAACGGGCAGAAACCATTTTGCGCACCTGTATAAATTTGATAAGAATTTTTGCGGTTCTGAGCGCGCCGGTAATGCCCGAGGTTTCTGCATCCATGTTAGAAAGATTAGGCTTAAAACCGGAAGATATGCCGTGCCTCAAAGATTTTGATATCAGCAAAGAGATTGCAGCCCTCAAGGCTGGCCATCCATTTGTGGTAGGCGAGACATTGTTTGAGCGTATTACTCCGGAAAGAGTAGAGGAATTAAAGCAAAAATACGGGAGCAGCAAATAATGATTGGTCGCCGCAAAAGAAGAGAAAAACAAGATGACTATATCGGCCCGGCCAAGGGTTGGGCCAAGTTCTTCCACCGATTATTTTTGTTGGTAACTTTTCCACTGCGCAAGCCTTTGTGGACCTTGTTGATTGTTCTGGTGTTGTTTTTAGCCCCGACCTTTCAGGGAGTCAAACCCACAGAGGTCCATTTATGGTACTGGAATCATATAAAAAATTCTTCCTCTCAGGTAACAGACAAGGTGGCCGATAAAGCCAAAGAGATTATGGAAGAAATCCCGCAGGTTGTTGATGTTGAGCCGCAGAGCAAACCTCAAACACCTGCCGTAAAAGTCGTCGATATGCCAATTAAGCCTAGTGGTCGCAGGATGTTTGAACGGGCCAAATCAGCTCCTGTAGTGGTAAGGGAGCCGGCACAAGTAACCAAAACAGAACCTCAAACCGCCACCCAGAAGAAACTTGATTTGGTATATTTAGATGAACCAAAAAAAATTTCCGGTCGAGCAGAGATTGTCAATGCCAATGAGATTGTGGTTGAAGGTGTTGATATATTCCTCTATGGCATCTATGTTGATCCTCAATCTGAAAATGGCAAAAAAGCAGAGGAATATTTGCGCCAGACTACACGGAACCAAGAAGTGTCTTGTATAATAAAGGCCTACACCTATCAAGCCATAGCCACCGGTATTTGCAGTGTCGGAGATAAAAGACTAAATTACGAATTGGTGACTTTGGGATATTCAAAAAACGTTGCTTTAGACTAAAGTCAAACATAAAAGGAGAGAGCATATGTGGCAGCCGGTACTAATGATCAGCGGTTATTTTATCAGCGTCTTGGGACTGGCAATGTTAGTTCCTGCCGGAATAGACATCTATTATACACAAACAAATTGGTCCTATTTTATTACCGCTTCCATTATATCTCTTTTTATAGGGCTTTCTTTATTTTTAGCTAACAACAATAAAATTCGCAACATCTCACAACAACAGGGATATCTGCTTACCTGCATTAGCTGGTTTTCAGTAGCGCTTCTGGCAGCATTGCCGTTTATTTTGTACGGTACGTCACCGGCCGATGCAGTTTTCGAGGCAGCATCCGGCATCAGCACCACGGGCGCCAGTATCTACAAAGATGTAGAATCTTTACCAAGATCAATTTTATTATGGCGAGCTTTATTAAACGGCTTAGGTGGGGTAGGAATTGTTATTTTTGCCATTGCCTTGCTTCCTTTTTTAGGCATTGGTGGCATGCAAATTTTTCAGAGGGAAAATTCTGATGTGAATGAGAAATTTATGCCAAAAATAAGTTACATAGCCAAAAGGATTATCTTGGTTTACATTATATTGAATTTGCTCTGCTTAGGATCACTAAAACTTGCCGGCATGGGCTGGTTTGATGCCATTTGCCACGCATTAGCCACGATTGCGACGGGAGGTCTGTCAACCAAAAACGCATCTATCGGAGCTTTTCAGAGTGCCTCCATAGAATGGATTATTACCATATTTATGTTTTTAGGAGCCGTTCCGCTAACATTCTATCATAGCGTATGGGCCACAAAAAGCTTGCACTCCCTACGTTCTTCACAAGTTGGAGCATTTATTAAAGTTTTAAGTTTTTATATTGTCTGCGTAACCTTGTGGCTGTGGTCAGCCGATATTTATGACTTTTCAACAGCTTTGCGTCAGGCTGCATTCAATATAACCTCAATAGTCACTTCAACGGGCTTTGTTTCTTGTGATTATCTGAAATGGAGTATCTTTGCCGGCACTCTTTTTATCGCATTTGCTCTAACAGGCGGCTGCACAGGTTCAACAGCCGGTTCAATTAAAATATTCCGATGGCAGGTGGTGTTTGCTTACCTGAAAAAAGCTCTGATAACCACGACAGAGCCCAATCGTCTAGTCCCTATAAAAATAGGGCAAAGCAATATCAGTAATGAAGTTACCAGTTCGATATTCACATTTTTAACCATATATTCCTTAAGTATTGCAATACTAACCTGCGGATTTGATTTTGTAACATCCTTCAGTGCGGTCATAGCCTGCATGACCAACAGCGGACCGGGAATAGGGCAAATCATCGGTCCTGCCGGAAACTATTCTTCTCTAACGGATACAGCCAAATACATATTGGCTTTTGCCATGATTTTCGGCCGCCTTGAAGTCATGACGGTGGTTGTGATATTCACCAAGAACTTCTGGAAATAATCAAGCTACTGAGCAAATTCCTCATCTTCGGCAATAAAGCCGTTTTCCTCATCTTCTGTCGGAATATAGGCATTTTCATCTTCAATAGCTGCATTGGCAGCCTCTGGCAAAACCGTATCATCTTGAGAAGTTACATTTTCAGCGGCAACGGCATTTTCTTCCGGTTGAGGAACTTCAACCTCAGCATTTTCCTGGGGCTGAGTTTGTACTTGCAGCAGAGCCTTAGGCGCACCGTCATCCTGAGCAAGCGTCTCATCATTAACTACCACGGCAATCACCTCAGCTGGCTGAGGTTTTTCCTCTCCCTCATTTTGCAGCTCCTGATTACCATCCTCATGAGCAGAGGAAGTTTCTTGTGTTTCCGAAGTTTCTGAGGCGGCAACGGGGGCAGAATCTTCCGGTGTTTCATCGTCGCTACCAACACTTATACCAACCGGCTCGGCATCTTCCCGAGATTCCTGCATAGGAATTTCATCGCGCAACATAAGCTCATCTTCAGATAAAATCTTTTTTCCCTTAAGATCGGCATTATAGCACTTAAGCAACCACACATCATAAATCGGATGTTCAACGGCATTAAGAGCAGGAGTTGAAGAAAACATCCACCCCTTAAAGATATTGATAGGATCATCGGTATTATAATTATCCACCACATCAACAAAAGCAGTGTTTTCGGGAGTTTCCTCCGGAGAGCGGGTCACACAACGGCGCACCACAATAGAAAAACTGCCGAATTTCGCCTCGCCATTAACAGGAACGTCAATTTCGCTGACACGGCCGGTGATTTTGTCCATGGCCTGCATATGCGCCATATTGGTCTCAATGTTAGCAGCCGCCGCAACATCACAAAAGGCGCACAAGGCAACAGCCGCAACGGTCGTTTTCAGAGCTTTATTGTTGATTAGTGCCATCATCGGTCACCATAAAGATAATTTCGCCGACCATATCTTCCAAGGCCTTAAAGTCTTTGGTGTTTTTAACAACATCGCCATCTTTAAGATATTCGGTTTTGTGGCCGGGTTCAAATTTAATATACTTATCACCGACCAATCCGTCGCTAACAATGGAGGCGACACTGTCAACCGGTAGCTTGATATCGGAAGACAAGCTCATTTTAACCTCAGCAGTGTAGTCGGTATCATCCAAAGATTGTCCGATAACGGTTCCGACCTTAATACCGTTGATTCTGACATCAGAACCAACGGTCAGTCCGCCGACCTTTAAGAATTTAGCAGTAACATTGTAGCCCTTAACAACCTGAAGGTCGGAGACATTGTAAGCAAAATAGGCAAAAAAAGCGGCCACAGCCAGGACCACGATTCCCATAATTGTTTCAACTGGTCTTTTATTCATTAGTATTCTCCATTAAAAAATCTTATTTAGTCTTGTTTTTCTGGCGGTTAGCCTTACCGATTCCGACAATGCGGTCAAGTAGTTCTTCAAACACCATAGCATCTTGCGTATAAGAGAATTCGCCGCCGGGAGCAATCATATCAAAGGATCCGCCGGGTTCAATCTCAATATATTTTGGCCCCATGAGCCCTGAACTGACGATAGAGGCGCTGCTGTCATCGGGAAGCTGCACGTTTTCCTTGACTTCCAAGGTAAGAACGGCTTTAAAATTTTCATCTAATTGAGCATCAACAACTTTGCCGACATTCATTCCGGCCAGACGCACCAAATCGCCGACCAAAAGACCGTCCGTGCGGTTAAATCGAGCCTTAACGGGGTAATAGTTTCCTTCCTCCAAATGTGTCACGCGGTTGTTGGCAAAAAGCCAAAAGCCAACAATGACAAGAATGGCCAAAGCCACACCAAAGCCGATTTTGAGGTATTTTGTTTCTTCTTTGCTGTAGACGTCTGTTGTTTGCATTACTAAAATCCTTTACTAAAACTAATATATACATAAATTAAAATAACGATTTTGTCACCAAAGATTTTGAAAAATGAAAATAGTTGTTAAAATTTAAAAATATTTTGTTAAAATAAGGAGGAATTTGAGCAAACAATGGTGAGAGTATGCTGATTGTCAAAAACATATCAAAGTCATTCGGAAAAATAAAAGCTGTAAATAATGTAAGTTTTTTCCTCCAAAAGGGAGAGGTTGCAGCGCTTCTTGGCCCCAACGGTGCCGGCAAGACGACCTTGCTCAGACTTTTGAGCGGCTACTATTCTCCTGACCAAGGCGAGATTTCAATAGAGGACTTCAAATTTGAAGAAGATCGCCTCAAAGCATTAGCCTCCTTTGCCTACGTACCCGAAAACGGAGCGCTCTATCCCGAAATGAGCGTGGTTGAATATATCCGTTTTATGGCAAACATTCATCAACTTTCAGCAGTTGACTTTGTGGATAATTTGGCATCTTTGGTGCAAGAGCTACAGTTAGAAAAGGTCATCAACCAACGTTGTGATACCTTATCCAAGGGGTTTAAGCGGCGCGTGGCTTTGGCCGGAGCTCTTGTGCATCGGCCCAAAGTTTTGCTGCTGGATGAACCAACCGAGGGGTTGGATCCCAACCAAAAATTTATGATAAGAGATTTTCTAAAGGATTATGGGCGTCAACACACGGTTCTAATTTCCACCCACATCATGGAAGATGTTGAGGCTTTTGCCGACAGAATATTGCTCTTAAACCATGGTAAACTGATTTGCGATACCACGCCGGTAGGACTAAAAAGCCTAACCCCAACCAACGACATAGAAGCCGCCTTCCGCGCCATAACCTCAGATAGGTAAGAAAATGAAAAATATTTGGCCTGTTTTCATAAAAGAATTTCACTCTTTTTTCCAAAGCCGAATGGCTTGGCTGATTTTGGGCGTCTATGCCATATTGTCAATGGCCGTAACATTTTTTCAGAGCCCGTTCATCTCTGCTTCTGAGCCGGAGTTGATTTCATTTTTCAAACTGCAAGCCAACATTTTCACACTGATTATTCCGGCCCTCACAATCAAGTTATGGACAGATGAAAAACGCTCAGGAACCCTGGAACTGACATTGAGTCTGCCCATCAGCTACACGGCTCTGACGGTGGGCAAATTTTTGGCTGTATGGGCCATGTGCGGCGTAATGCTCTTTTCGACGATTGGTCTGTGGATTTCAACTTCTTTGGTCACTCATACGGATAATTTAGGAATTTTGCAAAATTATCTGATTTGTTGGTTACTGTGCGGGGCTCTTTGCGCCCTGAGCCTGGCGGCCTCAGCCTTCACATCACACCCGGTCAGCGCTTTTGTTTTGTCCTTGGCTGTTTGTTTGGGCTTTTCTCTGATTAGCTTCAGTACCATAGTTGAACATTTAGGCTTTTCTTCCGAGGCTCTTTTGCGTGCCGGCGGCGCCCTAAATTTCGGAGAACATTTTGATAATCTGATTGCAGGCCAAATAACATTTGGCGGCGTTTGCTACTTTTTAAGTATCATCGGCGGCGCCCTGTGGCTAAACATAGCCACAATAGTCTGGCAGCAAAACAAACAAAGCAGATACGGAATATTTTGCTTTTGTTTGCTTGTGTCCTTCTGCGCCTTCAATATGGCGATTGCCCTGGCCGGAAGCTCCTTGGTATGGGACCTAAGCCCCGATAAACGCTTCAGCCTCAGCAATGAAAGTAAGGCATGGTTGAAAGAAAATAAGAACAACTTATTTGCGCGCTTGTATTTATCAGCAGAGGTGGAAAAGGACGCAAACCTGGAAAACTATTCGCAAGATGTTTTGCGCCTGCTTGAGCAATATCAGCTAAATTCCAACAACAAACTAAGTTTGCGAACCATAAAAGTTTCACCCCTGAGCCCGGAGGAGGCAGAAGCTAAAAAGGCCGGCATCCGAGGCGGTGAGGGCGAACCATATTTTGGCTTGGTCATCTCGGACCAAAACGGCCGCTTTAAGACAATACCTTATCTGGAGCCCAGACGCCGAGAATACCTTGAGCATGACATTAGCAGAATCTTAAGTAGCTTGGGAGAATATCAAAAACCAACTTTAGGCATCATGTCATCAGAGTTTCAAGTCACATCATCAAGAGATGCCCTCGACTATACCCAAGATTGGCCCTTTGCAATGGTGCTGAAAAATAATTACAATTTGCGCCACATTTCAACAAATCTGGTAGAAATTCCGCAAGATATCAGTGCCTTGCTGGTTATAAATCCCAAAGGCCTTTCCAATATCGGGCTCTATGCCATAGACCAATACCTCATGCGCGGCGGCAACGTGATTGTTTTTGCCGATCCTTTTTCTGAGGCTGCTCTTGCCCAAAACGGTGAGGCTGCCGAACGCTCAAATATAGTCAAATTCTTGGCAAATTCAGGGATTAGATATGATGAGACCAAAGTCGCAGGAGATAATCTGTATAATCGCAGTTTAGACCTTGGAAAAGCTAAAGAAAAATACCCGTTTTGGATAAACGTTTTGCCGCAAAACAACAAACATCGCTTCTTGGCAGGATTAAAACCTCTGGCACTAAACACGGCGGGTTGGCTGGATGTTTCCCCCGAGGAGGGAACAGAGATCTTGTTTACGACCTCGGAGAACAGCGGCAGCGTAGATGCGGCTTATATTAGGTATGCAAGCTTAGCTGAAACGCTTGCAAATTATAGCTCAGAGGATAAGGCAAAAGTTTTGGCGGTCTTAAAAGAAGGAAATTTCACGTCTCTCTTTAAAGAACCTTTATTTAATACAAAAGAATATTTTGAAAAACTGTTGCCGTTTTTAAGCGTGTCACTAAAACCTGGGCGTTTATTGGTGGTGGCCGACAGTGATATCCTAACCTCCGGACTATGGAATGCCAATAAACAAGAAGAACAAGATATTTATGACTTTATTCCTTATAGCGGCAATATGGACTTTATAGAACGCGCGGTTGATTATATGAGTGGCAACACAAAAATTTTGAGTGTTTCTCCCAAAGTTTCTCCGGTTACCTCCACACCGATAGGAGCCGTATTATTGCTGAGAACGGAAGAAATTTTCGCACAAAAACAATTTGATATCAGCACGGAACAAACAAAAGTTTTAAAAGAACAGAGCACCATGCTCTACAAAATTGAACATCAGGAGATATTACCATCAATCCAAGTCACTAAGAAATTGGAAGATTTAGAACGCCGTCGGCTAGAATTAAGACAAGAAGAGCGGCAATTAAAACAAGACATTGTTGATACCTATAAATTAAAGTTAGGTACGTTTATGGGAATAAACTTCATTTTGCCACTGTTAATTTTGTGCATATTGATTATAGCTTTGCGCCTGTCTCAACGCCGTTTGGCTCACCAAGCTGAAAGGATAGCCAATGTTTAAGCGTATGTTGAAAGCCTCTATCATTCTGGCAAGCCTATCTGTTGGTTTGCTGGTTGTGGCCATATTGTTAACTGACTGGCGCTTTCCCAAGCAGTCAAACGGGGAGCTGGTCTTTGCCGCCACCTATAAGGATGGCACCAAACTAGACAAGATTATGCTAACCACATCAGATAAAGACATAACTTTGCAAAAAGAAGGGGGCTACTGGGTGGTTAGAGAGGCAGATTACTACTATGCCAACACAGAGTTGCTCAACCGCCTCCTGACAGATTTTAACAATTCAACCTATTATGGAGAAATCCCATTCTCGGCAGAGCAGCTAACAGAAAAAGAACTTGATAAAAAAGGCATACAAATCACCACCTACCAGCAGGATAACTTGCTAAACAGCATTGTAATTGGCAAAGCGGCAGAAAAAGAGGGCTACTACTTTGCCAAACCACAAGGAAAAAACGAGATTTGGCTGATAGATGGCAAATATAATTTGCCCAAAGAGTTTTATTCATGGATCATGCAGCCCATATCGGAGTTGCCGCCTGATATGGTGGAACAAATAGAAACGGATGGCAAAATAGTCAGAAGAGAAAACAGAATACAACCGTTTTTTGGAGAAGACGGGATATCATCATCGGCATTTGGCCTGACAGATGCGGCGGCCTATGTCACGGCAGAAAACGTGTTATCAGCACAAAATTTTGATGAGACCGCATATTCCAAGCAAAAGATTATAAAATTCACGACATTTCAAGGTCTTGTAGCCGAATATCATCTGTATTCAGATAACGAAAACTATTGGCTGAAGATAACTTTATCAACCACCCCACTACCAAAAAAGTCTGTTAATGCATATATAAGAGACAATCAGATATTCTATGACGGCTGGTATTTCAAATTACCATCCGGTCAGGGAAGTCTGTTGTTTTTAACAACAATATAGCAAACAGACATGGAAGATAAAGAAAAGCTTGCCCGAGCACTGCAAGAATTAAAGCAAAGCCGCCAAAGACGAGAATTTGCAGAAAAAACGGCACACTTAGGCTATTGGGAGCTAGATCTTGAGACCAAGAGGTTTTATTGGTCCAAGGAGATGTATCGCATTTTTGGTTATGCCAAAGTTATCAAGAATCACAAGCGTAATTTAATAAGAGAAGGGATCTTTGCAGAAGACTTTACCTTTTATAAACAGCAAATAAAAAAACTCTTTTCCGGAGCCCGTTTGGTGGGCGGCAAGATTCGCCTGCACCGCCCAAGCGGAGAAGTGGCTTATTGTCGTTTTAGGGCCGGATTTGTAATGAGCGGAAACAAGAAAAAGATTGCGGGCACATTTCAGGATATAACACAGGAGGTTAAGGCTAAAGAGGAACTAAAAGCAGCCAAAAAGAAAGCCGAAGATGCCAACAAGGCCAAATCATATTTTTTGGCCCAAGCCAGCCATGATTTGCGCCAACCCATGCAAGCACTGCAGTTGTTCGTTGAATCTTTATCAGAAGAAAAGTTAAAAACTTCTCAGCAAAAACTGGTGCAAAAGATATCTGCCTCTGCAGCAGGTCTGAAGTCGCTGTTAGATAATCTGTTAGATATTAGCAAGCTGGATTCAGGTGGAATAAGAGTGGAGGTACAGCGCTTTAATATTGGTACCATTTTTTGCAGACTCTGTTTGGAATATCACCAAACCGCAGCGGCCAGAGGAGTAGATGTCATTTGCAGGGTAGGGCATTTTGAGGTTGAAACGGATAGCTTTTTGCTGGAGAGAATTATCAGAAATCTGTTTAGCAACGCCCTAAAATATGCCAAACACAAGATATTAATCAGCTGTCGTAAGGACGGGGATGAAGCCTGCATCCGGATTATAGACGATGGCTGCGGCATAAAAGAGCAAGAGCAAAGGCTGATATTTGAGGAGTTTTATCAGAGTAAAGAAATTAAAGACAACAGAAGTAACGGAGCAGGGTTGGGGCTAAGTATCGTAAAACGCTTAGCAGTTTTGTTGGAAGCCAAAGTTCATATCCGCTCCCGCTATGGGCACTATAGTGCCTTTGAGGTAAGAATTCCGCTTCACCCCTTGCAAAATTAAGAAAAATGTGATTGAATAATAGCATCAAATCTTTGGGGGAAAGCAGCTATGCAAATAGAGATGATGTTGTCTAAGATTCACCGTGCCACGGTGACAGATGCCAATTTGAATTATGTCGGCTCAATCACGATAGACACAGATTTAATGAAAAAAGCCAACCTGCGTGAGAACCAAAAAGTTGATGTGGTTGATATCAACAATGGCGAAAGATTATCGACATATGTTATTCCGGGGCCGGCGGGCAAGGGAGATATCTGCCTAAACGGTGCCGCCGCGCGCAAAGTCGCTATAGGTGATAAGGTAATAATCATTGCCTATGCCTATATGAGTGAGGAAGAAGCGGCCAAACACAAACCAACCATTGTCCAGATGGATGCCAACAACCACGTTGTTGAGAAAAAAGACATTATTGCCGCTTAGAGAAAAGGCCCCTTTAGTTTTGACTAAAGGGGCTCAGCTTAACTCTCGCCATACAGAGGCGTGAAAGTTCAAGCTAGACGAACCTTGGTTCGAACCCGACATTAGCTGAACAAACAAAAAAGGCCTCCATAAAGGAGACCTCTTTTTTATTGGTAGGCGCGTGGGGGCTGGAGGAAGAAAAACAACCGTTGCTCCGGTTGTTTTTCAACGACAGGCGACAGTTTGTTAGCGAGCCAAGCAAGCTCTATGATAGCACAAAAAACATATAACATTTTTCAACAATATTATGTAACCCATTTATCTAAAATTTTTATTTGATTTTTACAATTTAACCATTATGATTCTACCATACGATTACAAAATACCAAACAAAGATATATGCACAGACACTACAATACCTATAAAACAATGTGAGGAAGAAATAAGTGGAAAGTTTTTTAGTTGTTTGCATAGTTATTTTATTTTTTCTATTGTTTTCTAAAACTTCCAAACAAGATAATCAAGCATCCAATTCCTTAGATGCTAATATTAAAGATGCTAAAAAGATAATTCATTTTTTATTAGGCAAGACAAACAGTGAAAAAGTAAATATTTTAATTACTTTACACCAGATACATAACTATATGTACTATATCGTAAAAGAATGTGATTTATACAATTTTAAAAAAACTGCAAATAGACATCCAGATATATGCGACAAAATGCTTATGAGTCTGTCACCTCATTCTGTGGGGATTAAAAATTCTAACGATTATTTAAATATCTCATCTAAAATTTGGATTTTTACATATAGAGCATACATTTACAGTTTGATCAACAATACTTCTAGCATAAAAGCAGAAGATGAAAGACACATTCTAGAAAATATTTTAATGAATATTTGGTTAGAACTCACCAATGCGCTAGAAGCGGGTATCCTAGAGATGAAAACAGAAGAAATGATGTTACCAAGTATCAATATATCATGCCTAACCAAAGAGAGCTTTTGTGAGCCTGCAAACATAATGCCCTCTGCAGAGCAACTTTATCTAGAACCTGACTTCAACAAGGGTAAAATGGTAAAAAATAAAAGAAGAATAAACCCAGTAGTGGAAACTTATGTAGAATCAATTTTCCAAGTTCACTCTGTGCTTGACGAATCCTATGAAAGATATATCCACGACCGCGAATAAAATAATTCCACAAATCTTGCCATATATAAATTAGGATTTTTGATATTTGTCCATCATCTGGGGAAGATTAATTTTAAAATATATTACATTAAATATAACAACCACATCTTTATCAATAAATAATGGATACAAATCATTTTGGGGTGGTAGTCGAACCTCAGCCTCTGGGCTTCAAACCCGACATTACCTAAACCAATAAAAAAAGGCCCCCATAAAGGAGACCCTTCTTTATTGGTAGGCGCGTGGGGGTTCGAACCCCAGACCCACTGATTAAGAGTCAGTTGCTCTACCAACTGAGCTACGCACCCATAATCTTAACAGTGGGGAATATAGACTCTATTTTTTTTAATTGCAACAACTTTTTTACTAAAAAAATAACCTTGCCAAAGTATATAAATGATATAAACTCGCAAATAGTATTAACCAAAGGAGAAATAAGTATGAAAAAGCGCATTTTCTTAAGCCTGTTGGCAATAATCGTTATTGCCGTGGCAATTACTTGGATGTCTTTAGAGTCTATTGTTAAAGGTGTTGTTAATAAATTTGGTTCACAAGTTACCGGTACTGAAGTCAAACTTGAGGGCTTTAATCTCTCTCCCTTTGACGGCACCGCATCAATCAAAGGCTTGACGGTTGCAAACCCCGAAAACTACAAAAATCCATACTTGCTTTCTCTAAACGGCATTTCGGTTAAGTTAGATGTTAAAAGCCTGATGAGTGACACAATCGTCATTGAAGATATCACCGTAGATAAACCGGTTATCACCTATGAAATGTTGTCTATCAGCCAAAACAACATCAAACAGCTCCAAAGCAACATCAGCAAAAACACCGCCTCAGCAGAAAAAGCTCAAACTGCCAAAGATGAAAAAGGAGAAAAAGACAACTCAGCTTCAGCCAAAAAAGTCATCATTAAAAAACTCACGGTTAAGGCTGGGGAGTTAAAAGCCGCGGCTAATGTCGGCGGAGAAGAAAGCTCGATAGACGTTGTCTTGCCAGAAATTGTCCTCACCGATATTGGTGGACAAGACAAGGGTGAAAGTATTGTCGCCTCCATCTCCAAAGTATTAAACAAAATACTCTCAACCGCTTCTCAAACAGTTGTCAAAAGCGGTCTAAGTGACCTGAAAAACGTCGCTAAGAAGAACCTCGATAATGTTGTCGGTGGCGTCAAAGACAAAGTAAAAAGCTTTGGAATTTTCGGAAACTAAAGATATCTACCAAGTTAAAAGCCCCGTCTTTTAGAAAGCGGGGCTTTTTTCTATCTCAAATATTTTTGAGTGATTCCCGGTGTTAAGATCTGCGGCAATATCTTATAGTCGGAACTTTTGCCATCATAGTAAACATAAAGCGGAATAGAGTTGCGCCCATAACTTTCCAAGGCCTTGGCAATCATCTGATCATTATTGGTCCAATCAGCCCTAAACAAGACAATTCCTTTTTCTAAGGCTAGAGCGGCAAAATCAGATGTTTCCAGCGTCGAACGCTTATTCATCAAACAAGTAAGGCACCACTTGGCAGTAAAATCAATAAACACAGGCTTTTGGTTTTCAACCAGGGAAGATACTTCAGCGGCATTATAGGGACGCCAATTCACCTCTGAAATTTGTTCGGGCTTTATTTGGTGATAAAGTATCCAAACCAACCACAAAGAGGTCAAGAACACAGGTATGGCAAAGATTTTTTTCAAAATATCCATCCATTTTCCGGGTTTGGGCAAAATCTTATGAATAGCCTTAGGAAACAAGCCCGCCAAAGCAAAGGGCAGGGCATACCCAAGCCCAAGAGCCAAAAAGATTGGATAATAAGCATAAACAGGTGCGCTCAAGGTATAACCAATGGCGATTCCCATAAAGGGAGCAGTGCAGGGACTGGCAATCAACACAGCCAAAAAACCTGTCATGAACGAGTTTATCAGATGATTTTTGAAAGACATCCGCCCGGCTTTGTTTGCTAAAGGATTCGGAATAGAAATCAAATCAAACAGCATCAATCCGATGACCAAAAACAAAATAGCCATGGCTGCCACAAACCAAGGAGACTGCAATTGAAATCCCCAGCCAATACTCTCACCATTTTGCCTCAACAACATTAAAATGGTTGCTGCTATCAGGAAGGAGACAACGACACCAATAGTGTAGAACAAAGCCTCCATTCGGCTTTTTCTTTTATTATAAGAAGTCTGAGAAAGCGCAATAGCTTTAATAGCCAAAATCGGAAATATGCAGGGCATGGCATTCATAATGATACCGCCCACAAAAGCCATCAAGAGAACAAACAGCAAACTGAGTTGTTCACCTTTTTCCGCCTCTGGCAGAAACCAAGGTTCTGCCTCTTTGAGCAGGGTATTCCAATCAGCCGTTGGCAACTGCTCCAAGGAAGACACCGGAAGTTTCAAAACAAAAGTTCTTTGCTCTGGCACACATTCATCCCGGCAAGCAAGCCACTTGATTTTGACCTCAAGTTCTGCGCGCTCCAAAGTCGTCGTCTCCGGATGAATAACAGCTTGATAATAGGCTGTATCCCCATAACCTCTTTGAACAATGCCATCACTTTCAAATTCTTCATCACGGCTCCAACCAAGATCGCTGACCTCGTAGCCAAAAGGCAACTTCCACTCCACCTTGGTCGGCATACCGATTTCGCCGGGATTTTGGCTGAAGATATGCCACCCCGGCGTCATTTTGAATTTGAGTAAGATACCAAGATTTTGGCTTGGATTAACTGCATCATACTGGGTATAAAGACTAACTTTGACCTTATCTGTCAGTTGCTCTTGCACCAAAGCAAAAGAATTTGGAACAGCAAAGAGAAGAGAAAAGACCAATAATAGAGCCGAGAACTTTAATTTTGGCATTACTTAGAACCTTTTTTAGCAACAACAAAGGCATAATATGCTGTGGAGATAACAACCAAAGATTTAACAATGCACCAACACCCCAAAATAAGAGCAATCGGTACAAACCAGACCGGCACCAGACATAAGATAACCAAAGCGGCCAGTGTTTCGGCACCCTGAGCCAAACCGCCCAAATAGAAGGGAGATTCTTGCAACATCTCATCGGAGTCTTTGCCTTTCCCGTAGGCTACAACGGCATAAGCAAGCATAGCCGCCGCCGAGGCCGTAAAACCAAACAACAAAAAAGCGGCCGAGGTTGCATTTTGCGGCTGCGCCAAAGCAAAACCGAAAATAACCGCGGCATAGAAGATATAATCAAGACAAGCATCCAGAAACACGCCAAATTCTGTTTTGCCGTTGATTTTTGCAACAGCGCCGTCCAAAGCATCACACCAACGGTTGAGAAGAATGCATACAAGCGCCCAGAAATACATATTGAGAGCCAAGAAATTAACGGCAAACATACCTATGATAAAACCGGCAATGCTGATAACATTGGCAGATACACCGGCTTTGGCCAGTTTTCTGCCGCTGTCAGCCACAAAAGATCTAAAGCAAGCCACACCTGAACAGAGATGTGTTTTATTATATTGTGAGCGAAGACGATTAACGATTGATTCGAATTTGTTTTGCATATTATAATCCCTCTTATGATTGACTTTATACGTATCATAACGTATTTTTCATCAGATGTAAGAACTAACTTCAACTTATAAAGAAGAATATGCGTATTTTAAAATATATTTCAATAATCTTTCTGTTGGTGGCACTGGCCGTATTTCTGCGCAGCACCTTTTCAGACTACCAGGAATTCGGCGGCAAAGCTTTTAATACCTATTACAAGATAAAGATTCGCACTTCCGTTGCAGACAAAAGCCTGCCGGAGCAAGTTGCAAAAATACTGCAAGATGTTGATGCCAAAATGTCTGTTTTTAGAGAGGATTCGGAAATAAGCAGACTAAACAGAGCCAAGGCAGGAGAAGATTTTGCACTCTCTGATGATTTATCAAAAGTTCTAAAAACAGCCAAAAGAATAAACAAAGAAAGCAATGGTGCTTTTGACCCCGCCATTGCTCCGCTGATTGACTTGTGGGGATTTGGCCCGGGGCATGAATTTAGAGCCCCGAGCAAACAAGAATTATCCGCCGTCAAAGCCTATAGTGATTTCAAAAAGCTCAAATTTTCAAAAGATTATAAAAATGTTATCAAAAAAGACGGCAGAACTTCGCTAAATTTATCTGCCATAGCCAAAGGCTACGCGGTAGATAAGGTTGCAGAAAGCCTGGATAATCTGGGCTTTAAGGACTATATTGTAGAAATTGGCGGAGAGCTGCGCTTATCAGGCAAAAGAGACGAGGAGGGCAACCTCTGGAATATCGGCATTGGCGTTCCTCTAAAACACTATAAAGGCAATGCCTTGGTCTTGGAGATTTCAGACTACGCGGTTGCCACCTCAGGAGATTATCGAAATTTTATAGAAGAAGAGGGAAAAGTATTCTCACACACAATCTCGCCGCAAACCGGACAACCGGTAAAAAACGATTTAGCCTCAGTCACGGTTTTTGCCCCCACTTGCATGGAGGCAGATGCCTATGCTACGGCAATTATGGCCATGGGAAAGCAAAAAGGTCTGGAGCTGGCAAACAAAATAAAACTACCGATAATTTTGTTTACGCACAACCCCAAAGGAGGTTTTGATATGGAAAGCTCCAAGCAGGCCCAACAACTGATAGGATTAGAACATGGAAACGATTAAGCACGAAGGAGAGGTCGTTTTTCAAAAAGGCAATATCGTCGGCGTCAAGATATCCAGACAGTCGGCTTGCAACCAATGTGTGGCCAAAGATAGCTGCGGGCTTATAAATAGTCAAGCCAAAGTCATAGAAATCAGCGATGATGCTAATCGGCAGTTCACGCCGGGAGAAATTGTCACCGTCAGACTGGAGGCGACCTCCGGGTTCTTGGCTGTTTTTCTTAGCTATGGATTACCGCTTATCCTAATGCTCGCAGCGCTGATAAGCGTTTATCTGGTGAGCAAAAGTGAAATAAACGGTGGCATATCTGCGATAATTATCTTGATTCCTTATTATTTCTGGCTATTCTTAAACAAGAAAAAAATAGCCGGCAGGTTTCGGTTTAGCATCTCAAAAAAAGAATAATTGGATTATAAAATGGACGATACGGTTCTGTTAAGTGTTCTGGTTTTAGGCGGAATAGCGATAGTTTCTGCCATTGTTTTGTATTTGGTTTCGCGCAAATTTGCAATCGCCGAAGATGTCAAGATTGTGGAAATAGACGCGCTGTTGCCCCAGGCCAATTGCGGCGGCTGCGGCAAGGCCGGCTGCCACGATTTTGCCCAAGCCTGCGCCTTTGTAGATGAGAAAGGTTTTGCCGGCTTATATTGCCCGGTCGGTGGACAACAAGTGATGGATCAAATTGCCGCCCTGCGTGGTTTTGCCAAGGTTGAAAAGAAACCAACCGCTGCGGTTTTGCGTTGCAACGGCACTTGCCAAAACGCGCCCTTAAAAGTCAACTACGATCATATAACCAGCTGCCGCATAGCTGCCCGCATCTCAAGCGGCCAAACCGGCTGTCCGACAGGCTGCCTGCGTTTGGGTGATTGCATCAAGGTCTGCAAATTCGGCGCCCTAAGCATGAATAAAGAGACCGGCATTCCGATTATAGATCATAACAAGTGCACATCTTGCGGCGCTTGTGTAAGGATGTGCCCGCGGGGACTGTTTGAAATCAGACCCAAAACCGAAAACGGAGAAATGCTCTATGTCGCTTGCCGCAACACCCAAAAAGGCGCCATTGCTCGCAAAAACTGCAAAGCCGCCTGCATTGCGTGCCAAAAATGCACCAAAGTTAATGCAGAAGTAAAGGTAGAGAACAATTTGTCCTATATTCCGGATACGGTTTCGGCCGAGGAATTTGGAAAAGCTCTGCGCGAGGCCTGCCCAACCGGCGCCATCATTTATACCAAAGAGGAGAAGAATAATGACTAAGATAAAAACATTTCCTCTCGGCGGCATTCATCCGAATAAATATAAGATTACCACAGATTCGCCGATTATTTTTGCCGGTCTGCCGGAAACGGTTTATATTCCGGTCAAACAGCATATCGGCGCCCCGGCCAAAATACTGGTCAAACCGGGAGATAAGGTAAAGGTGGGAACCCTTTTGGCAGACGCAGACGGCATTGTCTCGGCCGATGTCCATTCTTCAGTTTCCGGCGAGGTCCTAAAAGTAGAGGCCATCGAAGGCGAATTTGGCTATGTTGAGGATATGATAACCATCAAGGTTGAAGGCGACGAGTTTGAACCAAGTATTGACAGAAGCCTGGATATTGATAGAGAGATTCCGTACACGGCCGAAGAAATTATTGCCAAAATAAGAGAAGCCGGTATTGTCGGTATGGGCGGGGCAGGATATCCCACCCCGGTGAAAACCTCTATTCCGGAAGGCACCCACCCCGGTGAAAACCTCTATTCCGGAAGGCAAAAAGGTAGACACACTCATCTTAAACGGTATAGAATGCGAACCGTTTTTAACCGCTGATGACCGCCTAATGGTAGAAAAAGGCGAGCAAATTGTCATTGGCGCCAAGATATTAAACAAGATTTTAGGCATTCAAAACGCCATCATTGCCATAGATGAGAATAAGCCCAAAGCAATCGAAGTCCTGAGCAAGATAACCAAAACTTATGTTGGCGTAAATGTTCAGGTCTGTGCCACCAAATACCCGCAAGGAGGTGAAAAGCAATTAATCACGGCCATCACCGGCCGCGAGGTTCCCTCCGGTAAACTTCCGGCGGATGCAGGTTGCTTGGTCCAAAACGTAGGTACGGTTTTTGCTATTTATGAAGCGGTCATGAAAAACAAGCCTTTGTTTGAAAGAGTTGTGACCGTAAGCGGCGATGCTTGCTTGCACCCGGCCAATTATTTGGTGCGAATAGGTACCCCGGCATCATACCTGCTGGAAAAAGCAGGAGGAATTACGCCGCAAACAGCACAAGTCGTATTTGGCGGCCCCATGATGGGAACATCTGCCTTCAATATTAATGCCCCCATCACCAAAATCACATCGGGGCTCTTGCTGAAGATTGTATCCGCTGTGGCAAATGCGCCGAAGCCTGTCCAATGGGCCTGCAGCCGTTTCTAATTGGGCGCTTGATGCGTGCCAACCAAATAGATGAGGTAAAGAACTGCCACGTTTTAGATTGTATTGAATGTGGCTGCTGCGCCTACATATGCCCGGCACACATACCACTTTTGGATTATTGTAAATTAGCCAAAATAGAACTGAAAAAGAAGAAATAACCATGTTAAAAATATCAACTGCACCCCATATGCAAACCAATCAAGACACCAAATCCCTGATGAGGGATGTTGCCATCGCATTGTTGCCGGCGGCATTAGTAGGTGTTTTATTTTTCGGCATCAATGCACTTTTGGTTATTCTGACATCGGTTGCCGCCTGCGCCGGGTTTGAGTACTTGTTTAATCGTTATTGCTTTCACAAAGAGAACACGGTAACAGATTTTTCAGCCATTGTCACCGGCTTATTGCTGGCCTATAATCTACCAAGTTCAATTCCTCTATGGATGGTTTTGGTCGGCGCTTTTATGGCAATTGTTGTAGGTAAACTTTGCTATGGCGGATTGGGTAAGAATATATTTAACCCCGCATTAGTCGGCCGAGTGTTTTTATTTATTTCTTTTCCGGTGCAAATGACATCATGGCCCAAACCTGAATTTTTGAAGTTTTTGGATTTGGACGGGCAAACGGGCGCCACCACATTGGGAATCCTAAAGCACATAGACGGCCAAACCTCTGCCACATACATCAATGCCAAACTGCCAAGCTATTTTGATATGTTCATCGGCAATATCGGTGGCTGTATAGGTGAGGTTTCAGCTCTTGCCTTGTTGCTCGGCTTAGCCTATATGCTTTGGCGCAGAGTCATCACCTGGCATATTCCCTTTTATTATATTGGCACGGTCTTTGCCATCACCGGGCTAATGTGGCTCATCACCGGTGATGTCCGCTATGATCCTCTCACGCATATCCTTTCCGGCGGCTTGATGTTGGGTGCCATATTTATGGCCACAGACTACACCACATCACCCATGAGCAAGAAAGGGCAGATTTTATTTGCCGTTTGTTGCGGTATTTTAACGGTAATCATCAGATTATACAGTGCATATCCGGAAGGCGTGTCTTTTGCCATTCTAATCATGAATGCCTTTGTGCCGCTGATAGATAAATATATGCAACCAAGACTTTATGGACAACGGAGATAAGCCATGAATTATAAGACTTTTCTGAAAATGCTTATCACCCTGACGACAATCGCCGTTCTTTCTGCCTTTGTCCTTTCAAGTGTATACAACCTCACCAAAGAGCCCATAAAAAAAGCTCAAGAGCAAAAACAACTTGAAGCCATTTCCGAGGTAGTAACGAATTTTGATAACGATCCCTTTGCGGAGAAGATGATTATCACAACACCGGATAAAAAAGATAAATTAGAGTTCTACCCGGCCCGAAAAGATGGCAACATCAACTCGTTTGCCATCAAAACCTATTCAAACAACGGCTTTGGTGGTCGCATAGACCTGATTGTCGGCTTCTACATAGACGGCGCCGTAAAAAGCTTCAAACTCTTAAAGCATGGAGAAACACCAGGTCTTGGCTCCAAAGCAGACGAACCAAAATTCAAAAATCAGTTTGACGGTTTTAATCCCAATCGCCACAAATTTAAGGTCAAGCAAGACGGCGGCGAAATAGATGGCATAACAGCCGCCACAATAACATCCCGCGCGGTCATAGACGCTATCCAAAGAGCGGTAGATGCATACAACAACTTTAATGCAGGCAAATAAGATGAATAAGACAAGTTATGAGAATCTGACCAGAGGAATAATAAAAGAAAACCCAACATTTGTAATGCTGCTTGGCATGTGCCCGACTTTAGGTGTCACCACTTCAGCATTCAATGGGTTAGGCATGGGATTGGCAACCTTGTTTGTGTTAATTTTATCAAACTCAGCCATCTCACTAATCAAGAATTTTATTCCGCCCATGGTGAGAATTCCGTCTTATATTGTGGTTATTGCCGCTTTTGTCACCGTAATTGACTTGCTGATGTCGGCATATCTGCCGGGATTGCACGCGGCTTTGGGTATATTCATTCCGCTCATTGTTGTAAACTGCATCATCTTGGGCAGGGCAGAGGCCTTTGCCTCCAAAAACAACTTGTGGCAGTCAATATTAGATGGTATCGGCATGGGAATAGGCTTTACGATTGGGCTGACCTCTCTTGGAATTGTAAGGGAAATTTTGGGTAATGGCTCTGTGTTTAACTACCCGCTTGTCGGAGAAGATGCCACACCGATGTTGCTGTTTATTATGCCGCCGGGAGCTTTTCTGGCTTTAGCAGGGCTGATTGTATTGTTTAATAAGTTGCGGAGGGCTTAAGATATGGCATATTTAATGATTTTCATCACCGCAATTTTTGTAAACAACATTGTTTTGTCACAATTTTTAGGAATTTGCCCGTTTTTGGGTGTATCAAAAAAGATATCAACAGCAGCCGGCATGGGCTTTGCGGTCATGTTTGTTATGACCTTATCAACGATTGTAACTTTTCTGATTTATTACACGTTTTTGCAGCCTTATAACCTGACCTTTATGATAACTGTCACATTTATTTTGGTAATTGCCGCCTTGGTGCAAATGGTAGAAATTATCATCAAGAAGGTCTCTCCGGCATTATACCAGGCTTTGGGCATATTTTTGCCGCTGATAACCACCAACTGCGCAGTTTTAGGTATTGCTATTTTGACAATTCAGAAAAATTACACGCTGCTGGCCGGTGTTTGCTACGCCTTAGCAAGCGCCATGGGCTTTACGCTGGCAATTGTCATTTTCGCAGGCATCAGAGAAAGACTGGCCTACACCAAAATACCGGTTGCTTTGCAGGGCACTCCCATAGCTTTGATTACGGCAGGTTTGCTGTCAATGGCGTTCATGGGTTTTGCCGGCATCAGTAATTAATAACTCCTTCATTTTCTTGATGACCTGGTCAAACATCTGCGGGGTTAAAACACCGGTATTGATGTTGTAGCGCGATGTATGATAAGAATTAAGCATCATCAAATTGTGGTTTGGCAGAAAATGTAAAGCACCATGTGCAAATTTATATGCAGCTTTTTTGTAACCCAAAATTCCGAGTACGGCATTGTGTGCAACACCTCCCAGAGTAAGGATGAGCTTGAGGTTTGGCATTGAGGCTATTTCTTGCTGAAGATAGCGTCCGCAATTTTTGACCTCATCACCGGTAACCTTATTCTGCGGCGGCACGCAACGCACGGCATTAGTAACCCTCACATTAATAAGCTCGAAACCGTCATCTTTACGTTTACCATAATTACCCTTGGCAAAACCATTGTCCTTCAAGATAGGATAGAGGACATCGCCGGCATAATCATTGGTAAAAGGTCTGGCCGTTTGGTTTGCACCATTTAAGCCAGGAGCCATACCCACGATTAAGATCTCCGCCTCCAAACTTCCAAAAGGAGGAACAGGGCCATTGTAATAAGTTGGAAATTTGGCCACATTTTGAGCGCGAAATTCAAGTAACCTCGGACAAAGAGAGCAAGATTTATCAGGGCAACGAAAAGACATAAAAAAGCTCCTTATAGTGTATTTGCAAAAAGTAAAACATACACCGCGTAAAAAAAAACTTAAAAAATTTTTATATTTTTTGATTTCACCCCCTTTAAAAGTGATTTTGCAAGTATATGTAGAACGGGTAGAGCACAGGATCGTGCTCAAAAAAACGTGAACTTCAACTTATTTTAAAACAAAAATCTATTTATAAATGGAGTTTTTATAAAATGAAGAAAACATTATTACTTGCAAGTGTTGCCTGTTTAGTAGCTGCCTCAGCCAATGCTGAGATGATGAGTAGCATGAAGGAAATGAAACCCTATGTTGGTGTTGACTATGCCTACACCAATCTGGACCTCAAAGGTGCAGCCAAGCATGCCAAAGAAAACTTCAACTCTGCCAAGATCAACGCCGGTGTTGAGATGGGCAAATATGCCAGCTTAGAAGCTTTCTATCAGTTTGGCGGTTCTCGTAAAGCTCACCTGAAAGAAGATCAGGGCGGCGGCACCAAAAAGTTCAAATTCAATGCTTATGGTTTGGATATGTATGGCTATATGCCTCTTGGTTGTGAGCAAAAATTCAGCTTGGTCGGAACAGCCGGTCTTGCCGTTTATGACACTGAGTTGAAATACAACGATAAAGTAAGCAAGAGCAAAGTAGGTTACCGTATCGGTGGTGGTGCTCAGTATCAACTGACAGACCACATGGCTGCTCGTGTAATCGGACGTTATGGCTACATTGGCTCTCGTGATTTGAATCACATTGCCGAGGTAACCGCCGGTTTGAAATATTCTTTCTAATCGGATAGACTCTCCTTTATAAAGTAAGACCGCCTCTGTAAGAAGACCAGAGGCGGTTTTTTTCTACCAGAAACGGCAAAAGAAACTAGCCAATCATCCTGTCAAGGGTAGTCAAAACCTTCAGATAGTAATTCTCGCCGTATGGTGCAAAATCAGAAGCTGAAACTTTACGTTTTTGCAGAGCTTTTGAATCTTTGGAATAGCCGACCAATGTAATGTTTTTAACATCACCGGCAAAGAGATCAATCAAATCATCGAGTTTTGCCCTAAAAAGAGCCTCAACCTCATCAGGATTAAAGATAACAGCTTTAGCGTTCAACTTTTTTCTGACAACATAGATTGGGCAAAAAGCTCTGATTAAAAAGCCGGTGGCATCTTCAACAAATTTATAAGTAAACAATTTTTCAAATTCCGATTCAGAAACCAAAAGGCCGAGTTTCTCTTCAAATTCTCTTATTGCTGTCTGTCTAGGTGTTTCTCCGGTTTCAATACTTCCGGTAACGGTAGCATCCAAAAGAGAAGGGTAGTAGGGCTTATTTTGAGAACGCAACTGAAACCAAACATCATCCCCATCTAATACCCAAACATGGACATTTTTGTGCCACAATCCCTCGCTATAGGCCTGGGACTTCATGGCTGTTCCCAGCAAATTCATATCACTGTCATAAATATCGATAAGTTGGTCAGCCATTTTCATTCTCCCATAAAGATAAAGCCCTTCACCGGTTCACCGTTTTCATAACGCAGAATTGTTTCTTCTTTAGTTATACACTCAAATCCGTTATCTCTCAAGAGTTTTTCGACATAATTTGGATTATGTTTATAGCGTCCGGAAGGCATTATTTGGTAGTTTTTATCTTCATCTAAAGCTTCAATAGAAAGCAATATTTTTTTGTTTTTTAATAAATTTATTATTTGAGAAATATCGTCGATGTAGCCCAAAACATCTCCCATCACCGCCCAATCAAAATTCTGATTTTTTTGCAAATAATCAACAATATCTGACTTAACCAAAGATTGATAAAGATGTTTTTCGGCAGCAACATCAAGCATCTTTTGGCTGATATCGACCCCTATGAAGATATTTTCATCATTTTTAAGAGCCTGCGCCACAAGCCCCGTACCACAGCCCAAATCCACAACGGTACCTTTAAGAGGTCCTGCAATTCTTCCCATAGCCACCGGAGCTGAATAGCCCAAATTCTTGATAACCAGCTCATAATTATCAGCAAAATGGTCAAACAACTTTTCACTATAAACTTTATTATTGCCAATGTCTTCTCCTTTTAGGGCTGCACAAGTTTGTTGGGCAAAGATATTTTCCGGAAAATTCCTAAGCCAGTTTTGCGCAATTGTAAGAGCCTTATTTAAGTCCTTTCTGGCCAATAGGATAAGTGTTTCAGAAAGATTGATGGATATTTCTTCCATGTTTGGTGCATGGGTAAGGGCGTTAAACAAAAGCCCCAAGGCCTCATCATATTCGTTTTGATCACGTAAAATAAGGGCCAAGTTATTACTCACCTCCGCAGCTTTCGGATTAAGAATCACGGCGGCTCTATATTCCTCTAAAGCCTCGCTCAAACGGCCCTGACGCTGAAGCATTTCCGCATAATTGTTGTGAGCCTCAAAATTTTTGGGCTCTAACTCCAGAACTCTTTTGTACCTTGGCTCTGCCTGTTCAAAATCTCCCTCACGACTATAAATATCTGCCAAAGAGATCAGAGCCGCAATATTGTAAGGATTAAGAAGCTCCGCCTTGGCAAAATAAATTTTAGCATTTTCAAATTGTTTATCGTGGCAAGAAAGTTGCCCCAAAAGGACCCTGACTTCATCAGATGCCGGTGCCAATTCCTTAGCCTTGACAGCGCTTTGCCAAGCGTTTTCCCATAGATTGCGTTGGATATAGAGCTGAGTAAGATAATAAAAAATTCGGGTCTCCGAGGGAAATTCTTGTGCCAACCGAACAAGTTCTTCCGAGGCTTTGACAACGTTTTCCTGCCGATAACTCATGGAGAAGTTGGCTTTTGCCTCGGCAAAAGATGCATCTAACGAGATGGCATATTGCCAATTTTTTCTGGCGCCGTCGACATCTCCTTCCTGTTGGAGCAGGAGGGCAATTTCGTTATAAGTTTCCTTGATTTCCGGCGCCAGTTCCGTAACCTTACGAAAATTTTCCAAAGCCTCTTTAGGTTTTCCGTTCAACTTAAAAGAAAACGCCAAATTATAATAGAACGGAGCCTCTGTCGGTTTTGCCCTGATAGCTTGCATAAAAAGGCGGCAAGCCTCGTCTTGGGCTCCTTTGGCCTGGGCAACAAGGCCCAGCAAATTGAGCACGTCCGGCTGTTCCGGCACGGTCTCAAGGATTTGCCGGTAAAGGTTTTCTGCCTGATCAAGCTGCCCATCCTGATGGAGCTTGACGGCATTTTGAAACATTAGCTCATAAGACATATGCTCAATACTTTCACTAAAATCTGCTGTATTTTAGCCTTTAGAATTTTAAAAATCCACAAAATTGTGCAAAAAAACTCTTGATTTATCGCAATTAATGTTATACATTGCGAGCACTTCCGGGAATGAAGACGGAACAACCGCCTCGTTTGGCAGCATAAGCCAAAACTACCGGGACAATAAGTGAAATCAAAAAAAATAAGGAAAATATAGATGAAAAGTATCGTTTCTGCAAAGAAGAAAAAAGAGCGCCAATACGGCCCGATTTGGGGCAACCCAAACAGCTCTGTAGCCAAGAGAGAATATGCTCCCGGCCAACATGGTCAGAGAAGAAAAAAACAAACTGACTATGGCACTCAGTTGTATGCAAAACAGAAATTGAAAACCTACTATGGTAACGTTTCTGA
>CASERH010000013.1 GCA_949290295.1 uncultured Pseudomonadota bacterium | reverse complement strand
ACACTATGCTGACTTTGTACAACTTCCATACTTCCTTATAGCATCGTCGTCGTGAGCATTCAACCCCCATTAAAATGGGGGTAGTCTGTATGGCATTAATACAAAAATTCCCGATTTTAAATCGGGAATTTTTTTGCTGGTTTATAACTCAATAATAGAAAGGACTAACGTCTTCTCAAGAAAGAAGGTATTTCAAGATTTAATCTGTCTTCCGCATCAAAATCATTGTCAGAAAATGAGGGAGATACAGGCTCTTGAACACGTTCATTTTCTTTTTGTTTTTTGCGATTACGTTTAGCAATGGAAAAACCGGTCACCCGCTCAATAAAAGTGGGAATATGGTGTTCCTCTTCTTCATCGCGTGTAACGATCAATTCCTCTGCCTCCTCGGCTCTCGCAACCTTGGAAGCGACAGGAGAATGTTCCGGGAATAATTCAGGCTCTTCTTCAGTAACTTTCAAAGAGCTTTTGGGTCTAAAAGAATTTTCATTTGAGGACAGAGCGCTTTCCATTTGGGAAGCCTCGCTCATATCGTCAGGTTTATTAATAATAGCCTTAAAGAGAGAAGAAGCATTCGGCATGTCTTCAAGCACACTGGATTTATCCAGAGAGTCAAAGTCATTAAATTTCACCGTCTGTTCTTCATTGGCAGCCACGCTCACAACATCATCCTCCGGCTCGGCTGCAGCCAGGGGGGTGACCGTAGCGGTATTAATAACCTCTTCCACATCAACACTTTCAACCGGTTTGACAGCGGAAAAGACCTCAAGATTAGCTTCAACGACTTCTCTTGGGGCAGAAGGTTCAGCCTCAACCTTCACAAAGCTCTCATCTATAGGTTTGGGCTTTGGCTGAGGAATTTGGCTTCTTTTGATGCCATCTCCCTCGATTCCCGTAGCCACGATGGAAACGCGAATTTTTCCACCCAAAGTATCATCGAAACTGGAACCGAAAATGATATTTGCATCTTCATCAACTTCTTCTTTAATACGGCTGGCAGCTTCATCAATTTCAAACAAGGTAATATCAGACCCGCCGGTAATGTTAATCAAGACACCCTTGGCTCCGTGCATTGAACAATCATCAAGCAAGGGGTTTGCCAAAGCCTGTTCGGCAGCTTTGATGGCTCTGTCTTCGCCTTCTGCCTCACCGGTTCCCATAATAGCCTTACCCTTGTCTTCCATAATCGCCTTAATATCGGCAAAATCAAGGTTGATAAGCCCCGGCATCATCATCAAATCGGTAATAGAGCGCACGCCGGCATACAAGACATTATCAGCCATCACAAAAGCATCGACCAAAGTTGTATTTTTATCGGCGATTCTAAAAAGATTCTGGTTAGGAATAACGATGATACTGTCAACTTCTTTGGTAAAATCGACCAAAGCTTTTTCAGCAGTTTCATAACGTTTTTTGCCCTCGAACTGAAAAGGCTTGGTAACCACGCCGACAGTCAGAATTCCCTTATCTTTGGCAATTTTTGCCACCACCGGAGCAGCGCCTGATCCGGTTCCGCCGCCCATACCGGCGGTAATAAAGACCATATTGGCTCCATCTAATTCACGCTCGATTTCCTCTCTTGCCTCCTCAGCCGCAAGTCTGCCGACCTCCGGTCTGGCACCGGCACCGAGCCCCTTGGTTGTTTCCAACCCGAGTTGGATTTTGCGGCTGGCCTTAGAATTTTCCAAAGCCTGAGCATCTGTATTGGCAACAATAAAATCAATACCTTCCAGATTTTGTGCAATCATATTATTAACGGCATTACCGCCGCCGCCGCCCACTCCGATAACGGAGATACGAGGCTTTAATTGCATAACGGTTTTCTCTGGAACAGCTAACTTGATTGACATGGTAATTCTTACTCCCAAAATCCTAAAAAATTCAATTTAGTTCAGAATAACCCGCAATACATTAAGGTTTGGTTACCAAGATAAAATTTTTATCAAAAATTCTGTTTCAACCACGAAAATATTTTAGAAATTCCGCCGCCGTTAGAACGCACTGGCTTATTGATAATTTTTCCGGGCTTACGCTCGGTATAATTAAGAGCAAAAAGCAGCATTCCGACACAAGTTGAAAAAGACGGTCCATAAAGAATATCCGGCAAATTCAAGATATTTTTAGGCCGCCCCAAACGCACCTGTTTATCCAAAACCATTGAGGCAATTTCGCGCACGCCCGCCAACTGAGAAGCCCCTCCGGTCAAAACCACCCTGTGGCTTGAAACATCTCTTAAGCCGGCCTCTGCAAGTTTACGATTAACCATCTCGAACGTTTCTTCGATTCTTGGCGTGATGATACTGATAAGCTCTGCTCTCGGAATTTGCTTAATACAGCTGTCATCTTCCTCTCCGACCGGATAAACATTGATGGTTTCTTCACTGTCCTGAGAGCTCAAGAAGGCACAACCATGCAAGGTCTTCAACCTTTCGGCATGAGAAAAAGAAGTCGTAAGGCCATAGGCGATATCATTGGTGACATTATTTCCGCCCACCGGCAACGACGCAAAATAAACCGGATACCCATGACGAAAACTTGCAATAGAAGTCGTGCCGCCACCCATATCAATAACGGTAGCACCGAGCTCACGCTCATCGTCCACCAAACATGCAAGACCGGAGGCATAAGAAGAAAAAGCTTTTCCGGCAATTTCCAAATGCGCATTTTCAATAACGGTGGAGACATTACGAAACATAATATCGGGAACCAACCCAAGTAAAATATCAACAGACAAAGTCTCACCAAAGATATTGCGCGGATCCTTGATATCTTCTCCGCCGTCAAGACGATAATTTGTCGGCAAGCAGTGAATAAGCTCACACCCCTCCACATTGATCTTGTGGATTCCTTTATCAATGACTTTTACCAGATCACTTTCACTAACCGGGCGATTCTTATTGAGAGTGATGGTTGAATCTTTAATCACACTTTTAATCTTGTCACCGGAGATATTAACGATAACGCGGTCGATTCTCTCATTTGCCATTTGTTCTGCCGTCTCAACTGCGTTACAAACAGAGAGTGTCGCCTGATTAATATCTGTAATTACGCCGTTTTTAATTCCCTTAGAGGCATTATACCCATAGCCGGCAATATTAATTCGTTTATCACGGCTCATCTTGGCAATAACACAACAAACCTTGGAAGATCCGATATCCAAAGCAGCAATTGTTGTCGGCCTGTTAAACGAATGTGACACCATGAATTGTCCTTTTTTTATAACTTATGTTCTTTGGTGTTTTTAAGCTTTTCGGGCTCACCCCCCGACCCCTTACGCAATTTCACCACAACTTTATTTGGTAATCTTAAATCGATGATAGTTAATTTACGTTTAAAAATGCCTTTTGTTTCATCTAATTTCACCAATTTTTTCCAGGCCTTGGCAATATCATCCTCTGGCAGTTTTACCGTAATACCGGTACGGATATCATCCAAAATCAGATTCCAACGCCGTCCCGAGATAAAATTAGCCACCTTCACTCTTTCAATATAATCTTTGTCGCCGTCTTTTAAGGCATCCAGCAAATTTTTAAAATTTTCGGGAGCTCCGACACCAACAATCAACAAAATAGGCTCGGTAATCTGATAATCAGCCTCAATAATTTTTCCATCTTCATCAAGAGGATAAAATTTTTCATTAATCTGCCAAATAGCCTTAACTTGGCGTTCTTCAATATCAACATGCAAAACATTTGGCAGCAAACTGCGGCGCACAAATGCTTGCTTAACCCAGGGAAGTTGCTCCACCTTTTCCTTAATATCATAGACATCGATTTTGAGCATATTATCACCGCGTTTGAGCCCCAGAGCCTGATTTAATTCTTCCTTTGTGGTACGTTCTCTTCCAGTGACGACAATATCTTCAAGCACCATTCCCTGCTCACCGCCAAAGGCATATAACTCCTCTTGCAGTTCTTGCAAACGCTTTCCGACCAAATCATTTTTTAAGGTTAGGATCAGGGCCGCCAACAAAAAAATAAACGCCAAAACAAACAAAGTCCCCACCAACCTGAGCGGCCATTCTCGCTGAGGTTTAAGGACATTTTCAACCGGAGTTGATGTTTTTGTTTCAGCCTCTTGTTCCATTTTTATTTATGGATTCCCATTCGTTTAACTTCCCATTCCAAGGTTATGGAAGTTGTCTCTTTTACCTTTTGCACAATTGTTTCGCCCAAAGTTTCAATATCATGAGCGGTAGCTCCGCCGGCATTGACCAAAAAATTGCAGTGTTTTTCAGATACTTTTGCCCCATTGATGTGCAAATCGGCACAACCTGCTTTTTTGATAAGTTCCCAAGCACGCAGTCCTTCCGGGTTCTTAAAAGTTGAGCCTGCGGTTTTGACATTATGCGGCTGATTTTTGATACGATAATTCTTTTGCTCGTTCATAATTTTGAGTGTTTCTTCCGGATCTTTAGGTTCCACTTTCAATGTCAAAGAGGTAATAATCCAGTCATCGGGAAAAACGCTGCTGCGATAAGATAAAGACAAATCTTTAGCCGGAACCTCGCGGATTTCTCCATCTCCGTTGACAATGGTTGCTTTCACCAACACATCTTTGAGCTCTTTACCAAAGCAACCGGCGTTGGTTTTAACTGCCCCGCCCAAATGCCCCGGAATAGAGACCAAAAATTCAAGTCCCCCCAATTTATTTTCCAACATAATCTTTTTCAAATCGGCATTACGCATTCCGGCTCCGCAGGTGATTTCCCCCTCACCTTTGGTCCAGCTTTTATAAAATGCACTGTCCAATTTGATAACCACACCGGGAATCCCACCATCTCGCACCAGCAAATTAGAGCCGCCGCCGACGACACAAACCGGCAAATTATATGGTTTAGCACGCAAAAACCAGCTCAAATCATCATTATCAAAAGGAAAAAACATGACCTCGGCCGGGCCACCGACGGCAAACCAAGTATGTTTAGACATCGGCACATCGCAAAGGTATTTTCCCCGCACCTCCGGCAACAGCTTCACCAAATCATTCTTTTTTTTGCCAAATCCCAGCATCATTCACCTCCTGTTAACGTCTGATTACTGTTTTTTCGATTCCATCAGCCAGCCTTCTGGCGGCATCTTTAATTCCGGCCTTTTGCGCACATTCCGACATATGTTTTAGCTTCGGATAATCTAAAGCCCACTCCTCAATAATTTTTTTGAGTTTCTCCGGAGTCAACTCCCTTTGCGGAATAACAATTCCGGCACCAGCCTCAACAATTTCGGCCGCATTAGATGTCTGGTGGTCATCTGCGGCAGTTGGCAACGGCACCAAAATAGAGGGCACCCCGACAACGGCAATTTCAGAAACGGAGGAAGCCCCGGCCCTGGAGATCACCAAATGAGAATTTCGATACAACTCTCCCATATTCTCAAAAAAATGCCTAACCATCAACTCAACACCGCTGCCCTCATAGGCACGGGCGATATCATTTTCTTCACCTTTGCGGCATTGTTGAAAAATCTTCAAGCGTTTAGTTAAGTTTTTATCCATTTTTTGCACGGCTGCCGGAACCATCTCACCCAAGATTTTGGCTCCCTGGCTTCCGCCCAAAACCAAAATCCGCATTGTGTCATTCGCAGACAATTTCGGATAAGGCTTTGAGGCTGCCTCGACAATAGATGCCCTAACCGGCATACCGCATAAAATACAGCGTTCTTGAGCGGGAGCATATTTGACCCTTTTAAAACTCTGCCCGACCAACTCTGCATATTTGGCCAAAAAACGATTTGTTCGGCTCATCACCGAGTTTTGTTCATGAATAATCAAATCCGTACCCGATAAAATTGCAGCCATAGATGCAGGAAAGGACGCATATCCGCCAAACCCGACCACGCAAAGAGGCTTTTCACGCCACAATACCCAAGCCGCCTGCATAATCCCGATTGCGGTTTTGATAAGACTTTGGATCTTGAATAATTTTGATTTCCCGACCACACCGCCGGAAAGCACGGCCACATTAGGCATTTGTCCAAGCTTTCCTTTGTAGTTATCTTTGCCGCGGCCATCAGTAATCAGCATAAGGCGATACCCCCTTGCTTCCAGCTCCTCAGCCAAGGCCTCCGCCGGATATACATGGCCGCCGGTTCCGCCGGCAGTAAGAATAATCAAAGGCTTTTTTGCATCCTTAGTAGGTTTCATCTTTTTCCTCCGCATGAACATTTTTGCGAGTAATGGCAAGCAACATTCCCATGCCCAGGGCAATTCCCAAGAGCGAAGAACCTCCATAAGAAATAAATGGAAGTGTCATGCCTTTGGTAGGCATGAGGTGCAAGGTTGAAGCCATGTTAATAATGCTTTGCAAGCCAAAACTGGCTGCCAACCCCGAAGCCGCCAAAATAATAAATAAGTTATTATCCTTGCAGGAAATCATCAGTGTTCGAATAACAATAGCGGCATACAAACCGATAATCAGGAGACACAAAAGCATTCCATATTCCTCGGCCGCCACGGCAAAAATAAAGTCCGTATGTGCATCGGGAATATGCATCTTGACCACGCCTTCTCCGGGCCCAACGCCAAAAACATTACCATTTTCAAAAGCTTCCATTGCTTTTTTGACCTGATAGCTCAGATTATTTTCGGAGGCCAAAAATTGTTGAAAACGCGCCTGAACATGGGGAAACACCAAATATGCCCCACCCAAAGCCAAAACCCCGGCCAAAGCCATTCCGCCCACAATCCAAAGCGAAAGCCCGGAAAGAAAGAACTGGAAAGCCCACACCAAAGTGACCACCACTGACATTCCCACATCAGGTTGCAATAAAAGCAAAAACAAAGTAAAAGCAAACAAAACAATGGAGAGGGCATCACCGGGAAAATCCCGATAGCGCTTTTGCCCCTCAAACAGCCATGCTGCCACCACCACAAAAGTTGGCTTTACAAATTCAGAGGGCTGCAAAGAAAAAGAGCCCAGAGCAATCCAGCGATGAGCCCCCTTAACTTCCGGCCCCCACAATGCCAAAATCATCAAAACCACCGTCAAGACATAACCGATAACCGCTGTTCTCCGAATAGTTTTAAGGCTCTGCATTGAGAGAAACAACATAATACCAACCGCCAACGGCAAAAAGAAAAACTGACGCTTGATAAAGTGAAAACTCCCCACTCCGATACGGTTAGCCACCGCCGGAGAAGCTGAAAAATTCAAGAAAGCCCCGATAATGATGATAAGCCCAATCATAATCAAAAGGGCCTTATCAACCGTCCACCACCAGTTGGCAATAAGGCTTTTGCTGTTTCGGGAAAAAGCAATCAATTTTCTTCTCCTGCCTTACTTTGAGAGAATAGCCATTGAGCCAATCACGGCCAAAATAACACCAATAATCCAAAAACGAACAACCACTCTTGTTTCTGGCCAACCGCATTGCTCAAAATGATGGTGTATCGGCGCCATTTTGAAAAATCTCTTTCCACCTGTGTGTCTAAACCAGTAGACTTGAATCATAACCGATAAGGCTTCAGCCACAAAAACAAAACCGACAATAGCAAGCAAGATTTCTTGTTTGAGCATCACGGCAATAGTCCCGAGATAAGCACCCAAGGCAAGAGAACCGGTATCGCCCATGAAGACCTTAGCCGGAGCGGCATTAAACCACAAAAAGCCAAGACAAGCGCCGATAACGGCAGCACAAGTCACAGCAACTTCAGCGCCATAAGGAATGGGCATCATATAAAAATCATTAACCCATTCAGAACCGCAAATATAAGCGATAGCCAAAAATACGGGCAAAGCAATAACCATCAGACCGGCGGCCAAGCCATCCAAACCATCACTCAAGTTGACGGCATTTGAGGCTCCGGCAATAACCACCATGGCAAACGGTACATAAAACCAGAACAAATCAATGGAAACATTAACAAGATAAGGAAATGTCAAAACAAAACGAGTTTCTTCAGGCATCAGATAGGAGATGACCAAAACAGCAAACAACGCCGTAGAAAACTGCAAGAGCAACTTCATTTTAGCCGTCATGGCATTTGCAGTTTGTTTCGTCACCTTAGTATAATCATCGACCGCACCGACAAAACCATAAACGAGCAAAACCAGCATAGCAACCCAAACAAGCGGATTAGTTAAATCAGCGCACAAAAGGATAGCAACAATAGCAGCTCCCAAGATGAGGATTCCACCCATAGTCGGGGTTCCTTTCTTGGTCTGCAAATGAGTTTTTGGCCCATCCTCACGAATGGGCTGTCCTTTTTTCTGATGAGCATGCAAAATTTTAATCAACCGATCACCAAAAGAGAGCGCCAAAATCAGCGCGACAAAAAAAGCCATAAAACTGCGCGTGTAGATAGTATTAAGGTAATCAGGCGCAGATAAAACATTAAAAATATACTGCAGCATAGTTCACATCCTAAAAATATAAGTTTAAACTTTAGCTGGATTATACCAGCTCAAATCTAAATAAATATTAAAGATGCAAAGATTTTTTCTATCCCGAAAAACTACCAAAACAAAATTCCTCTCGGAGAGGGCGATAAAGGCTAATGCTGCGCAGATTAAAGCGAACGACGTGTACCAATTAACTACGGGCAAAAAAAGGTTGGAGAATGGTTCAGATAGAGTGATTTGAAAGGCAAAAGTACCGGAGCGTACATAAGACGTACGTGAGGACACTTTTGACCTGAACAAATCACTCTAGATGGGCCATTATACGACCTTTATTTATACAAGGAGCTTTCCTTATAATTAATAATAGCATGCCTAACCAAAACACCGATGATGGCCGCCACCGGCACAGCAATCATTAGGCCTAAGAAACCAAGCAAAACACCTCCGGCCAACAAAGCAAACATAATCCAAACCGGGTGCAAACCAACAGAATCTCCGACCAGATTCGGCGTTAAGAAGTTGCCCTCAATAAACTGTCCAACCATAAAGACGCCCACAACTTGGGCAATTGGCATCCAAGTATCAAACTGAGCAAAAGCAATACCCAAACTAACAACAAACCCGAATATTGATCCGACATAAGGAATAAAAGAGATAATTCCGGCAACAAACCCTACCAATACGCCCAAATCAAGCCCGACAATATAAAGCCCTATAGCATAAAACAAACCAAGTAATACGCACACGGATAACTGCCCGCGAATAAAAGAAGACAAAATGCCATCAATTTCTTTGGCCTGTTTTTCAATAGATTTTTTAGAATGTTTTGGCAACAAGTCATCTACCTTGGCCACAAAAGCATCCCAATCTCTCAGCATATAAAAGGCCACCACAGGTGTAATCAACAACAAAGAAATGATGTTAACTATGGCAAAACCTCCGCTCACCACCTTACGCAAAATACCTGCAACCATTTTCATGGTATTGTCCATATTGCCGCGAATAGCCTCACGAACTTTTTCAGTTTCCAGTGCAGGAAAACGGTCTTGCAACCCGGCAATTACCGGCTCTATTTTTTTCAAGAAAGAAGAAAGATATTGAGGCAAAACGCCCAAGAAATGCCCGAGCTGACTATCAATAATTCCAAACAAGGCAATAAGAGCCGGCACCAGTATCAAGATAACTAGCAAAATTGTCAAAATTGTAGCCCAAGTACGGCTCATACCCCATTTTTCAAATTTTGAGGCCCACGGATCTAAAAGATAGCCAATGATAATACCGGCCACAAAAGGCATCAAAACCGAGCGCAAGACATAAACAGAAGCACAAAACAAAACAAACAACGTCAGCCAAATCATAAGATTACGGTTACGTTTTCCAACCATCACATTTCTCCTAATATTTCTCTATTGTGTAATAAGAGCCATGTTCGATTAATTGATAAGATTGCCCACGCAAAGCCTGCAACAACTTATCAAGAGAACCGACATAAGAAAGCTTAAACTGAACTTTTTTAGCTCCCAAAGCCTGAGTTTCAATCCCGCTCACCAAATTGATATTTTTAAGATTTTGCTCTAGGGCGACCCACTCTTGCAACCGAGCAAAATTAAAAAGCACGACAATAGTGCTCTCAAGTGAAGCTGAGGTAAGATTTTGTTCGGATATTTTATTTTCTAATTGAGCCTTAACTTCTGTCACAGCTTTTGCAAAAAGCTCCATTCCCGAGCTTCTGGGGCCTTCAACCCTGATAGTGCGAGCATCACCGTTATAAGAAAGAGCTCTAATGATTAAACCGTCGATTCCGTCATAAGTTGCATCTAAAACATAGACATCATCTGCACCGTTGAGTCGCATGAGTTTATCCATGGCCTCTCCATCCATTGCGGCAGCTTTTCTGGCATCTAAGATAGCATAGTTAGCCCCGCTTGCCGGAACAGACACCAGATTAATCACTCCACCAGAGGCAGAAGCATCCCAAGCTTGTTTCCACATATTGGTGCTTTCCCACAATTGGGGAGCATCACTGCTGAATTCCCTAAAAATAGGCACCACCAAGACTTTGCTATCCATTTGCACCATAACGGGGATTTGTCGTTCATTCATATATTGCTTGAGCATATCCTCATTTAAGACCACCCGCAAATTAGCCATATAGCGAAGAGCAGAGCTTTTTTCCTCCACGACGGAAACCTCTTTTATAAAATTAATAAGTTGCTCATCGGTCATAGAGCTCAATTTTGCCACACCTTCAGAGGTGGTAATCCGCTTAGCCACGGCAGCCACCGCGGCACGATTAGCCTCACTCATAGCTCGTCTTTGAGCTGCAGCAGCGCTCTCATCAGTAACATCGACTTTAATTTCCACGGCATAGCGTTCATCAGCAGCAAACACCGAGGATGCAAAGAAAAAACAAAAGAGCGCCAAAAGGCCAAATTTAGACACGAAAAAAGCCTCCTTTTACCTTATTCACAAATTTCCAGATTGCTAAAGAAGAAACTCACTTCTCGTTTAGCGCTTTCCAAAGAATCAGAACCATGAACAGTATTACGGTCAATAGAGAGAGCAAAAGTTTTGCGAATAGTTCCTTCTTCTGCCACGGCGGGGTTAGTTGCCCCCATAATCTTGCGATACTTGGCAACGGCGTCCTCACCTTGCAAAACTTGCACCACCACGGGAGCAGAGCACATAATCTCTACCAAACTGGTAAAAAAGGCCTTATCTTTGTGTTCGGCATAAAATTCCTCAGCCTGCTTTGGTGTAAGGCGAATAAGTTTCTGAGCCACAATTTTAAGGCCGCTTTCCTCAATCATTGAGTTAACTTTACCGGTAATATTGCGGGTTACAGCGTCTGGTTTAATGATTGACAAAGTCCTTTCCATGGGGTTCCCTCCGTTTATTAAACAACCAATCTGCCACCAAGATATAATACTTTCTCAAAATAATCAAAAGATATTTTGACTTTTAGATATTAGAAGTGTAAACAATAAAAAAACATTAACTTAAAAAACAAAGAGGAAAGATTATGAAAACCACTCCCTATATTCAAGGTCTGATAGCCAAGGCCCAAAAATTAGGCAAAACAATTGTATTGCCCGAAGGTGAAGACGAACGCGTATTACAAGCCGCTCACGAAGCTGCCAAACAAAAAATTGCCAAAATCATCATTTTGGGTGAAGAAGCAGATATCAAAGCCTACTTTGCCAAACAAGGTTGGGACCTTGAGGGAATAGAGTTAATAAACCCTGCTCACTCTCCCAAATTAGGAGAATACACAAAACTCTTGTATGACTTGCGCAAAGCCAAAGGCATGACAGAGGAAGAAGCCGCCAAAACAGCTCTCAACCCCAACTACTTTGGTACTTTGATGATAAAAGCCGGTGACGCCGACGGCATGGTCTCTGGCGCCAACCACTCCACAGCAGACACCGTTCGTCCGGCCTTGCAAATTATCAAATCTCGCCGCCCAGAAAGAGTTGTTTCAGCTTTGTTTATCATGGAGTCTAAAGACGGCAAAATTTTCTACCTTTCAGACTGCGCCGTAAACATCAATCCCACGGCTAAAGAAATGGCAGACATTGCCCTAAGCAGTGCCGAAAGCGTTATTCAGTTTGGAGATGAGCCAAGAGTGGCCATGTTGTCTTATTCTACTTTTGGTTCCGGCAAAGGCGAAGGTGTTGACAAAGTAAGAGAAGCCACCGCTCTCGCTAAAGAAGCCTTAAAAGCGGATGAATATGCAAATCTGCCCATCACCTTAGACGGCGAGATGCAAGCCGATGCAGCCCTAGATGCTGTTGTTGCCCGCAAAAAGGCTCCGTCTTCAAATGTTGCCGGAAAAGCCAACACCTTAATTTTCCCAAACATTGAAGCCGGAAATATTGGCTACAAATTGTTGCAACGCTTAGGTGGTGCAGAAATGTACGGTCCCATGCTGCAAGGCTTAAATGCTCCGATTAACGACTTGTCTCGCGGTTGCTTTGCCGAAGACATCGTCGGTTTGATTGCCATTACTGTTTTACAAACTCAAAAATAAGGATACCACCCATGAAAATTCTTGTACTGAATTCCGGTTCATCTTCCCTGAAATATCAGTTGTTTGATGTCAACGGAGATAAATATGACGTTATTGCCAAAGGCTTGGCCGAAAGAATAGGCATTCACGGCTCCCTGGTGAGCATCAAATACGCCAATGGCGAAAAAAAATCGGTTGCCGTTGATTTGCCCACCCACAACGAGGCCTTGCGTGAGGTTTTCAACTTGTTGTTAGATGGTGTAATCAAGAGCTTAGATGAGATTACGGCCGTTGGCCACCGCGTGGTTCATGGCGGTGAAAACTTCAAAGGCTCTGCCCTGGTAACGGAAAAAGTCATAGAAGAAATTGATGAGCTTTCAAAACTGGCCCCTCTGCACAATCCGGCTGCGGTTTTGGGTTTGCGAGCCGTTCAAAAAGCCCTGCCCAATGTTCCGCAAGTTGTGGCCTTTGACACCGCATTTCATCAAACCATGCCCAAGGAGGCCTTTTTATATGGCCTGCCTTTGGAGCAATACACCGAGCACAAGATTCGCCGCTACGGAGCTCACGGTACATCCCACCAATTTGTGGCTGAAGAATGTGCCAAGCTGATTGGCAAAAAAGGCAAAATCATCACCTGCCACTTAGGCAACGGAGCCTCCATCTCTGCGGTAGAAGGCAGCATTTGCAAAGATACCTCCATGGGATTTACTCCCCTGGCCGGTGTTATCATGGGTACCCGCTGCGGAGATATCGATCCCTACATTCCGCTCCACATCATGAAATATCAAAACAAGACCGTTGATGAAATGAACACTCTTTTGAACAAACAAAGCGGCATGCTTGGTTTGTCCGGTTTTAGCGATATGCGTGACGTTGAGGCAAAATATCTGGAAGGAGATGCCAAAGCCATAGATGCCCTAAAAACCTATGCCTACACATTGGTAAAATTCATCGGCAGTTATATTGCTGTTTTGGGTGGTGTAGATGCCATAGTCTTCACCGCCGGTATTGGAGAGAACTCTCCGATTATCCGCAAAATGGTTTTAGAGCGTTTAAGCTACCTAGGCATTGAGTTGGATGAAGAAAACAACAATAAGAGAGGCGATGCTGTAGAGATCACCAAACCGGGTTCAAAAGTAAGAGCCTTTGTCATTCCCACCAATGAGGAATTGGTAATCGCCCAAGATACCGTCCGCTTAAGCCGATAGGAATGAAGAGAAAAAAAACAACGCCCCGAAAATTTCGGGGCTTTTTTCATACAAACAATTTTGTTAAAAGGTTTTTGAAAAAATTATTGTGCTGAAATGAAATCTGAGTTATAAAATAAGTAACTTTGAACAATTTTGTATTTGATAGAATAAAATAATGAAGAACTGGCATCAAAAAATGCTTGCCAAATCGCCGGTTATATCGCAGAAAAGTGAGCCTGCGGCACCAAATTATGCGGCCATAGACCTAGGTACCAACTCCTGCCGCCTAGTTATTGCCACACCGACCCCGTCGTCGTTCCGCATTGTTGAAACCTTTTCCAAAATAACCAGGCTTGGCGAGGGCATTATAAATAACAACGAACTGTCAAAAGCGGCCATCAAGCGCACCATCGGCGCCTTGAAGGTTTGTGCCGGTGTTTTAGCCGAGTATGCGCCGATTGTGCGTTCGCGCTACGTAGCCACGGCCGCCTGCCGCCGCGCAATCAACTGCAAACCTTTTTTGGAGCTGGTAAAAAAAGAGACCGGTTTAAACATAGAGATAATCTCGCCGCAAGAAGAGTCTCGCCTAGCTGTTGTGGGCTGCATACCGCTTTTGGCCAGAAACATTAAACGTGCACTGATATTTGATATCGGTGGTGGTTCTACAGAGATATCCTTGGCGCGCACCACCAACCGCGGCAATACGTTTATTGAAGGCTACATATCCCTCCCCTACGGTGTGGTTACCATCTCAGAGGCTTTTCCCTCTCACGACATGACAGATTTGGCTTACGATACGATTATCGAGCGCACCCACAAATTGCTCTCCGAGTTTGAAGAAAAACACCACATCAGGGAAGCAATTGCCAACCAAGAGATTCAAGTTATCGGCACCTCTGGCACAGTCACGGTATTGGGAGCGGTGCACCTGAATCTGCCGCGCTACAACCGCTCAGCCGTGGATGGTATTGCCATGAGCAAGCAAGATATTGAGCGCACGGTGGCCAAGATAAAAAGAATAGGAGATGAGGGGCGCAAAAAACACCCTTGTATCGGCGCCTCCAAAGCAGATTTAACCATGGCCGGCTGTGCCATCATAGAGGCTCTGACCTCTTTTTGGCCGATATCAGAAGTCACGGTAGCAGACCGCGGTATCAGAGAGGGAATTTTGCTGGATATGATGCACGCCCCCAAAAAACATTTTGGCAAGAAACGCCGCAAACCGCGTTATCCATTCTCTCGCGGCAGAAAAAACAACGGAAACAACAACCAACCTTTTCGAGGAGCAGCCAATGACAGATAAACACTACGCCGCCATAGACTTAGGCACCAATTCTTGCCGCTTGTTGATTTGTGACGCCAATGGCAAGGAATTGTGCAAAGAAACCACGGCAACAAGGCTCGGAGAAGGATTGTACAAATCTGGGGTTTTCACGCCTCAAGCCATTGAGCGCGGGGTCAGATGCTTCTTTCACTACCGGCAGTTGATAGATAAATACAATGTAGACACCATCCGCGCGGTTGCCACAGCCTCTTGCCGCATGGCCGCCAACAGCGATGAGTTTATCAAAAAAGTATGGGATGAATCCCACATTAAAATTGAGGTAATAGACGGCTACGAGGAAGCCCGTTTGAATCTGAAAGGCGCTTTGAGCCACGTCTGCGGTCAAACCAAATATGTCGTTGTCTATGACCTAGGCGGCGGCTCCACCGAAATTACTCTGGCCACCAACACCAAAAATCCGCACATATTGCACACCATTTCCATCCCATGGGGAGCGCGCAATGCCTCAGAAGCGTTTAATTTGGTAGAATACAACGAGGAAAACGCTACCCGCCTGCGGCAAGATATTGGCGCCAGAGCAGAAAGCTTTGTCAAAAAATCCTACCTTGACACCTACCGGGAAGACGTTTGCTTTGTGGCCACCTCAAGCACGCCTTTGCGCCTGGCCTCAATGATTGAGGACTTTGGCGCCTATGACCGCGACCGTGCCGATGGCATTGCTATGGACAAAGAGGCTATGGACAAGGCCATTTCAGAGGTCTTGCACTCCAGCCGCGCGGAGATGGCAGACAATCCCTATATTGGAGACAAAAGATCTTACATATTTATCGCCGCCTGCATCATATTTCAAACCATTTATGAGCGGCTTAAAGTAGATAAGATTATAGCTTCTCTCAAAAGCGCCAAAGATGGTATTGTTGCGGAACTGATAGAAAAAGACAAGAAAGTCCAAAAAGATGAAAAAGCTGACTAAATCTGCTCAGGCCATCACCGGCCGCCACCAGCTCACGGTGCGGGTTAAGACCTCAAAATACCGCAAGAAGTCTTCAAATCAGTGGTTGGAAAGACAGTTAAACGACCCCTATGTTGCGGAATCCAAGCGGTTGGGGTATCGCTCCAGAGCCGCTTTTAAGCTAATTCAGTTAGATGAGAAATACAAGTTTTTAGGCAAAGGCAAAACCATTGTTGACTTAGGTTGCGCCCCCGGCGGTTGGACTCAGGTAGCAGTACAAAGAAACAAGGGCAGCGGCCAAGTCGTGGGAATAGATATTTTAGAAACCGAGCCAATTGAGGGAGCAAGCCTCATATGCTTGGATTTCACCTTGCCGGAAGCGGCAGACAAACTAAAGAGCCTACTCAACGGAGAGGCAGATATAGTCATGAGCGATATGGCCGCCAACACCACCGGCCACCAACAAACCGACCATTTAAGAACCATCGGCTTGGTAGAGGCCGCTTATGAATTTGCCAAAGAGGTTTTGGCTCAAGGGGGAATTTTCATTGCCAAAGTATTTCAAGGCGGCGCGGAAGGCAGTCTCTTGAACGATGCCAAAAAGAACTTTGCCAAAGTTGGGCATTTCAAACCCGATGCCAGCCGTTCAACCTCACCGGAAACATATTTGGTTTGCCAGGGCTTTAGAAAGGAAAATAAATAATGCAAACCGGCGCCAGATATCAGGCTTGCTTAGAGCTCATAAGTGAGATTTTCAAAGATGAAAAACCGGCAGACGGTGTGATAAACGAGTATATGAGAAGCCGCAAATATATTGGCTCCAAAGATCGTAGATTCATTAATGACCTGGTGTGGCACTTAATTCGCAATCGGCGCAAACTTGAGTTTGATGCCCAAAGCCAAGACCCGAGAAGAATTTTGCTTTGGGCCGTGAGAGATAAATTGCCGGAAGTTTTTGACGGCTCTCAACATGGCCTTTCTCCTCTCACAAAAGAAGAGGAAGAATGGTTAAGAGAAGGAAATGAGCAACCCTACCCGCCGGCAGTTGAGGCCGAATGCCCGGATTGGCTGTTTGCCAAGATTAAAGATATTAAGTTTTGCAAAGCGCTCAATCAAACGGCCGAGGCCGATTTCAGAGTCCACAATCATGCAAGAGATGAGGTCATCAAAAAGCTGGCACAAGAAGGTATTGATGTGCGCAAAACGCCATATTCGCCTTTGGGGTTTCGCAGTTCTGAGCGCATAAGCATAGGTAACTGCGCAGCTTATCAAGAAGGCTGGTTTGAGATTCAGGATGAGGCCTCACAAATAGCGGCGATTTTGTGTGATGCCAAAGAAAACGAAAAGATTATTGATTATTGTTGTGGCGCCGGCGGCAAAAGCTTGGCGATATCGGTTTTGTTAGAAAATAGAGGAAAAATTTTGGCCTATGATATCAATGCCAAAAGGCTGGAAGCCATCAAACCGCGCCTACAAAGATTGGGGGTTAAAAACATTGAGCTAACCGATATCATTGCCGACAGCGACAAAGATTTTGACCTTTTCATATTGGATGCCCCTTGCTCCGGCACCGGCACCTGGAGAAGAGCCCCTGATGCCAAATTCCGCTTGAGGGAAGATAAATTAGCCACACTCAAACACACTCAGGCAAATTTGCTTGAGGTAGCGGCCGCTAAGACCAAAACCGGTGGCAGAATAGCCTATTTCACCTGCTCAGTACTCAAAGAAGAAGATGAAGACATCATCAATGGCTTTTTAGCCAAACATCCGGAATTTGCGCTTATGGATTTGGAAAAACTCTGGGCACAGAAGATAGAACAGCCCTACCCGCACAACAATCCATATATGCTGCGCCTATCTCCTCAAACCACCAACACAGATGGCTTCTTCATCGCAATTTTAAAGAAACAAAGTTAACGCGCCACCTCGTTATCTAACAGGATTTTGATTCTTTTGCGGTAGAAATGAACTAATCGGAGATATTTCTTAAAAGAAAGTGCTTCTCCGCGCTCAATAGCGTCTATATTGGCAACGGATAAATCGCACTTGCAGGCAATATCGGTGATAGAAAGATTTTTATTTAGCCTGATTTGCCTAAGTTGTGTGGCCAACTGGCCTCGCAGTAAAGTAGAAAAATTATTCATCGTTTTAAGCTCCCGAATTTCTTGTTAAAAAGAAACCGCCTTAAATAAATTAAGGCGGGGAGCCGAAAACTGTGTAAACGCAGCCTACCTTATTCGTCATACAAGTATGCTTATATCGGTAGCTCCCCAAAAGAGGAGACGTATTTACAAGGAGTTTTCGGACCCCACAGACGCAACTCACGCCTGCGGAAATGATATTAGAGCAGAAAAATTAAAATGCAATTAATTTGTTTGAATATGGCACCGCCGACCAGCACCCCGACCATCGGGAGCGGTGCGGGTTACGGCTTGCTAATCGCACCGGGGCGTTCCCCGGCGAGCTTGTAAAAGTTCGGATAATGGAATTTATAGAGTGATTTCGAAGGCGAGCAAAATTTTAGTGTACATAGGGCGTACATGAATTTTGCGAGACCGCACGAAATTGCTCTAGAAAACCATTAGACGAACTTTTCTATTTGGCGGCGTTCTTTGAATAAATATAGGATATAATTTCGGCAACAGCGGCAAAAGCCTCGATAGGGATTTCCTCATCAATATCGACCGCCTTTAGGATTTGCAAAAGATCTGCATCTTGATGGATTTCGATATTATTTTCGAGCGCGAGCTCAATAATTTTGGCAGCCACATGCCCCTGCCCCTTGGCAGAGACGATAGGCGCATTGTCTTTTTCCTTATCATAGCGGAGTGCCACCGCATAATCTGTTGTGGAAAAGTCGGGTGCGGCGTTGTCTTTTGAAAGATTTGGGCTATTATTATCCTCAGACATGCAAAAGCTCCGGAGTTGATTTTTGATATAATTTAAATCTGCCGGCGCCAAAAGGCAAGAGCTTTTATTTGGCATATTTTTTGCATGTCGGTTATGTGTGGGGACACGTAACAACAAATTGGGGAATATTGATAAAATGGATTTAAAAAATCTTTCCGTTTTTGGTATGGCGCATCAAAATATGCAATATCTGCAGGCCAGGCAACAGGTCATTGCGGAAAATATTGCCAATGCCAGCACCCCGGGCTATTTAGCCAGAGACGTTGAAAAACCGAATTTTAATCAAGAAATAAGCGCCACTGCCGGGCTCAAACTAGCCACCACCAACCCCAAACACATCAGCACCATCGGTCCCAAGAGAGCCGAAAACGGCTATAAAGTATATACGCCGCAACCAAGCTCAGCTTTAACCATTGACGGTAATGGCGTTATCCTAGAAGAGCAGATGAACGAGGCCAGCAAGGTCAGCAGCGAATATAAGCGAATGATAACCATTTACAACAAATATAAATCAATGATGCAAATGGCCAACACCAAGATTAACGCTTAAAGAGGAAAGACAAGATGTCGGGTAACTTAACAATCAGCGCAGATATAGCCGCCTCCGGGATGAGAGCCCAAGCAGAGCGGCTTAAGGTCATTGCCCAAAACATGGCCAACGCCGATTCTATCTCGACCGAGCCGGGCGGAGAACCCTATCGCCGCCAGGTTGTAAGCTTCCAAAACTATGTAGACCAAGAAAGCGGCGCGCAAATGGTCAGGGTTGACAAAGTTGTCAAAGACAATTCACCCTTTGAGAAAAAATACGCTCCCAACCACCCTGGCGCTGATGATAAAGGCTATGTAAGCCTGCCCAATGTCAATCCCTTGATAGAGATGATGGATATGAAAGAGGCTCAAAGAGCCTATGATGCCAATTTAAATATGATGAAAACTGCACGTGAGATGAACACCAGCGTGCTGGATATTTTGAAATAAAAAGAAGGAAACTAAACCATGGTCAGCAATATATCAAACGCCTTAAATGCCTACCAACAAGCCCTGCTCCGCATTAACGGCCAAGAGCAGAAGGTGGAAAAAAACGCCGCTGAGATAGAAGCGACCGACAAAAGCTTTGGCAACATGGTCAAAGAGGCGGTAGAAGACACTGCTAATCTGCACAAACAGGCAGAAATCACCACCGTAGCCGGTATTCAGGGCAAGGTGGATATTCAAGATGTTGTTTTGGCCATTTCTAATGCCGAAACAGCTTTGGAAACGGTTGTTGCCGTGAGAGATACGGCAATCAAGGCCTATAACACCATCATGCAGATGTCAATTTAAGGATATATAATGCTTTAATAATAAAAAAACGGTGCCCAAGAAGACACCGTTTTTTTATTATAATTCGGCCCGAAGTTGCTCTCGCAACACATCTATTGATACAAGTTCTTTATTTTCATCTTCAAAATACCAATAGACCCAACCATTGCAGGCAGCGACGTTTTGGGCGGCAGCTCCCACTTGGTGAATAGAGCCCTCCATCTCCTCATTTTTGAGGGTTCCGTCAGAGCGCACCACCGCACAATGCTTGCGGCTCGCATCATAGAGGATATCTCCGGGGTTAAGAAGCCCTCGCTCGACCACATTGCCAAACGGAATTCTCGGCTGACGCTTTTTGGAGCTGTACTCCAAGCACAACTCGCTTTTTACCCGCTCAACCGTGTCAATCCTGGCTTGAGCGCCGGCGGCATAATTGGCATCTTTTTCAATACCGATAAAATTGCGCCCAAGTTTTTTGGCAACCGCACCGGTTGTGCCGGTTCCAAAGAACGGGTCCAAGACCACATCACCGACTTTGGTCGAAGCCATAATCACCCGATAAAGCAAAGCCTCTGGTTTTTGGGTGGGGTGGAGTTTCTCGCCGTTTTTATCTTTAAGGCGCTCTTTACCGGTACAAAGAGGAATTTGCCAATCGCTGCGCATTTGTGTATCTTCATTAAGCGCCTTCATGGCCTCATAATTAAAGGTATAATGAGAATTGGGATTTTTGCAGGCCCAAATGAGGGTTTCATGCGCGTTGGTAAAGCGTGTACCTTTGAAATTGGGCATCGGGTTGGTCTTGTTCCAGATAACGTCATTTAATATCCAAAAGCCCAAATCTTGCAAAATATAGCCAACTCTAAAGATATTGTGATAAGAGCCGATAACCCACAAAGCCCCGTCATCTTTGAGCACCCTGCGGGCGGCGCTCATCCAGCGGCGTGTGTATTCATCATACTCGGCCAGGCTCTCAAAATTGTCCCATTCTTCATAGACACCGTTAACACTGCTGTTATCGGGGCGAGTTAGGGCTTCGCCAAGTTGGAGGTTGTAGGGAGGGTCAGCAAATATCAGGTCGACTGAATTCTCTTCCATCTGGTTCATAACTTCAACACAATCATCAACAATGATAGTATTAAGGATTGTTTTTTCTTGCTTTCTGCTCATTTTATCAACCTGATATCTGTGGTCAAAAAACTTCAATGTCCCCAGTATGGTTGATATTTGGTTATAAATTTATTAACAAGAGTCAAGATTTTAAAATAAAAAAAACGTGGCTCACACAAGCCACGGAAAAAACGGTAAAGTTTTTTAATCGTTTACTTCAGCCACGAAGTCCCCCAGCAGAGCCTTCATCTCGGTAATATCGAGGTAAATAGACTCATGAAGAACCCGATAGGTCTCAAGAGTCTCCTCCGGAACCACGGCCTTAAGCTCTTCCAGCTCACTATCAAGCCGGCTGGTGATAGCCATCAACCGCTTCTGAAGCGGCAGGCTCTCATCCATCAGCAGAGAGATAAGCTCTTTCTGCATCGGATCGATGCCATTCATAATAGTCTGACACCTCATTGCGAAACCGAAACCGAGCTGCTCTTCGAGCGTCTGTCCGCTCAACCAGAACAATACTTGATTTCTGTAAAACGAAACAACGATCCGCAATTTTTGCAGATCCTTTACGAATGTTCCCATAATTGTTTATTTTTTAATTTATGAAATGTATACTGTCGCCTACAATATAGACAAAAATAGCCCGAAAGTCAACAACAAATTTATCCGGCTCTTTGTCTCAAAATCTCTTGTATCGGCCGATAAGACTTGCGGTGCAGACCTTCAATAATTCCATAAGCTTTGAGGCCGGCAATATGTGCCGCCGTGCCGTAGCCGGCATTTTTCTCAAAACCGTAGTAAGGATATTTTTCCGCCAGTTTGGTCATCAGCCTGTCTCGATAAACCTTTGCCACAATAGATGCCGCGGCAATAGAATAGCTCCTGGCATCACCTTTTATTAGTGTGCGGCAAGGACACGGTAAATTCTTAGGGATTTGGTTGCCATCAACCAGCGCAAACTGCGGTTTGAGTTTCAAGGCCTCCGCGGCGCGTTGCATCGCCAAAAATGTGGCCTGCAAAATATTGTAGCGGTCAATTTCCTCGGCACTGGCCTCCCCGATTCCGATAAAAAGTTGTCCGGCCTCTTGCGCGGCAAACAAGCTTTCATAAAGAGCCTCACGCTTTTTAGGCGTAAGTTTTTTTGAATCGTTCAACGCTCCAAGCAAAAAGTCATTAAGCTTTTTATCAACAATAATCACCGCACCGGCCACCACCGGTCCGGCCCACGGCCCTCGCCCGGCTTCATCAATCCCGGCCACCGGTATATCATATTGATTTTCAAATTCAAAATCAGGCATTTTATCGTTCCAGTTTCTAAATATACAACCTTAATCTCGCGAAATCTGTATTAGCTGGCCGCTAGGTGAGATTTTTCAAAAATCTCGGATAATGAGACAGATAATAAGATTTTAGAGTGAAAGTACCGCAGCGTACATACTAGTACGTGAGGAACCTTTCATCTCGCGAAATCTGTATTAGCTGGCCGTTAGACGAGATTTTTGCGGTTCCGCCAATCGGCAACGTCAAATTCGGTACACTATGTCCGAAATCCAAATTGGCAATAACGGGCAAAGAATCAAGCTGCGGAATAGAATGAATGATATATTCCAACAACTCCCTCGTCATACCCGATGCCTTTTGGAAACGGCCGATAAGCAAAGCTTTAACATTGCCAAAATCAGGCTGATAAGCCAACGCCTGCAGATTGCGCAAAAATTCTTTAGGATCTCCGGCAGAAGTAAAGCAGTCTTCCGCCAACAAAATTGTGTTTGGCTTAAACCCCGGCCAATAAGGGCTGCCCAAGAGCAAAGTTAATGTTCCCAAATTTCCGCCCATCAGCGTTCCGCAAGCCTCACCGGCACGGATCTGCCACCAGCCCTCATTTTTGATGAACTCTCTTTTTTCTTGGTCAATAAACCATAAGTCATCGCTCCACTCGGCCGAAGGCCCAACATCTAGCTTGCCCTCTCCCATCAGCATTTGTTTGGCCGCCGCAAAAGAATAATCAAAGCCATATTTCATACCAAAAGAGCTATAATGCGGGCCCAAAAAAGTCACCATATTGGTCTTGGCATAAATTCCGTTAAGCAAAGCAGTGATATCTGAAAAACCGCAAAAAATCTTCGGATTTTTCTTGATGAGGTCATAATCCAAAAACGGCAGCAACTGGTTTGAGTTAAAACCACCGATAATAGTGAAAATGGCCCTAACCTTAGGGTCAGCAAAAGCGGCATTGATGTCATCGGCCCGTTTTTTGATGGAAGATGTTCCCATCATATCAAAATTTTCATCTATTGTATTGGCACCGAAACTAACTTTCAACCCCATCTCGGCAAAACGAGCAGCAGCAATTTCTCGGCTGTCTGCCCCAATAATTCTAATGCCGGTAGAAGGTGCAACAACACGTACTTCATCACCCTGGTGCAACGGTTCTGGTATAATTTTTGGCATAAAAAACCTCCGCAATCAGTTATTATATTGCCTTTAATATAATCCGATTACGGAGATTCGTCATTTTTAATTATGTTTTTTTAACAGTTATCTTTAAGCATCCTGTTGTTCAAACATATCTTTACCCACACCGCACAAGGGGCAAACATAGTCATCGGGCAGCTCCTCAAACGGAACATCGCCGTCATAAACATAACCGCACACGGTGCAAACCCATTTTTTCTTAGCATTATCAGCCATAGTTTTTCCTTTCTGTTGTTCAGTATATTTTTTGAAACTGTCCATCACATCTTGCTTGAAGTATGAACGATAGTCAAGATAGGTAAGCGGTTTATCATCACCTTTAGATTCGGCCGCCACCACTTCAGCCACAAACAAAGTATTGCTCTGCAGCGGAAATTTCTCCAAAACTTTGCAACGAAATGTTGCCAAATTATCCTCTAAAAACGGCAAACCGCCATCTTCAAAATGCGCGACATTAGCCCATTTATTAACATTACGGCTGGTCTGGAACCCAAAATTTGCCACCACAAACGGGTCAATCTTGCGGCTCAAAACCGAAAGTGAGAATTCTCCCGTTTTCTCGACACAAGACTTGGTATAACTGGTATTTGAGCAAGACAAAGCAATCGCCACCGGCTTGTTGGCCACTTGCATAACGGCATCAACAATACTGCCGACCAACCTCTCACCATCTTTGGCACCCAACACATAAAGCCCGTGGGTGAGTCTATACATTGCATCCAAATTCATTCATCCGTCTCCCGATTTTCCTTTTATATAATACATTTTCAGGGCAAAGCAAGAGCTCTTTTTGCCCAAAAAAAATCAATAATGCGGCGGCGGGGTCTCCTCGCTTTGGGGTTTAACCGTATCACTTTCTGCCAGGTTCATCAAATATTGGTTCTGCAAAGAGAGTTTTTCTATCATCTTTCCCTGCTCAATAATCACCTGGTTCAAATCATCCAGCATCCGCTCAACATTGGCCAAAGCCATTTCAATATTGATAAATCTTTCGTCATCTGGTTGCATATCTGGCACTTTCTGCTTGTTCAAACTGGCAGATATGTTATCATCATTTTCAAATTTTACAATCGGAAAAAGAGATGCCGCTTCAGCTGGAAATCAACCCACAGTTCAAACAAGCCTTTGAGCTTATTAATAACAGTTCTCGCCACATATTCATCACCGGCAAAGCCGGTGCCGGCAAATCCACCTTGCTTGAATATGTGGTTGCCAACTGCAAAAAAAATATGGCCGTGGTAGCCCCCACCGGTGTTGCCGCCCTGAATGTGCATGGACAAACCATTCACCGTTTTTTCTCTTTTCCCGTCAACATCACACCGGAAAAAATCACCAATTACGAATTCACGCCCCGTGCCAAAAGGATTTATAAGCAACTGGAAACTTTGATTATTGATGAAGTTTCAATGCTGAGGGCTGATCTCTTCGATTGCATAGATACTTTTTTGAGGACTTACGGCCCCGATTCTGAACAGGCTTTCGGAGGGGTGCAGCTGGTTTTAGTGGGAGATTTATACCAGCTTCCGCCGGTCATCACCAATCAAGAAGGGGCTTTTTTTGCATCACGCTATACATCCCCTTATTTTTTTAGCGCCGAGGCGTTTAGGAAAATCACACTTGAGGTTGTGGAGCTCACCAAGATTTATCGCCAAAAAGATGCCGCCTTTGTAGAGCTTTTAAGCCGCATTCGCGACAACACAGCCACCGCTCAAGACCTAAATACCCTAAATGAAAGATTTTCCGCCCAAGAAAATCAGAATGACTTTTGCATTACCCTAACCGCCACCAACCAAATGGCCGAAAATATCAATAAAGAAAAACTTGAACTGTTGCCCGCAAAAACATACAAGTCACAAGCGGTTATAGACGGATCTTTTAATAACGAGTATTTTCCAACCTCAGAGATTTTAGAGCTCAAAGAAGGTGCGCAAGTTATGTTTTTAAACAACGACCTCAAAGGCCGTTGGGTCAACGGCAGCTTAGGTCAAATCGAGGAGGTCAAGTTTAATGAAGAAAAAATCCGCTATCTTTCGGTCAGGCTACAGGCAAACGCAAAACTGGTAGATGTCTTTCCCTACTCCTGGGAGATATTTAAATACACCCTGGTCGGCAAAGAAATTATCTCTGATGTGGCTGGTTCCTTCACCCAGTTTCCGTTGAGATTGGCTTGGGCTGTCACCATTCACAAGAGCCAAGGGCAGACCTTTGATAATGTCTGCATAGATATCGGCCGCGGCACATTTGCTCCCGGACAGTTATACGTGGCGCTCAGCCGCTGCACCTCTTTGCAAGGAATAAGGCTCAAGACCAAACTTTTGCCACGGCACATCATGTGCGATGAACGGATCTGCGAGTTTATGAACCTTTATGGTTCGCCCTCAAACTTGCAAGACAAGATTAAACGCCTGCAAATGGCGGCGCAAAAGCGGCAAAAGATAGATATTTCCTACCAAAAGGCTGATGGTAAAATCTCCCGCCGAGTAATTATCCCCCTGCACATCAAGGGAGAAAATCTGCAAGCCTTTTGCACCCAAAGACAAGAGCAAAGAAGTTTCAATCTTGAACGGATATTAGAGATTAGAAATTTTGCGGAATAACAAAAACCACCCCCAAAAGTCTCTTCCCAGAGGTCGCTGGCTCTTTTCCTCAATCCAATCTACAAAAAAAACCACCCGCAAAGGGTGGTCTTTTAGTGGTCGGATTGACTGGACTCGAACCAGCGACCTCTTCGTCCCGAACGAAGCGTTCTACCAGGCTGAACTACAATCCGATAACGGAATAACCTTTTAACACAAAATTTTTTTTTCTCAAGCACTTTTTTCAAAATTTATCATTTTTTATAAAAGCAACGGAAAAAATGCTGATAACGCTTGCCAAATCATAATGCCTATATTAACTTAATAAGTAAATGAAACAAACCTAATAAGGCAAATTGTATGTTTAACAAACTCTCATTTTTGCTAGCCTCTCTTTTCAAAATCGGCTACGCGCCGGCAGCTCCGGGCACCATGGGCTCTTTAGCCACCATTCCTTTTGCATTTTTCTTTGCCTATTACTATGGCACTTTGGGCGTGGCAATTGCTGCGGTTGTTAGCTTTATCATCGGGGTCATTTGTGTAAGAGAAGTCTTAAAAACCAGCCGTCATGATCCCTCTTTTGTCGTAATTGATGAGTTTTCGGGCCAAATGCTCACCTTTTTGTTTGTGGCAGACTACCTTCAGTTTGAAGGAGACAACTGGCTCTTATATCTTTTGGGCTTTATGCTCTTTAGAGTTTTTGACATCACCAAACCTTTCCCTGTTGGCTGGGCTGATAAAAAAATCCTCAACGCCTGGGGGGTGATGTTAGATGACATTTTTGCCGGACTTTATGCCGGTGTTATCTTGTATTTGTTTAACTATTGGATTAATGCCTAAATGTTCAAAAAAATCATCAACAAGATAAAATCATCTTACATTATAAGCAACTACAGCAAAATATATCCCTATGTTAAGCCTTATACATTCAGGGCATTAATTGCCGTTTTAATTACGATTCCGATTGGCTCAATGGATGCGGTCATCGCTTGGTCTCTAAAACCCTACATGGATATTGTGATGGTGGAAAAAAACACCGCTTCCACCTCGTTTATCCCGCTCCTAATCATCGTCTTTAGCGTATTGCAGAGTCTGCTCAACTACACGGCCACCTATCTTAATACTTGGGTTGGCCGCAAAATTGCCAATGACGTAAAAATAGATTTGTTCTACAAACTGATGCACTATGATGCCAACTTTTTTGATAAGCACAACTCCGGCGACATCCAACAGATGTTTAATAATAATGTAGATGCCGCCTGCAACGGTCTGCTATCTAACCTCAAACTTTTCACCACCCGAGTGTTTTCATCTTTATCTTTGATTGGAGTATTATTTTACAATTCCTGGCAACTGGCAATTGTTGCAGTCATAGTGCTACTTGGCGCTCTTTACCCGCTAACCACTCTGCGCCGTAAATTAAAGACTATTTTTAATAAGAACATTTTTTCTTGCGGCCTGGTGATGACACACTACAATGAAACTTATAGTGGCAATCGCATCATTACCTCTTATAACCTATATGAATATCAATTGAATCGCTTTAAAGAGACTTTACGTACGCTGTTTAAGCTAGGCATCAAGATGATACAACGTACCGGCATGCTCTCCCCCATCATGCACTTTGTAGTATCTTTGGGGATTGCAGCAGTCATCTGGCTTGGCAGTTACTTAATTGTCACGCACCAAATCACGGCCGGCAATTTTGTATCATTCATCACAGCACTCATTATGCTCTACAACCCAATAAAAAGTATCGGCAACAACTACAACGCGGTTCAGATGTCACTTTTAGCAATGGAAAGCGTTTTTAATCTGCTGGAAGCCACCCCGACCATTATCAATCGTCCTAATGCCAAAGCACTGAAAGGAATAAACAACAGCATTGAATATAAAGATGTTTGCTTTGAGTATGTAAAAAACAAACCGGTGTTAAAACACATAAATTTGAAAATAAATGTCGGCCAGACGATAGCTTTGGTTGGCAATTCCGGCGGAGGAAAGACAACTTTTGTAAACCTACTGCCACGTTTTTATGATGTAAAGAGTGGTGCGATCCTCTTTGATGGGGCTGATATCAGAGATTTTGAATTAAATTCACTAAGAGATAAAATAGCCATAGTTTTTCAGGACAACTTCTTATTTGCCGGGACCATCAGAGAAAATATCTTGCTTGGCAAAGAAAATGCCACATCAGAAGAAATTGCCAGAGCAGTGAAAGGAGCCTGTCTGGAAGAATTTATTGACAGTCTGGATAATGGTCTGGACACCCAAATAGGCGAAAGAGGCGTTCTGCTTTCAGGGGGACAAAAACAACGCATAGCCATTGCCAGAGCTTTTCTGAAAAATGCACCGATAGTAATACTGGATGAAGCGACTTCCGCCTTAGATAATAAATCGGAGGCTGTTGTACAAGAAGCCATTGATAACCTAATGAAAGACCGCACGGTTTTCATTATTGCCCACCGCTTATCAACAGTGCATAATGCAGACAAGATTGTTGTTATCAACTACGGAGAAATTGTTGAAAGCGGAACCCACCAAGAATTATTAAACAAAGAAAACGGCATTTATGCCTCTCTCTACAAAACTCAGTTAACATAAGGATTTTCCCATGCATTTAGGCAAACTTTGGTTAAAGACGTTAAGATTTCTTCATTTAATCTCAGAAAATGACTATCGTCGTGGAAAGATTCGTTACCTTCCGCATATAGACAAGGCTACGGTGCAAAAAGAAATAAATACTTTCAAAGGCAAAGGTGTCACGGAGAGCGAACGCTCGCCCAAGCTAATCGTAACACTAACATCTTTTCCGCAACGAATGTATGACATTCATTTTACACTTTACTCGCTTCTCAACCAAAGCCTAAAGCCTGATGCCGTCCTTTTGTGGCTGTCAGAAGAAGAGTTTCCCAATCGGGAAAAAGACGTTCCAAGCTCAGTCCTAAAATTGCAAGCCAACGGGCTCACCATCAAATGGGTAAAAGAAAACCTGCGTTCATATAAAAAACTCATTCCCGCGCTAAAAGAATATAAAAATGACATTTTGGTCACGGCAGATGATGACATTTACTACCCTCAAACATGGTTAGAACTCTTGTATGCCGGCTATTTGAGAAACCCCAAAGCGGTTCACTGCCATCGTGGCCACAAACTGCAGTTTGACAAAGATGGAAATATTTTGCCCTACAAGAAATGGAAGCACCGCATTTCACACGATTTTGCCTCATTTCACAACTTTTTCACCGGAGCGGGGGGTGTTCTATATCCACCACACAGCTTATACCGAGATGTAACAGAAGTTAAGCTTTTCCAACGCCTGGCGCCAAATGCAGACGACATCTGGTTTTGGGCAATGGCCGTTTTGCAGGGAACACCAATAGATATAGTTGAAAACAACCTAAAACAACTGATTTATATCAACCCCGAAAGAGAATTAAAACTCACCTCAGAGCTCACTTTGGCAATGGTAAATACCGCCAGCGGGCAAAACGACAGACAAATCAAGCAAATCATACATCACTATCCGCAACTAAAAAGCTATTTAGGCTAAATTTTTTCACGGCAAAGATTCACCAAATAATAATCTTTTTTATACTAGAATAGTAAAAAAATATGGAGGAAACCATGAAAAACACAGTTAAAAAATTTTATTACAGCCGCAAAAAGTTAGGCTTATATTTGCTGTTTAACGTATTACTGCTAACGTTAGCCATATTGTTCACCCTAACCGTTTTTCCTGAATACCCTGTAGTATATTACTTTGCTATCGGTAGCTGCCTGCTCTCGATGATGGGAGCTCTCATTGTCTTTTTATTACCTTTTCCTCTAGCAATCATCAGCGAAGACTCTATTAAGATAGATCGAGCAGCTCCCTTGCCATGGGCATCTGTTCGCTCTGTTCGCAAAGTTCGCCTTGGCAAAGGAATTTTTAGCAAATCGATACTTCGTCTCACCCCAAGAAGTCTCGGGAACTATCATCTAACTCTGATGCAAAAAATTTCTGCCAAAAGCCAATTTGGCTCTTTCTCAATTCCTTTATATGCAATGAACAACAAAGATGCAAAAAAAATAGAAGAAGTAATCAGAGAACATTTCTCAAAAAAACGCCCAACGAAAAAAACGCACAAGGCAAAAAAGTATAAGAAAGCCTAATAAACTAATTTATCGGTTTATTTTTAGATAAAATTAATTGACTTCTGATGCCATCAGTTTTAGCCTTACTACGAGTGAATATATTTTTAGTGGAGATTTCTGATGGATATAGAAAAACTCGAAAAATTAAGTGAATTAAAAGAACGAAGATGAGTTTTAGCTGGAAAAACCTTGGAGTTTCCTTCCTGATAACATTGGTTGTCGTTTTAGTCGAAGTTTTACTTGCTTTGGGCATCAGTCCCGATGTAGACAGCCCCGATTTTACCGGAACACTTCAGGTATTAAATATCGCTCTTGCTATAGTCATGACAATTATTGCCGTTAGACTGAAAACCTCATCCTACAAAAGCAAACTTCCGGCATGGGGAGTATTTCTTGCAATTCTCTTCTTTGGCTGCATAGGATTTTGGGTCGCAATGTATGACATATTGCAAATTAGCCAAGGCAATGTTGAGCTAAAAACTAAAAATTAAGAGTCTAAAAAATGGTAATTCTTTTTTTGTTATATGCGCTTTTTTGGCTCTGTATAATCCTTTTGTTAATATATGTGCCAATTATGATTGCCAAACGCAGAGGCATTAGCGGCAGTGAACTTACCACCATTTCAATTCTAAGCTGGTGTGGAGTTTTATTTGTTGGTATCACATGGATAATTGCAGTTATTCTCTCTTTGATTTGGCAACCCAAAAACTGGATAGAAAAAGACACATCCTCAAAAGGAACGTCAATATCTCCCTCTGCTCTGGCGGACCTGGAATTGCTGGAGAAACTTGGCGCCCTGAAAGAAAAAGGCGCCATTACAGAAGAAGAATTTCAAAAAGAAAAGGCAAAAATACTAAAAGCTTAAAAAATTAAAGCCCGAAATTATTCGGGCTCTATTTTTAAGCAAGAAAAGCTTTTATTTGAGTAAGAGCGCTTTGGGCATCTTGGCGTCCCAGGTCGTACATATCTTTAACAATATCCAAATTAGATTCCATTTTAGAGATATTAATTTTTTTGCTTGGACGCAAAACAAATATCTTACCTTCTTTTTCAAGCCGTTCAATTTCATCAAGCTCTTGGTTATACATTTCATGCCGATGAAGTACGGCATTCACAAAATTTGGATATTTACGATAGACAAGTCTTGTCAGCCATTGCAAATGAGAAGGTCCTTTGCGATATCCATTTGGACGCGTCAGAACGACAACATTTCTATCATATCCCATATTAATAAACGCTTGAATCGGGATACTATCGCAAATTCCACCATCCAAAAGTTTTTTGCCTCCGACTTCCACAATCCTAGACACCAGCGGCAATGAAGCGGAAGCACGCAAAAAATCTATTTCAGAGGTCATATTATGACAATGAATATACTCAGGCCTGCCGGTTTCAACATTTGAGCAAACAACATAAAACTTGGTTGGAGAGTTTTCAAAAGTTTCATTGTCAAATGGATCCAATTTTTCCGGCAAATCATGATAACAGAATTTGACATCGACAATATTACCACTCAAGAGCCAAGAACGAAAACTCATAAACCGATAATCATTGCCATACTCAAGATTGTAGCGGATACTACGCCCAACCTGTCCGGACACGAAAGAACAGCCATGAATAGCACCGGCAGAGACCCCGATAACTCCGTCAAAAGTAACCCCCTGTTCCATAAAGATATCCAAGACACCTGCCGTATAAATCCCGCGTTTGGCGCCGCCTTCCAAAACCAGCCCTGTTTTCATCATAAAATTCCTCACACAAGCCATAACAATAAGTTACTATAAATACTCATCATAAGCGAGTCAATCATCAATCTATCCCCCTTGGATTAAGGGGTTCTATTGACTAACAAGAAGAATTTGTTTATCCTCACAGCAGTGTGAATATAAGAAGGCATGAACTATGAAAATCGGAATTATCGGAACAGGCTATGTAGGCTTACCCTCAGGGGTTGGCTTCGCAGAGCTTGGCAACCAAGTTATCTGTATTGACCAAAATGTTGAAAAGATTGAAAGCCTCCAAGCAGGAAAATTGACCTTGTACGAAGACGGCCTAGAAGAATTGTTTGTGAAAAACATTAAAGAAGGGCGCCTGCATTTTACCACCTCAATGAAAGAAGGTGTCGCAGATGCCGATATTGTAATTATTGCAGTTGGTACACCTCCACACCCGGTAACAAAAGAAGCAGATATGAAATATATCTACGCAGCAGCAACAGAATTATCCCAATATCTAACAGGTTATACGGTTGTTGCCAATAAATCTACCGTTCCAGTCGGCACCGGAGATGATGTCGAAACTATCATCCGTAAAACTAATCCATTTGCTGACTTTGATGTTGTCTCACTACCCGAGTTTCTAAGAGAAGGCTTTGCCATTCACGACTTTTTCAATCCGGACCGCATTGTAGTAGGAGCCAACACAGAAAAAGCCGCCAATGTCATCAAAGAATTGTACAAGCCATTTGCAGACAAGACCAGAATGTTATTTGTAAAACGTCGGTCATCAGAAACAATCAAATATGCGTCTAACGCATTTTTGGCCATCAAGATACACTATATTAATGAGATGGCAAATTTTTGCGAAAAAACAGGAGCCGATGTTTTGGAAGTAGCCCAAGGCATGGGACTAGACAGCCGTATCGGGCCCAAATTTCTGAATCCTGGTCCCGGCTATGGTGGGAGTTGTTTTCCCAAAGATACCATGGCCATGGCATATATGGCCAGACAAAATAATGTTGAGATGAGCTTAATCAATGCCGCCATAGAGGGCAACAAAGCCCGCAAGAAGCAGATGGCAGAAAGGATTTTAGAGACCGTCAAAGATATCGAAAACCCTAAGATTGCAGTATTAGGCCTTGCTTTTAAGGATGGAACCGATGATTGCCGCCAATCCCCTGCCATGGAAATTATTGCCAATCTTTTAGAAAAGAATGCCAACATCACTGCCTACGATCCCAAAGCCATGGGCACGGCCTGTCAACTGCTTGGTAACAAGATTACCTATGCCGACGATATGTATCAACCGCTGAAAGATGCCGATGTCTTAGCCATTTTGACAGAATGGAAACAGTTTAGAGAGCTGGATTTGCAAAAAGCCTCCATGCTGATGCGCCACAAGAACATTGTTGATTGTCGCAACCTGCTGGATGCTAAAAAGGCCGTTGAAGCTGGTTTCAAATACCAAGGCATAGGCAAAAAAGCAGAACCAAGTATCACAGAAGGATTAACTCACCAAACGGAGGTTGCATGATTTTAGTTTTTGGCGGAGCCGGCTATATCGGCTCACATACGGTCAAACATTTGCTTGATAACGGATATGAGTGCGTTGTCGCTGACAATTTGATTTATGGTCATAGGGAAGCCGTGGATAAAAGAGCGGAGTTTGTGCATGCAGACTTGCTCAACCCTGTTTCGATAAGGGAAGTATTCAAAAATCGCAAAATAGACGCCGTTATCCACTTTGCCGCCTTTACATATGTGGGCGAGAGCGTCAGTGACCCACAGAAATATTATATAAACAATGTTGTCGGCACCACCAATTTGCTAAATGTCATGCTCGAAAATGGGGTAAAGAAGATTGTCTTCTCAAGCACCTGTGCCACCTATGGAGAGCCGCAATATACGCCAATAGATGAGAAACATCCGCAAAATCCCATCAATCCTTATGGGCGCACCAAACTGATGATTGAGCAGATTTTTGCAGACTATGAAAGGGCTTATGGCCTAAAGCATATTGCGTTGCGATACTTCAACGCGGCGGGCTGCGCCAAAGATGGCAGCATTGGAGAAAGCCACACACCAGAAACGCACCTGATTCCGCTGGTTTTAAAGGCCATAAAAGGAGAAAGAGAAAAGATCAGTGTTTTTGGTACCGACTACGATACACCGGATGGCACCTGCATTAGAGACTATATTCATGTTGAGGACTTAGCCTTGGCTCACCGCCTGGCAGTTGAGAAGTTGGATGAATATAGTGGCTGCCTAAACCTGGGCACGGGAGTTGGTACCAGCGTCAAAGAGATAATTGATGCGGCAGAAAAGGTCAGTGGCAAAAAATGCCCGGTAGAATACGGCCCCAGACGCGCCGGAGACCCGGCTAAATTATATGCCGACAATCAAAAAGTAAAAAAGATACTAGGCTGGCAGCCAAGCTATGATAATATAGAAGATATTATCAGAACGGCTTGGAATTGGGAACTGAACAGAAGATTTTAGCCTAAAGTTTCAAACCATCGACAATAACGTCGGAAACATCATATACCCTCAGGAAGTCATCTCTGATTTCCTGAGTTTTAGTATGTGTATTGGTACAATATACAGACTTAATAAGCTTACAATCTTTGAGCCGATCGAGAGCCCCATCAACAAAGACCCCATGCACACAAGCCACATAAACGTCCTTTGCACCATTAGCCTTATAGGCACGAGCAGCATTGATAATAGAGGAACCGGAACGGATCATATCATCAAAAATAACGACATTACAATTCATGACATCGGCATTAAGAGCCTCGACCAAAGTTTCTGCCCCAGAGATTCTTTTTTTCATGATATACGCACTAGGCAAGTTGAGGCGATTACTCATTTTCTCAATCCACTTTGCACGCCCCATATCAGCAGAGGCCAGCACGACATTATCAGTCTGAGATTTTATATCAGCAATCATCTTGTCAACAACAGACTGAGCAGTAAGATGAACAGGATGAAGATTTCCCTCAAAATAATACTGAGTTCCAAGAGAATGCAGATCCATCATATAGATATGATTTCCTTGAGAGGAAAGAGGAACAGAACTAAACAATCTGGCAATATTTTTAGCAGTGACGACCTCACCGTCCTTAACGGCGCGTTCCATAGTAGAATATCCGAAATAAGGAATAACGAGATGCAAAGAAGAGCAGCCCTCGCGCACCAAGGTACAAGCCATATTATAGGCCTCAAAGATAGCGGCATCATTGATAGTTCCGCCGATATATACGGCAGGTTTCCCGGCGATTTTATGGGAATCCTCGATTTTCCAATAATGTTCGCCATCAGGAAAATCCATTGAATCGACAAGAACATTCACAAAATCTTTCCCAAGTTTCAAAACATTTTGCTTGAGATATTCATAATTCTTGGATGCTAGAAGATTTATTTTTGACACAATTCCTCTCCTATAAGCGCTCTTAGGCTATCTAAAGACTCTGCCTCTATTTTCTCAACAAGTGCAGAAAAATTATCATTTACTTCTGCATATTCGTCAGATGTCTGTTTTATTGCACGAAGCATAGCCAATCCTAGTTCTCTTGTATTGTCATATGTTATAGCATTGGCGTCACTCATGTGATAATATGAGGCAAACTTTTTCTCTATCACCATAGGCTTTCTAAATCCATAACATAACTGAAAGGACCCGCTTGTTCTGGTCGTAATATAGCAATCATGTACAGGGTTTTCCCCATCTAACAGAGCCAGAAAATAATCAGCTTTTTCCATTGCTTTAAATATTGTGGGATAGTCTGCGGCAACATATAACTGCACAAAAGATTTTAATTTTTTCGGAACATTTAAATCTGTCGCATAAGTAAATATCTGAACAACAAAATCTCTCCTACCACTCTTTAGCAACTCAGTAAGAGCATTCCACAAAGCATCAACATTTTTACGATCCTTACCAACAGAACCCACAGAAACAAAAGTCGTAACTTTATTTTTAGGATGGGAAAGGCGGACATTTCCAAAATAATGAGGATTAACCATCACAGTCTTTTTACCATGATAATTTGGTGTAAACAACGTAATTGATCTACATGTAATAGAGGATAATGGCTGTAAATCCAAATTATGAACAACCTCTAAAAAGACCTTATATTTTTGTTTTAACTGTGAAAGTTCTGCCGGAGTAGGAATATCAAAGCTTCTAGCTAAATTAGCCAGATCATCATGAACATCACGATTAACCCACTGTCTTTCGCCTATACCATAAGTATAAAAGAACAATGATGTGGTAGCCAAAATTCCTTTGATGTTTGTATCTTTGGTTGTTTTTTCTGCATTTAAAAAGTTAAAAATTTCTCGTGGAGAAAGATTAACCACTCTAACCCGCGGAAGATTAATATTTTTCCAAATACTATTCTGTATCTCATGATAAGTCCGCAAAACAAGGACATTATATCCTAAATCAGACAAATATTTAGCATACCCAGGATCAACCTCACTATGAAATACAGGACTAGTACTCCACAAAATAAAAGTATTCTTTTTTATATCAATTTTTATCGTCCTAACTTTCGATTTTTTTTGATTAAATTTGAGTAACGACAATCCCAGAAAAGACAATTTTGATACCAGCCCCCTTTCAACCCATTTAATAATCGGACAATTAATCATTCGCACAGTCAGAGTTTTCTTTCTAGGCTTTCTCTTTGTAGAAACCTTAAATAAGGGAATTCCCAAAACTTTTATATATGACTTATCGGCTTTACAACGTTTTTGAATAACAGGAAGTCCAAAAAATTTCCAAATTGTTTTTGCCTCTTTTTGAACAATCTTCAAAAAAGGTAAAAAGCCAAAAAGATTGACTCTTGTAAGATTATTATCACTCCTATCTTCCTTTTGCTCAAATGGACACAAAATTGAATACAATGATTTGTACTCACCACTATGAGTTATGGTTTCGGAATCATATAAAACCGTTGAAAAATAACCAACATCCTCTCTAGATAAACAACATAAATAATGACGAAGTAACGAAAAACAAACAGACGTAGAAATCTTTACGTTAAAAGGACCAAAAATCTGAAGTAAGTCCCTGGCAAAATCCAACTCTCCGCTTATAATCTTCCCTGACACCTGAGCTCTGTATTGCTCCATAGGATTAATTTTATCCTGATAAACAGGCTTACAGTCTTTTATGGCAACAATCGGATTTTCCGGAGATGTTAACAAAAGCTCAAGCACCATAAAAATACCATGAAATTTCTCTGGAGGCAGCCACAAGCTTTTCTTATGATACAAGCTCTCGTACAAGCATTCATTGTTTTCACTTGCCTGAAGATATATTCCCCATACCTCCTTATTGCCACAAGCTCTCTCAATCAATCTCTGGCTTGAAAAAAATCCTGCACCACTGTCAATAAGTTCTATTCCCCCATTTCCCTTAACAACGGATTTTATATAGTTTTTATATTCATCCATATTCTTAGCCACAATTTTGGCTATCTCCCTTTTATGCTTAGCAAATAATTTTTCCTTCTCAACCAAAGACAAGGTTAAAGGATCAACTCTAAGAGCCGGAATAAACTGCCCAAAATACTCAAATAAAGCATCTAATTGCCGTTCATTTAAATACTCACCGGTATTAACGACAAACAAATAACGATTTGCATACACATAATGAGCAAACAAATCACTTTTCGGAAACAAGATAGAGAAGACTTTATATAAAGGATAGGCATCTCTGGCCAAAAAGAACAAATCAGATAAATTCTTACGATGAGCCATCTCCACAGCAGAATTAACGAACGAATAACATAACTGTCCTCCCACACAGTACCCTAATTCTTCCCAGTAATCCCGAACGTTATACGAGGACTCATCATCTTGCCATTTCAGAATCATCATTCCAACAATTATACTGGCTTCATATCTATTCCAATTCTCCTCATAGAAACACTTAATGCGATGATTATCTGGATTAGCAAAAAAACGCTCACTAACACGCTGATAGTAATAGGCGTTAACTCCATACTTTTTGGGCATTTCAACATCATGATGCGGAGAATCACCAATATGCAAAATTTTACCAGGTTCAACCGATGCCGCATCAACCACCGCCTTAAACAACTCACCAGTTGCTTTGCTTTTTCCCCTTTGCGATGATACTAATAAATTATCATACCCGATATAGCCGTTTTTTTTCAAAATCTGAGCAATAAAATCTTCAGACAAATACATATCCGAAGCAATAATAATTTTCTTTTTCTGCTGCTTAGCATAATCAAAAATCAACCTCATCGCTTTATTCGGTTGAATTGTTTGTAGCTCTAAATCCAACTCCACCTGAGCAAGGTGTCTAAACTCTTTTGGCATATAATGGTAAATTTCATCAAAAGTAGCAGTTGGATTATAAGAAAGAGCTATCCTCTCAGCTTTTTGCCTTTCATAGCGAAAACAAGGAGCGTCATAAGCCTGTTCAATATACAAAAACAAATCTGCAGGATATAAAAAAGGACGCAATACCAATGTATCAAAAACATCAAAAGAAATAGCCTCATGTTGATCGACTAATGATTTGATAAACTCAATTTCCTTACTTTCCATCTTATCCTCCTACTTACGTGTTACTTTCATCAAAGGAAAGCACCCAAATAACCGATAACGGACATTTTTTGAATCAACTAATTTAGAATAAAGAGGTAGCCCCAAAAGACTAACGGATAACAGGAATCTGTTTTCTCTTTTAAATCTTTTTTTCACTGTCAAAAAAGGAATAACATTTAAAATCTTATATTTTTTTTTGCTTTCTTCGAAATGATCCAAACTCCAACGAATATCATTTACGCAACGATTAACATTTTCAACAATATTGCGTTCTACAAAATTCGCCAACATGCCGATACCAGAAGGTGTTTGATAGGCATAGAACCAAAAATTCTCGAACTCCCCATTTGTAAAACACCACTTAGATGACCAAGGTTTCACAGGCCCCGCAAAATGGATTATCTGGCAACATTTCTCAGTATTTTTGACATCTTCAGCAGAAACATTTTCAACCATTCCCTGCTTACACAACTCCTTCATGTGTGGCATAAAGTTAAATTTAATAGGAAGTTGAACATAATTGCTCTCAAAACACTTATTCAATACATCTTGATCCATAAAAATCATATCCTCACGATATTTAGCCTCTATCGCTAAAAGAGTATCAAGAAGATTTTCTTTCCTCCAGTGCTCGCAATCGATCAAAAGCACTCCAGCATTAAAATAAACATGTTTAGAAGCAAAAGAAAAATAATTTGGGTTAACCTCAAGCAGCTTACTTCTTGGCTCTCTCCCCATATCTACACAAGCAGCCAACGGTTTTCCTCGCAAATCATAATTATACAGATCAGCAATATCACCCAAAACCAATATATCAGCATCCAAGTAAATAGCCCTACTCAGCTCAGGAACTAACCACGGAATTAAAAAGCGGCAGTAAGACGAAAGGGATAGTTGATTAACTTTCATGTCCCGAAAGATATTTAAGTCAACAAAAAGAATATCTATTGTAACATTTTGCAACTGCATAGCAAAATTTTTAAGCAAATTTTTGCTATGCTGAGTTATTCCGCCATCAATAACATAAACATGTAACAACGATTTTGTATTTGCCACTAGACTCTTTATTGCTGTGGCAACATATGGAACATATTTTTCATCACACGAAAAAAAAACAGGAATAGCTTGTCCTTGAGCCAAAAGATTCATCGTTTTCCTCCTCTAATTTTCATAAAATCTTCAAGAATTCCACTTCGCCAAAAGCTTCGAAGAACTATTAACTTTTTCAACGCCACCCACTCCAAACATCAAACCAACATCACACTTACGACACGTTGGAATCTCAGGAATGTTATCTTTTCCTCGATCTCCACCATTAGCAAAAACTAATACATCATCAGGATATCTTTGCCTAACCAACTCAATACCTCTGGATGCTGAACCATCAGCATCATCAAATCCCAAAACTTCGACAACTCCCTTCAAATTTTCCAAAATAGCCTTTCTGGTTGCAAAAGACTGAAAATTTTTTCCTTTTTTACGACACAACCACTCATCAGAATTCAGCAAAACAATAACCCCGTCAGAATTCTTTGCAGAAGCTTTAATCATTTCAACATGCCCCTCATGTATAGGATCAAAGCCACCAGAAACAATATAATAGACCATTACATTCTTACCTTTCTTCAATATTCCCAACCACAAACTCATAGCCACAAGTATCAGACACCGATATTTTTGCCTCAAAATACCGCCGCTTCAAACGCGGAAACAAAACAAGCTTGATGTAGTTTAACCCTCGTCTTCTCAAAGATAGTGGCTTCAAAGCACAAATCGCCACCGTCTGCCATTTGGTTCGCCAAACCATCTTTTTCAAAATCTTGGCCGTCCTGCCGGGGTGCAAGAAGAAATCCCACCACGGAATATCTGCCGCAAACAACGGAACATAGTCTGTATGATTGCTATCAATCCCAAATTTTATCTTCATCATTTGGGTGATATCTTCCTTCTGCGGATGAGCTATAAAATTATTAAGCCATGCAATAACCGTCTGAGCATCTAAAAAAATATCATTCCCGCCAAAACGCTCTTTAACATCTTGGGCAAAAGCCAAAATTCCCTCAGCCACGCTTGGGTAAATCTGAACACGTTCAACCTCACAAGGATGTGGATGCTCATCGTAAACCGGAAGCCCCTCTGCCGAAAGGTTCTTAATCGGATACTCAGGACTGGTAATCAAGAACTCAACAAAATTCCAATTAGAGGTAAAGACATCGGCTCTTTCATCTCCCTCACCGCGATTTTCGACATAACAACCATGCCGAAACACGCCCTGAAATTTCATGTTAATAACACTCCAATACACACCATATGTGTCATTGCGAACAGAGTTTTGAATCAGTTTTTGTGATGAAAACTCTCCTGTCCTGGTATCAACAATTCCGAGTGTTCCTTTTTTGTGAACCAAGCGATGTAAATAACGCTTATAATTATCAAAAAGCTGTCCCGCCAAAGGAGCAAAAAGAGCCGTATTTTGCTGAATAAATTGATGACACTTTTCTGCCGTGTGCAAATCGGCAGCCTCTGCCAGATGCTTAATTTGTGAAGACTGTTGAGCAAAAAACTCTATAATTGCCGACGATTGCTGGCGATTCTTTCTGGCATAATCAAGACGACAAATCAGATTCAAAAACCTCGGAGCATACACATAAGCATTATCAATGGTAGAGTTGAAGGTATTAAAAACTTTTTGCAAGATATAACCATCTCGCGCCACGAATAAGAGCTGAGCCAAATCACTACGTATGGCCTCACTTTCGACAAAGCGGCTATATCCATAAGCCACCGGCCCGCCAAAACAATACCCAAGCTCCGACCAATAATCCCCCTTGGCTAACAAGCCGCAACGCTCCTGCTGCCAACGATAAGCCATCATTCCGATAATGATAGATAATCCGAGGCTCTTTCCCTCTATTGACTTAAACGACTTAAGCCTTGAACATTCCTGGATATAACGTTTTGCAACCTGCTGATAATAAACAGCACCCCAACCAAGCTCCCGAGGTATCTTGAAATCAGCTTTCTTATTGTCACCAATATGCAAAAATTCGACAGGCTTTACATGCGGCCACTCAGCTAAAACATAACGATATAAATTTCCACTCGACTTTGTTTTTCCGACATCTCCGGAGACATAAATAGCATCAAAATGCTCAAAACCATTTTTCTTGAGAATCTCTGCCAAAAAATCACTGGGCAAATACATATCTGAAACCGCAATAATCTTTTTACCAAGCTTTACGGCATAGTCATAAACCTGCTTAAGTTCAGGATTCGCCCTTAAAACCATTTTTTCAAAATCCAACTCAACGGGCTTTAAAGGCATAAAAGCCTTATCTATTTGGGCATAGATCTCATCATATGTAACATCTTCCGCATCTGTTTTAGCAAGACGGGCTGTCTTTTCAGCCTCACAACGCAACACTTTAAAAAACGGAGCTTTATAAACTTGTTCAATATGCAAAAACATATCTGTCGGCTGCAGATATGGCCGCAAAAGTAATGTGTCAAAGATATCAAAAGAAATAACTTTATGCTGTTCAATCTCTTTTTCTATCTGCTGCAGCAAAAGCATCTTTTTCCCCAAAGTGAAACTTTTATAAACAATCCGATTCTGTAAATTATAAACATATGTTTAAATTTTACAGAGCTTCACTATAATCAAATATAATAAATATGCAAGAGATTATATTACTCTTGTGCACACACAAAGAGTAATATAATCTTTTTAAGCAACCATAAGTGGCGATTTATTTTTTCTTATACGGAGTTAAACGCGGAATAAAACGCGGCACATTATTTTTATAATCAGCGTAAGCCTGTCCATAGCGTTTGAGCAACCCCTTCTCCTCCGAAAGAGGAAAATAAACGGCGTTGATACCGATAAAAATCACAAGATAGGCAAGCAAAGCAACGCTTTGGAAAAGGATAGCCTCTGCCAAAAGAACTAAAAACACACCAAGCAGCATCGGATTTCTGACATAAGCATAAGGGCCTGAGGTAATAAGCTTATTGATAGGATTCCAAGGCGCCAGAGAACCTTTTTTAACCTCAACAAATAATTTTATGGTCCAAACCATAAGGAAAAGGCCAAAAGCTAAAGAAGCAACCATCAATAAAATCAAAAAAGGATTTTGCCAAGAGATGATACTAAACCCGCAAAAATACAAAATGATTAAAGGGATTGTAAATAAAACATTAAATGGTAAAATTAAAATAGCTTTTAACACTCTGTCTTTTTTCCTCTTTGCAATACCTCTGTTTACTGAAGCTTAAAGGGATAACACGCCCGCTGAGAAGATAAAATAACGACAATACAAATTTTCTTCAATTTTCCATCTTTGTCATAATAGAAACTATTGATTGTTCCATCTTTCACATCGAGCGTTGCCGTCGTTATTTTTTCTTTATTAGCCTGATCAACAGGAATAGTGACCTTTCCATCCTCAAAAGCCGTAATATTATGAACTTCTATAAAGCCATTGTCGTAAAAAGACTTTTGTTCCATCGGCAAATTATCTTCCAATTTTAACTGATAAACAAGCCCACCATTTTCATTAAATTTTTCCACAAAAGAATGGATTCCTTCAATATTTCTTTTGAGGGAAATCTTTCCATTTTCATAATACTCAATAGAAGAAGTTAAAAAACCTTTCTCAAAGGTTTCACTTGTTTTCAGTTTTCCGTTTTCAGAATAAAACTTCTCACTCATCAACTGATCATTACTATAACCTCTTTCAAACTTAAGTTTTCCGTTTTCATAAAAATCTTTTTTAAGCCCAGGTTCATAAACATATTGAAGCTCGCCATTTTCATAATACCCTGTCTCTTCTCCCGAAAAGATGCCTTTTTTATATTTTCTTAGAGTTTTCAATTGGTTATTAGGATAATAAGAAACAATTTTCCCGGTTATTTCCTTCTGCCCGTCATAACAAATTCCTCTGACACACCTAACCTTTCCTGCCTCATACGTTTTTGGAGAAAACTGATAGATGACAAAACCAAATAAAGCAAGAACAAGCACCACCAACAAAGTTACCACAGCCTTTTTATTAGCGGACTGAGGATTTTGAGATTCAGCCAAAATTTGCTTTTTCTTTAGCTCAAATTCCTCATCGGAAATAACACCCTTTTTCTTTAATCCATATAAATCTTCAAGCTCTTTAGTGTTCATTGCATCTCTCCTCACTTACTTTGCTTTGCCAAAACGATTTTCGCCTTCATCCCCTTTGGTACACATAAAGATAACAAGCAAAACGCTACAAACCAGATTTATCAAGAGCGAAAATATCAAAAATTCCTCAGAATAACTTTGATTAAATGTAGTCATCAAATTTAGAATAGAAGGGGCAAGATAAATAGAAGCCCAACCAGCTTCCATGTTCAAATCATGGAAACGTCTAACCACGATACCATAAGTAGGCAAGATCTGAAAGATCTGAAATAGTTGCAAAAGGATAAGGGATTGAGAATTAAGCAACACAGAAATTGCAACCAAAATAACGCCTATAAGCACATTAGCCAAAAAGAAATACCAAAATTCAGATCTATTGGCTCTATCCTTCATATTAAAGGTATTTTGCACACAATAGACATAATTATCAACAATTCCCAAAGAATTACTAGCACTCCCCCCTGCGCCTCCTTGCAAAAATTCTTTCTTTTTCGCGGCAAATTCTTCCTCGGTAATAATTCCTTTTTCTTTCAGCTTGAAAAGGGCTTCCAAATCCCTAGTATCCATCAGTATCTCCTTCACAAAATAAAAATATGCTTTACGTTACACTCTTTATTTCAAAAGTCAATCTTAAACGCAATAGTACAAAAATAGCGTTACTATTGTCCAATTGCCCAACAATCAATAAACTTATCAGTAAGATATGGCAACATCTACAATCAGCAATTTACAAGATAGTAAAAATATATTGATTTTATATGATTACCAAAATCTAAAATTAAACTTTGATTTTTCTAAATACCGGCAAATAGATATTATCGCCTACTCTGCCGGGGTTTTTTATAACCTCGATAACGGGAGATAAAATACCCAATGTATCAAAAAGAATAGCCGTATGCGGAAACCCTTATCCTCTCTCAAGCAACCATAGAGCTATTTAAAAGTATTAATTTAGACAACTATATGGAATTCAGGCGCCAATATATGGTAGAAACAGATGATGAATTTAAAAGATACAATCAGCTTGAATCCCAAAGAAGCCTTGAGAGCTGCCAACAAGAATTAAAATCTCTGCAGCAATTGTATCAAAAGCACAAAAAAGATATTAACCCGAAATTTGACTTTGCTCTTGCCGCTGAGAATGATGTTCTTTTTAATCTACAAGAACAAAAAGATTTTTATAAAGACAAACTTCACATCATTCCGCAGACCAAGCACCACATTTTCTTCAAATTCAAGAGCTTTGAGGAAATTTTGTCACTTCAATAATGAATCTAAGATTGACAGTCAACCTCTTATCTAGCCACAAAAAACTGCACATAATCTGTCTCCTAAAAATTAGCCAGATTATGTGCAGAATTGAGACTTTAGTTCAAATCGGCAAGATAGCGAACATAGCCGGATTTTAACCGATTATCTTCCAAGATGTATTCATCATCATCGGCAAACATGGTAACACCACCGTCGAACTGGCTGAGCAATTTATCAATATCGCGTTGATAAGAGCGTATCTCCGCCAGCTCGACTCTGCTCATGATATGCCACGCATAGCCTTTGGGCATAGCAAGCTTTTCTCTCATATAATGGTAAGCTTGCGATCGTTCCCCTTTGTTTTGACTACCATCATAATACAAAACTTTATTTGACGGCAAGACAACACCAACTCCGGACAAAATCCGCAGTTGACCTGTAATTGGTGGTGCCGATCTCGACAAGGAGGATTGTTCTGTTTTGTTATCTGATACAGAAACAGAAGCATTTACTTTAAGCTCCTCTGCAGAAATGTCGTAATGTTCCATCAAAACGGCCATTAGTTGCACGACCTCTTTCCGATTCAAAGACAACTTCATCTCTTTGATGAACTCATCTGATTTTTTTGATAATCCGTTCATAATAGTACTTATTTAAATGAAGAATAATAATGTTAAATTTCTCTTTCTGCCCGAGGTAGACAAACTTTTGTGTCCTTTTTTAGTAGTTTCAGTCTCAAGGCGTCTTTATTAAATATTGTTTTATTTGTTTCTAATTTTTTTAATCCTTGCGGCAAGGTCAATTTTTTAATACCGCTTAAATCACTTTCGTTCAAACGTAATTCCTGAAGATTTTCAAAACCACTTAAATCCATATGTGAGTGTTCACCAAATTTACACTGATAAAAAGCTAAATATTTTATTCCTTTAGGTAAATATATCACCTTATTATCCGATAAATCAAGATTATTCAGCTGCAAACTTTCCAGCTCTGGATAATGGCGAAAATCCGGCAGAACAGTCTTAGTCTTATCTTCAGTTTCATAACACAAATGCTTTATATCTGAGGGCAATCTTATTTTGCTCAGAGGTGGTTGATTTTTATTTTCTCGTAAGATTATGACATGGTCATCAAAAAAGGAACAAACAGCCCACTTCTCGCGAAACATAAAATTACGCCCTAAAACTCCTTGTTCTGGCTTTGATTGTACTGTCAAAAACTTAAGTCGGCCAAAATCAAGCTCCGTCATCCCGGAAAAATCAGCTTTTTCAATATTTAGCCCCGCCACACTTCGCAGAGAATTAACCGCATCTATGGTTTGTTTGGAAACCTTGCCCTGAATGTTCACCGTATCAATTTCAACATTTTTATAATTCACATATGGCCAAACGGAAGTATTCGTTTTAATTTTTGCTATTCTTTCCGGCTTTGGGGTATTTATAACATCAATCCACCCCCTTGGATATCTATCATTTTCCCAATTGACGGAAAATATACCTGACCTATTAGGATAAAGTTTTTCAAAAAATCCAAGTGCCTGTTGCAACTCAATATCCACTTTTTGCAACCAATCATCTGTTTTGAAAAAATTTTGCAAAAACTCGCGCGTTTCCAAAATATTTTCTATTTTGACGTCTTTAGGCGTATAAATCTCCTCTGGTGATACTGAAAGTTTTTCTACTGCCTTGAACCTTTGCAAATATTCTTTTGTAGCTTCATCTATTTCATAGCCAATATAAAAAGTCTTCACCTTAACCGAATCTGCTGGCATGAAAAACCTCAATCCTTGCATCTTATATGCGGAATTTATCGTAATTTCTTGCGACAAAGAGGTCAAATCATGAAGTGTATTTTTCTCATCATAAACAAAGCCAATTTCTCGCAACAGATTGGAAGAAAACTTTTCTACCCCTTCTTCGCCGGTAAAAGCTAAAAGTTTTTGCCGTGTTACCCAAGCTTCTTCTTTGCTTTGCATATGTCCTCTGGCGTCTAACGTTTTTATTTGCTTAAACTTTTTGATTAAGTTTAATTTTTCTTCCGTCAGCGGAAATGAAAATGTGTATAAATCCAAGGTTAAATTTTGCGGCCCAAAAAGTTTTAATATCGGCGAATCTTCCGAAATCATTTTCAGATGAGCTTTTTTAGGCGGATTTCTTAAGTCTATCGGAAAATCGTCAGCGCTAAACATATAACCGCAATTTTGTATCCCTGACACCTTTTTCCGGCGGTATAATTCAAACATATCCCGACTTTGGCAGAGATGATAGATACTTTCTCTGGCAGCTGGAATATAAGCTTCTTCTATCTCTTGATTTTTATGTCCGCTTATTTGTTTTACCACACCATCTTTGAACTCTATTGTTGCATGGGGGATCAATGCTCCGCCCTCTGATTCCGAGCGCACAGAATAAATTTGTGTTTTTCCTTCGGAAACATCACTGTCGTATCCGCCTTTGCCGACACAATGATCCATTTTTTTGCTTTCATAATCTAAAGCAGCCGAATTTAACAGACGCACCAAATAAAGTTTTTCTTCGGGAAAAGTTAAAACCATCTCCATCCCCTGATGACTGGATTGAATATCATCTTGCTGTCCTTTGCTTTGACGGTTCAGCTTATCAAAATTTTCATCAACAAAGGTCACAACCCCTTGCCAATCATTAATATGATTCAACAATGTCTTGAAATGTCCGGCAGTTTTTACTTTTTGCGGATAACGCGCCATATAAGCCGCGATAAAGTCCTTCACATGGGCGGCTTGAATAAACAAATCAGAATGTCTTAGTTGTGAAACATCTACGATCAAATCGCCATGATGATTTTTTTGAAAATTAAGCGGATTGTTCTTGATTATCTCATTGGTCAGATATTTTTGAAACAAAAAACCGCTGCAAACGCAAATTTTAGCGTCATTACTTAAAGAATTAAAAGGGTCGCTTGCCTGCAATTCTTTTAAGGTTTTGACAAAATCTTGTTTTTCTTTTTTGAGTTTATTGACTTCTAATCCGGCGCGGCGTTTATCTTTAGTTTGGCGGATTATTTCCGCTTGGGTTTGAATTCTTTGGGTCAAGCCAGCTATCTTTTGGCGAAGCTCGTTTTTCTTCTTATTAAGATTTTTGCCAGAAGACATCAACGCACGATAATAGCTTCCGGTTTCGGCCATAACCTCTTCAGCATATATTTCGCGCAAAACGCCGGTATATTCTCTAAAGTTAGCGATCTTCATATTCTCTACTTTCCACCGAACATGAATTTATTTTTTTTGTTATAATTTGTCAATATTTTTCATTTAATGAGGTAAAAAGCTCAAAGCTCTTGGATTTCTTATAAAGTTTTTTATTTTTGATTACAGAATAGAAATTAGCAAAATTTCCTTTGCCGTACTGCTCTCTAGACATCGACATTTTAACATCCACCAGTACCTTGTAGTGAACCTACCTTCATCAAAGGTTCAAATCTGGCCGCGCCATACATTTGGTTGCGGGGGCAGGATTTGAACCTACGACCTTCAGGTTATGAGCCTGACGAGCTACCGGGCTGCTCCACCCCGCGATGGAATAACGCAGTTTTACGCTCATCTCGACACTTTGTCAAGAGCTATTTCAATATTTTTGTTAAAAGAATAAAGAAATTACAACCGCAAATATCAAAACAATCACAATCAGCCAATGCCACCATCTCATTTTCACTTCTCCTAATTAAAAATCATCAGAGCCACAACAATAAGAACCAAAATTATTGCGGCCAAAATTTTATGTTTATTTTCCCATTCCATATTTATCATGTCCCCCATATACGCAAAAAGAGGCAAAAGCCTCTTCTTGCTCTCAATACTTCATAAATTAAAGGATCTTAATCTCTCCGGCAGCAATTCTTCCCCTGTCGTCATAGGGTTCAAAGCCAACTTTTTGCCCATCTTCCAACCTTTTTAAGCCGATACGCTCCAATTGCGTAATATGCACAAATATATCCTTGCCATTTTCTTGCTCAATAAATCCATATCCTTTTTTAGTATTAAACCACTTTACAGTCCCTAAATGCATCGTTCACTCCAATTCTGTTAAAAGAAATACTAACAAGATAAATTTTAGAAAAATCTAAACAAAAAACAATGCACTTTTTTTATGATTCATTGTACGAGAAAATCGTACACCTCATACCAAAGGAGGATCAGAAGAAAGATATTCTATGAAACAAAGAACCTCCCTTGATGGTATCAAGGGAGGGAACAACAAACATAAACAAGGGAGTTGGTGTGTTTGGAAGATCTGGCGACGACTTACTCTCCCGCGCCTTAAGACGAGCGCTAAGTAAAAAACGCCGTTGCTCCGGCGTTTTTTATCTGCAAGCTCTTTGGAACATCTTAGCGAGCGAAGAAAGTGTAAGCGTCTAAAGCGAGCTTAGATGCCAAAGTACCATCAGGCTGATGGTACTTCGTCCACAAAAAAATCCTCCCTTGATGGTATCAAGGGAGGGAACAACAAACATAAACAAGGGAGGGAGTGTGTTTGGAAGATCTGGCGACGACTTACTCTCCCGCG
>CASERH010000012.1 GCA_949290295.1 uncultured Pseudomonadota bacterium | reverse complement strand
TATGTTGGAATTTTTTAAATTTACGATATTGATATTTGAGATAAAAAAAGTTAACCTGATAACAAATAATTAAGAAAAGGAAAAAGAAGTGACAAAGTCAGAATTGATAGAAAAAATAGCAGCAAAAAATCCGCATTTAATGTTGAAAGATGTTGAGCGCATTGTAGCCGTTGTTTTGAACAAGATAACAGATTCTCTGGCCAAAGGAGACAGAGTAGAGTTCAGAGGCTTTGGAGCGTTTTCTGTTCGCACCCGTAGCCCTCGTCTGGCCAAAAATCCGCGCACAGGAGCTCAGGTGAAGGTAGAAGAGCGCAACATTCCTCACTTCAAGACTGGTAAACAACTGTTTGAGCTATTAAATAAATAGCATAAATAAGCACAATCTCAAGGAGCCGAGCCATGGGTTTCATCAAAACGCTAATAGGAATACCGCTTTTAATCGTTATATTGGTTTTTGCCTTTGTAAATAATGATTTGGCGACATTTAGTCTATGGCCGTTTTATGTAGAGATAACGGTTTCCTTGAGTGTTGCGATAGTGTTTTTGCTTCTTGTTGGTTTTATTTTGGGCAACTTCTTTTGTTGGTTGTCCTATGCGCCAATCCGCAAGGCTCTAAGAGTTCAAAAGAAACAGAACAGAAAGCTGAGCAAAGAACAGCAGAAGCTAACCAAAGAGATGGAAGATTTGCACGAAAACCTCGCCAACTTAAAAGAGCTTGAGGCGCAGATGCCAAAAGTTTCCAAGTGGGAAAGATTCAAAAATTGGTTTCGTTCTTCTGATAAAAAGGAAGAAGAAAGCGAGAGCAAATAGGTATATTCAACAACTAAGGTATAAAGATGAACTGGTTATCTGATTTTGTACGTCCAAAGATAAAAAAGATTACAACCAAAGAGATTGCAGACAACTTGTGGACCAAGTGCCCTGAGTGTGGAAAAATGCTCTACACCAAGGAGCTGGAGAAAAACGAGTATATCTGCGCCTCATGTGATCATCACCTGCGTATGCCGATATTAAAACGTTTTGCCATGTTGTTTGACAATGGTGAATACAAGCTGATTACTCTGCCCAAACTGGTTGAAGATCCGCTGAATTTTAAAGATTCCAAAAAATACACGGACCGTTTGCGTTCCTACCGCAAAGCCACCGGAGCAGATGATGCGATTCGCGTAGCCCAAGGAGAAATTGGCGGCATCACCTGTGTTATTGCCGCGTTAGATTTCAACTTTATGGGTGGCTCCATGGGCACGGCCGTCGGCGAGGGGATTGTTAAGGCTGCAGAGATTGCCACTCGCGGCAACTATCCGCTGATAACGATTGCGGCCTCAGGCGGCGCACGCATGCAAGAAGGTATTTTATCTTTGATGCAAATGGCCAGAACATCTGCCGCGGTTAACATGGTCAAGGAGAAAGGCCTTCCGTTCATCTCTATTTTGACAGACCCGACAACGGGCGGAGTTTCAGCTTCTTTTGCCATGTTGGGTGATATTCACATTGCTGAGAAAGGGTGCGTGATAGGCTTTGCCGGCGCCCGTGTTATTGAGCAAACCATCAGGGAGAAATTGCCCGAGGGTTTCCAGCGTGCCGAATATTTGAAAGAGCACGGTATGGTGGATATTGTTGTCCGCCGCCCGGAGATGAGAGATACGCTGGTACGGGTGATAAGCATTTTGTTGCACCAAAAGCCGCAAGTAAACACCCTGGCAATCGAGAACAAATAAACCAAAGCCTCCCCAAAGGGAGGCTTTTCTTACGGCTTGCCGGTCGTTCGTGCCATATTCAAACAAATTAATTGCAAATTAATTTTTCTGCTCTAGTATTAGCAATGCAGGGGCGAGTTGCGCCTGCGGAGTGTAGAAGCTCCTTGCTAGAAAAAGAACAACTCCTTTTATGGGGAGCCGGGGGTATAAGCATACTTGTATGTCGAAGAACCCGGACTGTTCTAGCACAGTTTCTACCTCCCCGCCTTAAATTCATTTAAGGCGGTTTCTTTTTAATAAGAAATTTAGGAGTTGAAACGATGAATAACAAAAGACAAGCAATCAAAGAACTTATTCAAAATCACGGAAGTATTGCCCAGCAACTTCACCAACTGAGAGTGTCTAAACAATTATCTTTAGAGAAACTCTCTCATGACACCAGAATTCCTATCTACATTTTAGATGATATGGAAATCGGCTCTTATCCCTTGCAACTTTCCAATCTCTATATCTTAGCTAAATACTATGGCAAAAAGGTGCATATTCAGCTAGTGGACTAAAACAAAACCCCGCTTGTTTTTTCAAGCGGGGTTTTTGAGGTGTGAAAACTTTTATATGCGTTAGCGAACAAAGATTTGCACTTCAGAAGAAGAGCCTGTTCCTACTTTAGCAGAAAGGTTAATCCTGTCTGCGCCAACACCCATATCAATCATATCCTGAAAGATTTGGGTAGCGTTGTTTTTGGCAACAGCGGAAGAACCGGAAGCGGGGCTTACGGCCACCACATCAAAAACAACGGATGGTTTCTTAGCTTGTGCGCTTTCAACCGCTTTTTTGAGGCCGTCTTTGTAATTTACGCCGGCTTTGTTGAACTTAGCCACAAAGAGCGGAGAAGAGCTGCTAACCGTCGGGGTTGCGCCAAAACGGCTGGCACCAGAGATCGGGCCCATCGGAACATTGTTTACCCCATAGCTGCCAACCTTAATTGCGGAGCTTAAGTTAACAATGGTATCATTAGCGGTGTTGATGTATTGCTTTTGGCGAGCAATATCACTGTTGACCTCATTGAGCAAGCTGTTCATCAACACAGAAGTTTGGCTCGCTTCGTTTTCCAAAATATGCAACTGACGGTGATCTTCATCAACGGCACCGGAGATTGTGTATGCTGCGCGGATAGCATCAACCAAGTAGTCGGTATTTGCGGTATCAGCGGCAATTTTACCGGCCAACTGGGTGAGTGCATTTGTATTCGCATTCATAACCTGCACGTTATTCTGAGCAGATTCGAGCATTGCAAACATCTGCGGGTTTCCCGGAGTGGTGCCGACCTGGAGTTTAGCCTCGATTGTGCCGGTGGTTTTATGGTATTGGAGGGCATTGTTAATGACAGAGGCTCTGATTTGCTGCAAGGTTGCATTATTAGCGCGGATGGAAGACTGCAGCTGAGTTAACTCATTGCGGAAAGTGACCACCTTTTGTCCGACAAAAGTTCCGGTATTGTTACCTTCAGAAATTTCGACAGGTTCAAAGTTTGTGGAGCCCAGAGCCGGAACGGCACCTTCTTCCAAGTCAGTATCTTGCACCGCCATAGATTCTTGTTTGTCAGAGCCAAACAGAGACGGAAACAAAGCATCTGAGGAATAGGCGCATCCGCTGATAATGAACATAGCAGCCATTGCCAGGGGCATTTTGATTACAGAATTTGTCATTGAATAAAGCACCTTTTTATAAAAAAATACATACACTTAAGTTTTTTACACCATTAACAATTTTTGTAAAGGCATTTTTGCAAAAAACAAGTGAGAAATTACAAAAACAGACAAGAGTATCTGTCAATTACCAAGGAGTTTAGAGTCAAATAGATTAAAATTCTTTTAAATTATTTAAATTTTTGCTTGCATTTAAATTTGAAAAGCTGTAATAAGCTAACAGTCAAACAGATGCGCCCGTAGCTCAATTGGATAGAGCATCTGACTACGGATCAGAAGGTTGTAAGTTCGAATCCTGCCGGGCGCGCCATTAAAAAACCCTCCCTTGTGGAGAGTTTTTTAATGGCTTGTAACCGACCAGATTCGAACTTACAGGAGTAAGTTTGAGCCGAGATTTCAGGCACACGGGGGTGTGCCGGTGAGCTCAAGCGAAGAAATCGAGGCAGGCGAGGGCCGAACAAAGAGAGGCCCGAGCCAATCCTGCCGTTGCCGTAGGCAAAGAGAGCAGGCACCTCCCTTGTGGAGAGTTTTTTAATGGCTTGTAACCGGCCAGATTCGAACTTACAGGAGTAAATTTGGACTAGGCCACAAACAAATCTTTTACTTTATCAAAAAAGCTCTTAGATTCCGGCTGGCAGGATTCGTCTTTGCTGATAGAGCGAAATTCCTCCAACAATTCTTTTTGCTTGGCAGAGAGGTTAACCGGTGTTTCCACTCTGAGCTTAACAAACAGATCACCGCGGCCTTTTGAACGCATCATGGTCATGCCCTGGCCTTTGACCTTGACAACTTGGTCGTTTTGAGAGCCGGGTGCGATGGAAAGTTCAATTTTTTCGCCATCAATAGAGGGGATTTCTATTTTTCCGCCCAAAGCGGCACAACACATGGAAATAGGCACTCTGGTGTAGAGGTTTGCTCCTTCTCGAGAATAGAGTTTATGCTCTCTAACGGAGATAAATACATACAAATCACCGCTTTCACCGCCACGGGTTCCGGCTTCACCACCACCAGGGATTCTCATTCTGGTTTGGTCTTCAATTCCCGCCGGAATTTTAACTTTGATAGTTTTTTCTTGGCGGATAAATCCATGACCTTTGCAATCCGGACAAGGATCCGTGACCATGTGTCCGGTTCCTTGGCAATGCGGACAAGCCTGCTCCACCACGAAGAAACCTTTTTGCAAATGGATTTTGCCGCTTCCCTTACAATGAGGACAAACAGGAGCTTCTTTTCCGTCTTTGGTGCCGTGTCCGTGACATTTTTCGCAAGTGACTGAAGAAGGAATTTTAATTTCTTTTTCCACCCCGGAGAACGCCTCTTCAAGAGAGATTTCCATATTATAGCGTACATCGGCACCGGGCTGGGCATAGGCAGTTCCACTACCGGCACTTCCACCGCCCATAAAGTCAGAAAATACTTGAGAGAAAATGTCTGAGAAACCGCCGCTTCCGAAGTTGAATTCAAAACCGCCAAACGGATTTCCGCCACCCATACCGCCGTTGGCAAAGGCCTGATGTCCGTAGCGATCATAGGCGGCACGTTTCTGCTCGTCTTTTAAGACCTCATAGGCCTCATTGATTTCTTTAAATTTAGATTCCGCCTCTTTATCGCCGGGATTCCTGTCGGGGTGATACTTTAGGGCCAGACGGTGAAAAGCCTTTTTTATCTCATCACCATTGGCGGTCTTAGACACTTCCAAAATTTCGTAATAGTCTTTTTCAGTCATTTTCAGTCACTTCAATATTTTATTGTTGATTTGTATTTAGGTTTTTTCAGACGAAAAAGCAAGCAATTATATGAAAAAAATAAAAACATAAAAAAATCGACAAAAGTATTGCAGAATTTGTCTAAATATGTTAGTATAAAATTAATCAAGTTGCTGTAAGCTCAAACAAATTTGAGGAATTTTAGGAGAAAACCAATGGCTGATTTCACCAATGAGGAATTAGAAGAAATAAAAAGAAGACTGCGCCATGAAAATCCGGGCAATAAGTACCGAGATGACTTTGGACAAGAAATAAGTGAGATGCAGGCATTGGAAAGATACATTTTGGCCCACAAAAAAGAGCTTCGAGAGGAGTTTGAGGCTCAAAAACAAGCTCAAAATTTGCCTCAAGAGAACGATGAAACGATATTAGAGGCCTTTAATGAGCTCGTAACAAAAGATGAATGGACTTCATCTCCTGAAGAAAAAAAGCAAGCCATTAAAGAATTTTTGGAAAAGAGGGACAGATATTTTGCCACTATTTCAGAGGCTAAAAAAGAAGAGCTAACCCAAAAAATAGAATCCCGCTTAAACAATAAGAGCCAAGAAGAACAGTTTTACGGCAATGAGCTTTATACCACCTCTGAAGATTTTAGGAATAGGTTCAAGATTTTGGATGCTCAAAGACAACAAAGTTCTCAAGTTCAGGACGACCAGGTAAAGGAACACTCAGAAATCAGAACCTATGGTTTAGCGGAGCTGACAAAATATATAAATTTACAAGAAAGCTACATGAATGACCCCTCACCTGAAGGAATAACCGGCTTTCAAAAGATTCATGAAAAATGTCAAAAAGATTTACAATCATTTATAGACGGTAAATTAGTGATTGATCCCGCGGCCTATGAAAAAATGGATGAATTCATTAAGGTTTTTGCCGGAGATTATAAAGATCCCAAAATGCAGGAGCTGGAGAAGGCCGCCCGAGAGAAATTATTCCAATTGAAAGAGAATAATCAAAACACCCAAGAAGCGGCCAAAACTATCAAGAGCCTAGATAGCCACAGAGATGAAAGCGTTGCGGTGAGGGCCCAAGAAACTGAAGAAAAGCAGGCATCAAATGCAGAAGACACAAAAGAGGCTACCCAAACAAAAGTAGAAGCGGCTATTGTTGTTGATGAAAAAGAATCAAAAGAGCAAGTTTTAGAAAAAGAAGAACAAAAGATTTATCGTGATCGCAGTGCCGATTCTGATAGCAATGAATTTATGTTAGATAAGCTCAAGCTGCAAATTTTGTTGGAGATGGGTGTCATCAATCAAGCCATTTATGATGAAGGAATAAAATCTCCCTCAGCAGCCATAGAGAAACTTCAAGAAAGACGCCCGTTAAAAGAAACGGAGCAAGCTGAGTATGAAAATTTGATGACAGCAAGAATGCTTGAAGATGATCAGCTGTTTAATTTGTTGCCACCATCCATATTGGCACAAAAATATCTTGATACATACAGACAGCTGAACGAAACTCCATATCATGCTCCTGAGACGGATGTTAGTGCGGAACAACAAACAATAAACAAGATTGAAGCCAGAATAGATGAACTGACAGAAGACTTATACCATAGACGAGAATTGTTTTTTGCAGATATTACCAATATTAGCGATACTTATGATGGGTATATGCAGATGTTCTCTGCCCGAGAGACATATATGGGCAACACGGCCAAAGACAACGAACACAGAGAAATGATTGCCAGAAACAGAGAGGCTTTAGATGAGCTGATCGGTGGGTACGACCAAAGCTGGAATCTGGAAAATATTGCAGAAAAAAGTGACAAACAATTAGAAGCACGCTTTGACAGAGCATCAGAAGTTTTGCAAGATGTTGTTCCAGCAGAAAACGTCATGCAACTGGTTTCAAACTTCAAATTTTTGGATGCAGAAGGGTATGCTGAGCCTCAATTTATAGATAAAGACGGAAAAGAAAGCGATGTTTGGACTCCGGAATCGCAAATAATAAATGGCAGTAAGCTAGAAAACTTTATGCGGATAGCACGCCAAAATGCCGCAATGAGACAAATCGGAAGCAACGAAGAACTTACGCCGGAATTGCTAAAAGCAGCATTGGGTGAAGAAATTGAAAACGTTCTTTATTCTGCTCATGTAGCAAACCGGACAGAACAAGGAATCAAAGAAAATCCGAATCAGTTTACTGACAAAAAATATCTTAAACAATTTATTTCTGATTTGAGCAACATTGAAAGGCCCATGTCAGTTTCGCCGACAGCTTACGATGCCGCGATAGATAGTCAAATTAACAGTGTTGGCGCTTTTGCACATCGGTTGGGCAGCAAGGTTGGAAAAGATAAGCCAATTACAATGAAAATGTTTGAGCCGTTAAAAGATTTAGACAAACGTGCGGCTAATCGAACAGAAAAAGTTGTAGATAAAAGAAAAATTAGAATAGAAATGTTGAAGCGCACGGCTAAGGGAGCAGCCTCAGCATTTCTGGTTTCCGGCGCCATAACTGCTGTAGCCACAACTGTTGCCGCAGATGCTCAGTTGACTGCAAGCACTCATGGATTGAATAAAATTGCCGGAATGGCAATAGGCTCTGTTCTTGCGATAACCACAACAGCGATTCAAATCCGTCGTTGGCGAAAAGAACGAAAAGCCGCCGGCGAAAAAAGAGGATTGGGTGCTCTTATAAAGGATCGTCGGATGATGATGACAATAGGTACCACCGCATTAGGTGCAGCAGCAGTTGGTTTTGCTGCGACAGGAAATCCTGCCTTGGCGCAAGTTTGTGGTTATGGTTCTTTAGCTTTAGGCAGTGCCAACGGAATTATTAACAATGTTCAAGATGCCAAGAAAAATGGATTAAGCAGTAAGGAGGCTATTGGTTGGGCCGTGTTGCAAACGGCAGCAACAATAGGAGGTGGTTTTGCCGGTCGATTGACAGCAAATTTAGGTATAGATTTGTATAACAAACACAATCCGGAAAATAATCTCTTTCAACATGAGGAATCCCAAAAAGTTGAGAGGGTAGAAAGAGTTGTTGAAACCAACCGTGTTGTGGATGTAGATCAAATAAATAGAAATGCAGAAGAGTTCTTACAGAGAACATGGTATTCAAAAGATCCGGAGTTGCTATCTCAGCTTATTGAGAAATATGGTTCTGCGGAAACTGTTTTATATATGTGTGACGCAGGCGGCATTCAGACTCCCGGTGGAGAATTAATGATTGATGGTACAATAAGTGATGGAAATCGTACATTATTAACACATAGCTGGGCAGACCAAAATGGTGTATCTCGTGAGGCCATAGATATTTTATCTCATCCTGAAGGCCATACAGCAGAGCAAATCCAGTCTGCGGTAGAAGAAGTGAGAGGTAATGCCGAAAACGGAGGGCATATAGATGCAAAACGAAATTTTGTCGGCAGGATTGAAAATGCTCCCGAAGAAGTTCGTTTATATGGAGATAGGGAGCCTCCGTCAAGTTACAGCTATGAATCCGGAACACTTCCCATGCGAGATGAAACCTCGGTAAGCTACAAAATAACCGAAGATACAGTTAAAGGTATGGTACGTAATGAGACCAGTTTAGGTTTGGGTATGTTTGGCGTTTTAGGAAACTTCGTAAAACCCGTACAAAAGCTAAAAGGCCGTGTAGGAGCATTGGCAGACAGGCTCTTTGGCAAGAAAAAAGAACCTAAGCCTGTACCTGCTCCTGCTCCAGCACCAGCACCTGCGCCCGCACCAGCACCTGCACCCGCACCCGCACCAGCTCCAGAGGAGAAAGAGCTTCCAGCACACGAGGAGCCAAAAGCTCTTCCTGCACACGAGGAGCAAAAAGGCACATTGCCGGAACATACGGAAACAGGTATCAACGAGATGTTGGACAAGGAATATAAAATTGTTCACGGTACGGAGCCTAATGAGAGCGAGCGCTTACGCTATAAAGGCTTGGTTCAAAAAGAGTGGCAGGCTGAAGAAATCTCTGATAATTTCGGAAGATACTTACAAGAGCGTATGAAGATATTTGAAAGAGATTTGTGTAATAAGGTTGCGCCAAATGATGATCCTAAGGGATTTGTAGATACACCACAAGGGCAAGAAGCCATTAAAGAAGCAAGAGAAATATTAGGAAAAACGAAGCTTGCAGCCAATAAAAAAATACAGGAAACGGAAAATGTAACACTTCGTCATTTTACAAGGCTTGCTTCCATTGGTGAAAACAGTTCTCAATGGTCAATAATCAAAGAGGGACAGAATCCAAATAGTGAAACGTTTGTTGACGTTAGCTGGAAAGATAGAGATAATAAAACACCGTTAGCCAGAGCCGTCCTAGATCGCAAAGAGGTAAATAAATACATGCATGAGCATAACAAGACGCCAAATTCACAAAAGAAAGAAAATGGAACAAAAAACCGCAATACTACAGGACGTAGCAGATAATATTTTCTCTTGAAAATCCCCGCCGAGGAATCAACGGCGGGGATTTTTTTGCTCTTGATGGATTTGCAAAAGTATGATAGAGGCTTAACATATTGAAAAATATTATTATAAACCTCTAAAATTAAAGATTATGGATTTAAAAAAGAAGAAAGAGCTTTTAGCTCAGATTAAAAAAAGTATTGAACAGGGCGACCCCGGAAGTTGCAAAGTTGAAAATATCGGATCGATATTTTTTGTTTATAACGGCGGAGCTTGCGTCCTGCGTTCTCAGGTCTACCATAATTCAAAAAAGATAGGTCTTGAGTACGAGCAGCTGGATATGGACACATCCTACTTTGTCGGTAGCGAGGAGCATGCCAAAAAGCTTGCAGAAGCTCTCGGAGGCCGAGCTTACCCCACAGAGTATCTCTATGTTGAAGCAAGGAGAAATCTGTGGGTTTGGGAAGGGCCCAAGCGCCACGATCAGATGATGGGGCTTGCACACCCTCTCAGTCTTGAGGAAGTCAAAGATGCATTGTTTTAATGTATCTAGGGCAAAACAAAAGGGAGCTGTAAAACAGCTCCCTTTTGTTTGAGATTTACCAGTCAATGACTGATTATTTAACCTCTTCAAAGTCAGCGTCGACAACTTTGTCATCACCGGCAGCCTGAGCCCCACTCTGAGCTCCGGCGTCAGCACCTTGAGTTGCACCGGAAGCCTGAGCAGCCTCGGCTTGAGCCTTATACATGGCCTCACCGAGTTTCAAAGAAGCCTGCATTAAGCTTTCGGTCTTCTCTTTGATGACAGCTAAATCTTCAGCTTCCAAAGCGGTCTTAAGAGCCTTAATCTCATTCTCAATCAAGGTCTTGTCAGAGGCAGAGATCTTATCTCCATGCTCTTTCAAAGTTTTTTCTGTTGAATGAACCAAAGACTCACCCTGGTTTTTAGCTTCAACCAATTCTTTTTTCTTCTTATCAGCTTCGGCATTGGCTTCAGCATCTTTAACCATCTTTTCAATATCGGCATCAGACAAACCGCCGCTGGCCTGAATACGAATAGCCTGCTCTTTGTTGGTAGCTTTATCTTTAGCAGATACGTTAACGATACCGTTTGCATCAATATCAAAAGTTACCTCAATTTGCGGCATACCGCGCGGTGCTGGCGGGATTCCGACCAAATCGAACTGGCCTAAGAGCTTGTTGTCGGCAGCCATCTCACGCTCGCCTTGGAAGACGCGAATGGTAACGGCTGTCTGCCCGTCCTCTGCGGTAGAGAATACCTGAGACTTACGGGTCGGAATAGTGGTGTTACGGTCGATCAAACGAGTGAACACACCGCCCAAAGTCTCAATACCCAAAGACAACGGGGTAACATCAAGCAGCAAAACATCTTTAACATCGCCCATCAAGACACCGCCTTGAATAGCAGCACCGACAGCAACAACCTCATCGGGGTTAACACCTTTATGAGGCTCTTTGCCGAAGATTTCTTTAACTTTCTCTTGAACTTTCGGCATACGAGTCATACCACCGACCAAAATAACCTCGCTGATATCAGAAGGAGAAACACCGGCATCAGCCATAGCCTTCTTGCAGGGCTCAACCGTTTCATCAATCAAATCCTCAACCAAAGATTCGAGTTTAGCGCGGGTCAGTTTGATATTGAGGTGTTTCGGTCCGGTCTGGTCTGCGGTAATAAACGGCAGATTAATCTCTGTCTGCGTGGTTGAAGACAACTCGATTTTAGCCTTTTCGGCAGCTTCTTTCAAACGTTGCAAAGCCAGACGATCGTTCTTCAAGTCAATACCGGTCTCTTTCTTGAATTCATCAGTCAAGTAAGTAACCAGGCGTTGGTCAAAGTCCTCACCACCAAGGAAGGTGTTACCGTTTGTAGACTTAACTTCAAAAACGCCGTCACCGATTTCCAAAATAGAAATATCAAAGGTACCGCCACCAAGGTCATAAACTGCAATAGTGCCGTTTGCTTTCTTGTCCAAACCATAGGCCAAAGCAGCAGCCGTCGGCTCGTTGATGATACGCAAAACCTCTAATCCGGCAATCTTACCGGCATCTTTTGTGGCCTGACGTTGAGAGTCATTAAAATAAGCCGGAACAGTGATAACGGCCTTATCAATTTTTTCACCCAAGTAGCTCTCGGCATATTCCTTAATCTTCTGCAAAACAATGGCAGAAATTTGTGACGGAGCATATTTCTGGCCCTTAACTTCGACCCAAGCATCTCCGTTATCGCCCTCAATGATTTTGAACGGAACCAAAGACTTATCTTTAGCAACTTCCGGTGAATCATAACGACGGCCGATCAAACGTTTGATGGCAAAAAGGGTGTTTTCAGGGTTGGTCACAGCCTGACGTTTAGCCGGAAAACCGACCAAGCGCTCAGTATCCGTAAAAGCAACCATAGAAGGTGTTGTACGAGCACCCTCGGAGTTTTCCAAAACCTTAGGCTCTCCGCCTTCCATAACGGCAAAGCAGGAGTTCGTTGTACCAAGGTCAATACCAATAACTTTATTGCTCATGATTTTCACATCCTTTGTTTATATAAAAGAGTATTTTTAACTTTTCTACTTGCTTATATAGGGACGAAAAAACGGCGATGCAAGACCGCCGTTAATTTTTTTGCAAAAAAGTTTTACCAGTCGCACTGAGCCTCAAGTTCATTGCATAAAACAACAACATTTCTGGCCTCTTCGGGGGAAACGGCCGGCGGTGTACCCAGGGTTGCCATATTGATAAAATCTTCAAGCTCCAGAGCCAAAGAGTTGCCGCCCTCGCACAAGACCTCGCCATTCTTAGATAGACGACGCTCAAGAAAATCTATTTGCCAGATGTTGTTTTTTGCATCAATCAGCCTCATTTTGCGGTTAATGGCGCAGTCGCTGCAGCGAAGAGCCTCGAGTTTGACAATGGTGCCGCACTCATACATCAGCTCTATAACGGCATGTTCATCCCAACGGTATTCCGGTTTTTTATCAATCAAAGCCTTAACCCAAGTGCTGGGCAAAAGGGAGGTGACAATGGCCAAATCATGAATCATCAGCTCAGAGATAATATGTGTTTGTTTCATTCCACCGTTTTGAGAGGTCCGAATACCGGCAATAGATTTCAGCGGTGCATCCAAAAGTTTCTTAAGCAAAGTAACGGCAGGATTATAGTTTTCCGTATGCCCGACCAAGATCGGCACTTTGTGCTTTTGGGCCAGTTTAATAAGCTCAAAACACTGGACCTCATCACTGGCAAAAGGCTTTTCCACCAACAAGGGAATGTGTTTTTGGATGAGGACTTCGGCGGTTTCAAAATGGTTTCCGGCCGGAGTAGAGATGATGGCGGCATCTACACGCCGTTTGCTAATCTTTTCCAAACTCTCCAAGGCCGGCACATCAAGCTCCTGAGCCGCAGCTAAAGTGGATTGAGGTGTAGAATTCAGAATACCTGCAATTTTTACCCTGTCGGCAAAGCACTCACGCAAGACTTTGAGGTGCTTGCGTCCCATATTTTTGCATCCGATAATGGCAGTTCTTAATTTTTTCATTATAGATTCTTTTCAATTCCCGGTAAGAGGTTATAGATGTTTTGGCCGCATTTTTCATCAAAATAAGCTTTGATCTCAAAAAGCTTTTTCCATTTTTCCACCATATGTGGCAAGATTCCATAACGCAAGGTAATATCAACCAGCCTTTTTTCAGCAACGCAGAAGCCGTTAGGGTTAGCAAGCGAGTCACAAAGCTGAACCAAGCGATCATAGTCATCAAAAGATGTTTTCTGAATATAGTCTTTTACAAATAGCCATTCCTGGTTGATGCCGTCATACTCGGGGACACCGATTTCGGCATCATTAAAAAGGAAAGAATGTGTCATGCTGATTTTGGCCACTTCATCCCAGCCTTTTTTCATACAATAGACATAGCCTGCATATATATGTTTTTGCCCACAACGGCCGATTCTGCGGCCGATATCGTGCAAAAGCCCAAAAATATAAGCTTTGTTGGCATCCATTCCAGCGGCTTTGGCAATAAACTCACAAGCCTTCGCCACAAAACGGGAGTGTTCCGTCCACACACCAGGGTTAAGAGAATTGCCGAGCTCAAGCTCTTCTTCTGCTTCAGATCTAGATGGATAAGCCATCAGTAAGTTCCCTTGGAGTTGATTTCATAGCCGGTATTGCCGTCTACAACGGAGTTGGCAAAAGCAAAATCCGTAGAATTAACGGAGTGGATTCGATACAAGGTTTCACCTTGCTCAACCGGATCTCCGACTTTTTTCAGAAGATCCAACCCGGCCCCCGGATACTGGGAAGCCCCGGCCAAAACGCCGATACGGTTAATTCTGGCATTATTAATGCTTTCTACCACGCCGCTTTGGGTTGCAACAATATCTCTTGTCAAGTGCCCAAGCTGTGGCTGCGGAGCCTTGCCTTGAGAATAGATAATACGGTTTAAGGCTTCCAGCGCGCGGCCGGAAGTCAAAATTTCTTTGGCCACGGCATAGCCTTGCCCGCCTCTGAGTTTGGGATCAAACTCCAACACCCGTCCTGCCAAAAAGAGAGATTTCTCAAGCAAGTCTTGCGGAGCATCCTCTTTGTTGCGCAAAACTTTCATAATATCGCGAGCCTCCAACACGGCACCGATTCCATTGCCGATAGGTTCGCTTCCGTCGGTAATAACCGCGTCAACTTCCAAAGAAAGCATATCCCCGACATATTCAACCAGTTTCCGCAAACGCATAGCTTCGTTGGTTGATTTGATACGTGAATTGGGGCCGACCGGAATATCCAAAACCAGATGAGTAACACCGGCAGCCAGCTTGATGGCTAAAATAGAAGCGGCCAGGTGCTGCAACTGCAAAAGCCCCAAATGCCGCTCAACGGTAGAAACGATTTTACTACCCTCCGCAATAGGCAAAACATTAAAGTCAGCAATGGCGGCACGGTTTTCCTTAACCAGAGATTTAAGCTTATCTTCATCAATATCCACATTGGCCAACACAGCAAAAGTATCTGCCACACCGGCACAAGAAGTTAAGGAATGTGCAGCAGTTTTGGGCATGGGCAAGCCATAAGCTGCAACAATGGCAGTGATGATGATGTCGGTTTTGTTTCCGGGTACGCCGCCAAAACAGTGGCAATCAACCACGATTCCCTCATTATCCCAACGGATAACATCATCGCCAATCAAGGCTTCTGTCAGCGCCAAAACCTCCGGAGCTGTCATAAAAGAGCCGGAAGCCACCAAAAAAGAGGCAATATCCATGTTAGAATAACGATGAGAAACAATGTCACTAACAATGGAAGCATATTCTCCGGCACTCAAAATATTTCCAGCAATTTTGCGTTTGATTGATGCCAGGCTCGGAGCCGTTGGGGCCAAACTGAGCGAGACATTAGCACCTTCGGGCAAATTAATTTGGTCAAAGGCCTCACTGTTGAGACCGAGTTCATCGGGTTTGACGATTCTTGCATCATCCACCACTTGCAAAAAAGCATAGACAGGCTTTACGCCGCCATGAATTTCAACCTTTGTGAGGGTCTGGACATCATCTACCTTGTAGGCAGCACAATCCCGATGGATGTATGCAATATTTTCATTAAAAGAATTTACGGCAACATGTTTAAGACTTAGCATTATTAACCCTTATAAATATAACGATACACAATACCGTATTTTATAAAACAGAGGTTAAAATATAGCTAATTTAGGAGGCGAGGGCTAGCCGATATCTTCAAGGATGCAAGATAGAGAATGTTTTAAGGGCGAGCAGGCAAAAGCCCCGATTTTAAACTCATCAACAATTTTAGGGATTGTAAACATCCGAATTTGCCTGAAGTTTGTTCCGTCAATGGAAGCAAAGAGTAAGATATCCTTGTCCTTTTTCACCAATCGGCACCATAATTCGCGCGGCAGGTTATCTAAGGGCCAAGATGCCCAATCGGAAACTCCGGCAATGGTAACAACACTGCCCAACTGAGGTTGTCGCAAATCCGTAGTCAGAAGCCCGGCCTTTGCCCAATTCTGGTCATCAATCCTAATCATAATTCCGCACTGGTCAGAAGCAAGGATATCGCCGATTTGCCATTTGACGGTAAACCGGCAATCTCCTTGCTTACGAGTGTAGAAAAAGTGCCCGTTGTCTTTGTAAAAGCGATGATGTTTGCTCTGCCAAAAATCAGTTTCCGGCAATGTTTCCACCAACATTCCTTCTTCCACAAAACGGACATTGGCAGGCTCATTGAGCCAGAAAAAATTTTTAAGCGAGTCCAGAAGCATTAAAAGTTCCTTATGGTTTCATCAGGCAGCTTGCGCAAAGCGTCTTCAAGAGCCGTGTTGGGGGTCTTAGGTGCCAAAATTTTAAGAGTTATAATTTGGTCGCCACCCTTAATCCCTTTGCCTTTAAGGCGAAGCTTTTCGCCACTTGAGGCATAGGGAGGAATGTTAACAGCCACCTTACCGTTAATAGTCGGGACCGTAACTTTTGCCCCGAGGATGGCCTCTTTAACGGTAATCGGCAACTCCATCACCACATTGTTTCCATCCAGACTGAAAATGGGGTGCTTATCAACATTCAAGGTAATCAAGACATCGCCGGCCAAGCCGCCATTGGGACTTGGTTGCCCGAGCCCTTTAAGGCGCAAAGTCTGCCCATCAACGGTTCCGGCCGGAATCTTAACATTGATGTTTTTACCGCTTAGGTTAACAGTCTTTTCATCACCGCGGGCAGCAGAAAGAAAATCAATCCGCATGGTGTAATTGATGTCTTCTCCCTTGCGCGGCCTGCGTGCAGAAGCACCAAAGCCACCGCCGAACCCACTACTGCGAGCACCGGTAAATTGAGAAAAAATATCATCTCCGAAAATAGAAGAAAAATCAAAATCTCCGCCACCGGTACTGTAATAAGTCCTGGTTCCGCCTTGGCCGAAGGGGTTACCTTCGCCATAGGCCCCGCCGCCAAAGCCGGCACCAAAACCGGTTGGCTTGCCATCGGCATCAATTTCGTTATTATCATATTTCTTGCGTTTTTCTTTATCGCCCAAAATATCATAGGCACAAGAAACCTCTTTAAATTTCTCGGCCGCATTTTTGTCGTCTTTATTAAGATCCGGGTGATATTTACGAGCCAGTTTACGATAAGCAGACTTAATTTCCGCCTCAGATGCGTCTTTGCTGACTCCCAAAACATGATAAAGGTTTTTGTTCATTTTTTTCTGCTCTTTGCTCCAATCTTTCTTACTTTAATATGGTATATAGGAAAGCCGAGTTCCGATTGCAAGGCAAAAAGAGACTTAAAAATCAGCCATTTTTTTGCACATAAACGTCGCCCGTCTGGAGTGATCAGGACGCATGGTTATATCATAGAGCACGGCCTGCTTGCCGCCATGGTCTTGACAATAAAGAGCGGCGATGGGAGCAATTTCGTCGACACGAATGTCCTTATACTCATAGGTAACAAAGTTTGAGGTCTTTTCAACCACTCTGGTGTGGGCGGCAATATGATTATAATCCGGCTGCTCCCAAACCACCTTTTCAGGCTCTGTAGCGCAGGCAGAAAGCAAATAAAGCAGGGAAGCCGCAACAAAAAACTGTCTCATTAGTCATTCTCCTGAGATTTTGTTTTTTTTGGAGTGGTCTGTTTGGCCGGAGCTTTTTCCATCACAATTTCGGTTAACCCCTCAACAGATTGTCCGCCTTTTTGCAAAATGACCTTTCGCCTGAGGTCTTGCAACCGTCCATAGGCTTTTTCATAATCATATTTAGGTGTCAACATAGCTGAAATCCTCCAAAATACTGGTTTCAGTCTAAAACTTTTTTATTAAATATTGCTTAATCAAGTTCATTGTAGATATCTTTTCCGGCTTTGAGTAAAATGTTATACACCCGTTTGTTGGTAGAATTTTTGGTTCTGGTATTCTGCAACTTATTGAGCATGCGCTGAAGTTTCTGGTTAAACATTCTGTTTTCGCGTAAACTTTCAACGGCACTCAAATTTTCCTCATCATCAATTTTGTAGTTAACAACGGCTTTAAGCGTTGCGATATATTTGGCATCATTTTGCGCTGCAAATTGGGCAGATGCCGGAAAAGAAAGAATTACGGAAAGACAAAAAGCCAAAAATACCACTTTCATGTGCGCTTTCTCCATAAAAAGATTGTTTTAATCAAGATTACTCTTATACTACAAGCGTTAGAAGATTTTGACTATGGAATTTTGAAAGTTATCAAACATGAAAAAGACTATGTGGGCCCTTTTAGATGACCGAATGGGTAGCGTGGGTCAAGCCAAGGGAATTATTTTAGCCCTGGGTGATTTGGTTAATGTTGAGGAGAAAAAAATAGTATACACACGCTGGGCCAAGCTGCCGAATTATCTGAAAGGTCGCTCTCTCATTGGTGTAAACAAAAAAGAAAGCTCCCACCTGGATGCTCCTTGGCCGGATCTTGTTCTGTCCATCAGCCGCCGTACCACGCCAATAGCCAGATGGATAAAAAAACAATCAGATGAAAAAACCAAAATTATACAACTAATGCACCCCGGCAATTGCGGATTAAAAGATTTGGACTTGGTCATCGTTTCTGAGCACGATGCAAAAAAAAGTAAGGGAGGTAACTTCTTTTTTATCACCGGATGCCCGCATCGCGTATCGAAAGAGGCGATTTTGCAAGCAAAAGAAAAATGGGCACCGATATTTTCAAAACTTCCCAAGCCGTGGCTATCGGTAATCATCGGCGGGTCGATTAAAGGCCGCCCGTTTAGCTTGGAAAATGCCCAAAAATTAGGCCAAGAAATAAAAAATATTCACCAAAAAATCGGAGGATCAATTCTGATTTCTACCTCGCGCCGAACCGGAACAGAAGCGGAAGAGGTAATTATGGCAGAACTCAAAGATATTCCGGCCTACACATATTTGTGGGGAGAGAAAAAAGAAAATCCGATAATGGGTTTTTATGCCTGTGGCGACAAGATTATCGTGACGGGGGATTCTGTTTCAATGGCAAGTGAGGCCTGCGGCTCAGGAAACCCGGTTTTAATCTTTGAGGGGCGAGATTGGCTCACCGCCAAGCATAAGAGGTTTATATCTTCCCTGTATGCAAAAGGCTATGCCATTGCCGTTGAAGACGAGAAGGCCTTGGTATTCACACCGCAAGAGCGCTTGGACCCTGCGCAAAAGATAGCAGAAAAGATAAAAACTCTACTCTAAAAATCCGGCAGGAAGAAGCCTGTTTCGGCTTTATTTGCCTCAGCCACGAGAATTTCATCAATCGGGCTGGCCTTTTTTGTTGCCACCACTTTTTGGAACATTCCTCCAAAATAGAGGCTTTTACGCCAAACAAACTGTGATTTGTTTTTTGCAAAAGTATCAATATCCCTATCCCAAAGTTTTTCGGCAAACGGGTGATAAAGACGATTGTACATCCGAACAAAGTAGCGTAAGGGGTGCCAGGGATTAGGGTTGTGGTAATCAACAAAGACGGCACAACCACCGGGTTTAACAGCATTCAGAGCATTGTTAATTACTTTGGCTTTGGTTGCCGGAGGTAATTCTTGTAAAAGCAAAAAGCAAAGGACAACATCGTACTGATTTTGAATGTTGATTTTTGCGGCATCTTGTTCAAAAATCTTTAAGGCAGGATAAATATTGCCATATTTTTCTTGGTTTCGAGAAACTTGAAAACTATTGATATCTAAAATGTCGTACTGCCCATAAGCCCCGATTCTCTGAGCAACCTGATCAATCTCATTGCCAAAAACAAGCCCGAGTTGCAAGACATTCTGGTTCATTTTTATATTGTTTAGGGCGGCATCAACAAGTCTGTTGTACTGAAAAAAAGTACGCACATTTGCAGACCAATTGGAATCAAGGGCATTGCTTTTATCCAAACTGTTGTAAATATCTCCATAAACAAGCTGAGTATAGGCAGGCAATTTTTTCTTGGTTTCGTTAATCATTTTCCGGCTCCATTTTAGAAAAAGCATCAATAACTTGTTTAACACTTTCCTCAAAGACATCTTGGCTTTGAGCCACCATCTTGTCCAAATCTTTAAAACGATGTCTGATGATTCTGTCCTCAATAACCAAACAGATGGCAGAAAAATCGTCCATTCCAAACACCTGGGAAGAAGACCTCCAACTATGGAAAATCAGACGTTTCCCTTCCCAGTCAGTTTTTTCAATATCTTGCCAGTTTTTTACGGATTGCGCAAGAAATTCATTCCAAAGAGAGTGAATTTTTCTTGCTCCGAAGACATTTTTATATTCGTCAAATCGCGTAAGATTAAGTTTTATAGGTTTTTCTAACATGTTCTTTTGTGTTATTTAATAGGTTTGATTAGTCCAAGTTTTGTAGCCTCAACCACTGCTCCGGTCCGGTTGTAAACGTTAAGAAGCTTCAAGATTGCCGTCACGTGGAGCTTAACGGTTCCCTCTGTAAGCCCCAACTCATAGGCAATTTGCTTATTTGATTTACCTTGCGAGATAAGGCGGATAACATCAATCTGTCTGGGAGAAAGAATTTTAACCTTTTCGGAGACATCTTGTGCCGGCGACATATTTTCCACTTGTTTGAGAAGATCAAATTCATTTTGGTTGGTTCCCTGCAATAATTCCGGTGGAATATAAACACCGCCGGACAGGACCAGAGTTACGGCACCGATAATGACAGCATTACTGGAGGTTTTGGGAATATAGCCTGCGGCTCCGATTTCTATAGTTTTTTGCACGATTTCCTTATCAAAAACCGCGGATAATATGATAATTGGCGTGTCAGGCAGAGTTTGGTGGATTCGTTGAATGGCATCAAGCCATTTAGCACCAGGCATGGCCAAATCAGTTAGGATTAAATCAAAATCCTTGTTTTTTTCGATTATTGAAAAGATATCGGTATAATTTTTAGCAATGACAATTTCCATTTTAGGGTCATGGTCATGAAGGATCATCTCCAGTCCCTTTAAAAAAAGCTCATGATCATCAGCAATTAGTGTTTTCATAAAATCACTCCTTCCAATCACCGGCGACAGCCTGCCAAACAGCCAGAGCGGCAGTTGCGGCAGTTTCCGCACGTAAAATCCTGGGGCCCAAAGAAACCGGACAAACAAAAGGTAAACGCCTAAGCAAAGAAGCTTCCTCCGGAGCAAATCCTCCTTCAGGTCCAATTAACAGAGCTGCAGGTTGATTCTTACAAGCGTCAAACGCATCAACGGCAGGTAGCCCGGTTCTTGCCTCATCCATAAAGAACAATTTTCTGGATTGTGGCCAGTTTTTTAGTAGGCTGTTCAAATCCGATATTTCATCCAAAGTGGGCACATCAAAACGCTCACATTGTTCGACAGCTTCCACCAGTTGAGCCTTAACTCTGTCAGAGCGTATCTTATCAGTGATTCCAAAACGAGTAAAGACGGGAATAATTTTATTAACCCCGAGCTCAACCGCTTTTTCAACCAAGAAATCAGTGCGATCTTTCTTAAGCGGGGCGAAAACAAGCCAAATATCCGGAGATTTTTGGGGCAGTTGCTCCAAGGACAAAATCTGCAAAATTGTTTGCTTTTTATTTGCCTCAATAATTTTAGCTAAGAATTCTCCGTTATTCTCGTTAAAACAACGTATAATCTTTCCACTACCGAGCCGCATAACGTTGCACAAATAATGAGATTGCTCCGGCGGAAGAGTAATTTCCATATCAGGAGCCAAGTTTTGGGGTACATAAATACGAATTTTATTTTTTTCACTCATATTGAAATCGTTTCCGCTATTTTTCTACACGCAATCTAAGAATTTTACTTTGCAGAACTCTAACCTGGCTGCCTTTTTTAATGATGTTGTCAAGAAAGAGGGTTCCCTCTCCACAGCACAACACTCTAAATTCTAAGATTCTCCTATGATTATCAAGCTCAGAGCTGACAACCTCCGCCAATTTAAAGTTTTCATCAAAATGCCAAGAACTAGCGGCTTCCTCTGGAAGGATAACAAAAAAAGTCTGCTCCGGTTTAGCGGAAATGGTTTGTGAGGATTTTTGCTGCATATCAATATAAAAGTCTTCTCCTTCCTCAGAAGGGAGGAGTTTGTCTGCAATACCTGTGTAGTCAATGGGGGTGTTATCCACCACGGGCGGTTGAGTTTTTATTGGTTGAGGCTGAACTGAAGACGGAGTTCTGGAAGTGTTGTTAAACGAGAGAGCATTGTTAATATCCTGCACCACAAAAGCCCAAGAGGTTTGGGCGCTAAAGACAAGGGCAAATGCTGAGCACAATAGTGCCAAAAAGCTTTTTCCAAACATAGTCCTTCTCCTGCATATCAAAAAATCCATGGCATAACCGATAATTTGGCTTTCCTATGTTTAGTTTATAGTCTATTTTACAACAGATAAAGTAAAATTTTTGTTACAACTCAAAAATATACGGACTGAGCATGATAATTACGATTGATGGACCGGCCTCTGCCGGCAAGGGAACTCTGGCTGGCAGCCTATCCAAAAAATATAATTTGGCCTATTTTGATACCGGCATGGTCTACCGCGCGGTGGGACTGGAGTTAGTCTTAAGCGGTCAGTCGCTGGAGAATGAAGCTGCGGCGGAAAAAGCCGCTTTAGGGCTGACTTTCCCCAAAATGATGGAGCTTTCTCATCACAAAGATTTTCGCTCAGATATTGGTGGCAGAGCGGCCTCAGTTGTAGCTGCGCAGCCCAAAGTTCGGCAAGCTTTGTTGAAAATGCAACAAGATTTTTCCAAGAAACCGGTGTTTGCAGATGGCTCTCCGGCTTCGGGCGCCGTTTATGACGGCAGAGATACCGGCACGGTTGTTTGTCCCAGTGCAGACATAAAGTTGTTTATTACCGCTTCTCCGGAGGTTAGAGCGGAGCGCCGATTCTTGGAGTATCAATCCAAAGGGCTAAACAAGAGTTATGAAGATGTGTTGGCGCAGATTCGCGAACGCGATGAAAGAGACGAAAATCGGGCGGCAGCGCCACTAAAACCTGCGACAGATGCAATTATTTTTGACACCTCAGCCTACTCAGCGGCAGAGGTTTTTGAAAAAGTCTGCGAGATTATCGATAAATCAGCAAAAAAAGCTTGAAAAATAAATATTTGCGTGTATAAGTTAGGCACGAGCCAACAACAGGGTGCGCTGTTTTGGCTTGAGTTTTAACCACGCACAAGTCCGCCTCGCTTTTTATTTCAAGAGGAATGGCATTTTTGAAATATAAATACTTAATGATTAATACCGATATTAAAATCCCTGAAACAAACGAAAATTTTGAAGCTTTGTTGAACGAGCAATTCGGCGACAAAGGTTTGGTTGGTTCTGTTGTAAAGGGAACAATCATCAAATTGACACCTGATTTTGCCACTGTTGATGTAGGGCTCAAATCTGAGGGCCGCATTCCTTTGCGTGAGTTTGGCCAAAATGCCGAGCTCAAAGTTGGCGATCAGGTAGAAGTTTATGTCGACCGCTATGAAGATAAAGACGGCAACATCGTTCTTTCTCGCGAGAAAGCTCGTCGTGAAGAAGCTTGGAAAGATCTTGAGAAGTGCTTGAATTCAGGTGAGCGTGTAAACGGCGTTATCTTTGGCCGTGTTAAAGGTGGTTTCACTGTTGACTTGAATGGTGCCATTGCCTTCTTGCCCGGCTCTCAGATTGATATCCGTCCGATTCGCGATATCACACCGTTAATGGGCATCACCCAACCCTTCCAGATTTTGAAAATGGATAAGGTTAGAGGCAACATCGTTGTTTCTCGTCGTGTTGTTCTGGAAGAGACCCGTGCAGAAGCCCGTGCCGAGCTGATTGATACCTTAAAAGAGGGCGCAGTTCTCGAAGGTGTTGTTAAAAACATCACTGACTACGGTGCATTTATTGACTTGGGCGGTGTTGATGGTTTGTTGCACGTTACCGATATTTCTTGGAAACGCATCAACCATCCGGCAGAAGTTTTGTCTGTTGGCCAGACCGTGAAAGTTCAGGTCATCAAATTCAACGAAGATAACCAGAGAATTTCTTTGGGCATGAAACAGCTCGAGGCTGATCCTTGGCAAAACGTCGCCGAGAAATACAAAGTTGGTGAAGTATACACCGGTAAGGTTACCAACATCACCGACTACGGCGCATTTGTAGAGCTCGAAGACGGTATTGAGGGCTTGGTTCACGTATCAGAAATGAGCTGGACCCGCAAGAACGTACACCCGGGCAAGATTGTTTCTACCTCACAAGAAGTTCAAGTAAAAGTTCTGGAAGTAGATGCCGACAAACGTCGTATTTCCTTGGGTATCAAACAATGCACCCCGAACCCGTGGGCAGCTTATGTTGAAGAGCACCCGGTTGGATCTGTTATCGAAGGCAAGATCAAAAACATCACCGAATTTGGTTTGTTTGTCGGTCTGTCAGATGAAATTGACGGCATGATTCACCTCTCAGATATCTCTTGGGATAAACCTGGTGAAGAAGCCGTAAAAGACTACACCAAAGGCCAAGATATTCAGGCCAAGATTATCGATGTTGATGTTGAAAAAGAGCGCATCAGCTTAGGAATCAAACAATTGTCTGAAGACACTGTTGGCGCCGCTTTGGAAGCCTTCAAGAAAGGTGATGTTGTTAAGGCAACAGTTACCAGCGCAGATGACAAAGGTGTAAACGTTACTGTTAACGGTGTTAATGCCTACATCAAGAAGGGTGATTTGTCTAAGGACAAAGCCGCTCAGAACCCTGAAAACTACAAAGAAGGGGATGTCTTGGAAGCAAAAGTTACCACTGTTGACAAGAAAAACAACAAGCTGAACCTCTCGGTTAAAGCCTTGGAGATTGAAGAAGAGAAGAAAGCCCTGGAAGAATATACATCTTCTGATACCGGCAACTCTGCTCTCGGAGATGCTCTTGGCGCAGCTTTGAAGAAAAACGCTTAAAAACGGCGTTTGGCTTTAAGTCAAAAAAACACCACTCTGCAAAGGGTGGTGTTTTTTTGTGCAAAATAAAATTAAATGAGAGAAGTTATTTCCGCGCGCAGTTGATTAAGACCTTGTTTTTTTTCGGAGCTGGTTGAGAGTACTTTTGTGTAGGCCGCAGCGTGTTTGGCAATTTCCGTTTCAATTTCAGCCATGAGCTTGGTTAGTGCGGCGGAGCTGATTTTATCCGTCTTGGTGAGTACAATTTGATAAGTGACGGCGGCTTTGTCGAGTAATTCCATAACCTCACGGTCAACTTTTTTGAACCCGTGGCGAGAGTCAATCAACAAGAAAACGCGCTTAAGGTTTACTCGTCCTTGCAGATAGGCAAAAATAACCTTTTGCCATTGTTTGACCGTGCTTTCAGGCGCTTCGGCATAGCCATAGCCCGGCAGGTCAACTAAGTGGATTTTACCGCTCAGGTTAAAATAGTTAAGCTGCTGGGTGCGCCCCGGGGTGTTAGAAGTTTTTGCCAGACCCTTTTTGCCGGTTATGGCATTAATCAAGCTGGACTTCCCGACATTGGAACGCCCTGCAAAAGCCACCTCCGGCATTTCTGTTAAAGGCAGCTGTTCAAGCTTTGCCACGCCCAAGACAAAATCGCAAGAGCCGGCAAAAAGCTTTTCTGCGGCTTTGAGTTGCTCTTGAGTAAAATCTTGCGGAGCAAAAGCCATTAATCAACCCCCACTTTTTTCATGATAACTTTTTGTTGCATGATGGAGAGGATATTGCTAAGCGTCCAGTAGATAACCAACCCAGAGGCAAAATGCCCAAGCATAAACATGAAGATAAGCGGCATCAGAGCAAACATTCTGGCTTGGTCTTTATTAGCAGGTTTGGGGTTGAGCTTTTGTTGAATGTACATAGTCAAGCCCATGAGAATTGGCCAAACGCCAATATCCAAGAACCCCGGTACCGGTAAATGAGTGATAGCTGAGATGGTGAGGGGGTCTGGAGCTGAAAGGTCTTTAATCCAGCCGATAAACGGAGCATGACGAATTTCAATGGAGATGTTTAGAACCTTGTACAAAGAGAAAAACACCGGGATTTGGATGAGCATGGGCAAGCACCCCGATGCCGGATTAATTTTCTCCTTGCGGTAAAGGTTCATCATTTCCATTTGCAACTTTGTCTTGTCATCTTTGAATTTCTCTTGCAGTTCCTGAATTTTAGGCTGTACCTTTTTCATCTTAGACATGCTCTCATAAGACTTATTGGCAATCGGGAACATGGCCAAGCGCAACAAGGCAGCAAACAAAAGAATAGCCCAGCCCATATTGCCTATGAAGTGGTAGAGAAAATCAAGGATATAGAAGAAAGGTTTGGTCAAGAAATAATACCAACCAAAATCAACGGCCAAGTCAAACTTTTCGATATTAAATTTCTTGGCATATTGGTCTAAGAGCTTAATTTCCTTAGCGCCGGCAAAGAATTTGCTGTTGAAAGTGCCCACCGTGCCGCTGGTAATTGTCAGAGGTTGGCCGACAAAATCCGTCTGATAGGTGTTATCAAGAGGGGTTGAGAACTTTACTCTGCTCTCGGAGTTGTTATCGAGAATAAGGGCTGAAAGCCAATAATGGTCAGAGAAACCGGCCCATCCGCCATTAGAGGTGAAGGTTTCTTTTTTATCTTCTTTGAGTGTTGAAAATTTGATTTCTTTGAGGGTGGAATCAAGTACGCCGGCCACGCCTTCGTGCACAACTTTTGTTGAGTTTTCAGACATTGGCTCGCTGCGGCTGATAAGCCCGTAAGGATAAAGGGTGACATCTTTACCACTGTTATTTTCAACCATTTGCTCAATATTGAACATATAATCATCATCAACCGAGATTTTACGAACAAATTTAAGGCCTTGTCCATTATTCCATTCCAAGACGATAGGTGTCTCGGGAGTAAGCTGTTTGCCTTTGAGCGTCCAGATGGTGTCAGCCTGAGGAAGTTTAAGGCGGCTGTCTGTTCCAATCCATCCAAACTCGGCGTAATAAGGCGCGTTGGTTTGAGAGGGAGCCAAGAGCTCAACATCAGGACTTTGGGGATCAAGAGTCTGTTTATATTTTGTAAGGTAAAGTTCATCAAAACGGGCACCTTTGAGACGGATAGAACCCTTAAGAGCGGAGTTTGAGATTTGCACGCGTTTATCAAGAGCAGCCGCCTCGGCAGTGGAGAGAGCCTCATCAAGCTTAGGCTCGTCAGCTGAAGTTTTCGCAACTTCTTGCTCAACAGCAACTTCCGGCGTATCTTCGGCTATGGGCTGTTTTTTGGAGGGAAACAACCAGTTAGTGGCAAAGATAACAATAAGTGACAAGATAATGGCGGCGTACAGCCCCTTTGTTTCTTCTCTCATAAACCCAAAACTCCTAAAATTCAAAATAAAACACTGGTTATATGTAGTATATTTTTGCAGCCAAAGCAAGCAGATAAATTAGTTTTCACGCTTTTGTTTCGGCGGTACCGGGTCGTAGCCGGAGCCACCCCACGGATGGCAACGAAGGATTCGTTTAATCCCCAAAATAGAACCTTTCAAAACGCCGTGAATTTGCAAGGCCTGAATAAAATATTCAGAGCAAGTAGGCTTATAGCGGCACACACTTGGCAACAAAGGAGATATACAGTTTTGATAAAATTTAATCAGCGCAATCATCAGATATTTCATGGTGGGCAGTTTCCTCTGCTTCAATCTGAGAATTAATGGTGCCAATAGCGCGCTTCATGTCAGAAACCAAGCGTTCAAATTTAGCATCGGCGGTATTGTAGCGTCCAATTAAGACATAGTCCAACCCGGCTTTTGCCAATTCGGGAAAACACAAACGTGCTGCGGCCCGTAGGCGTCGTTTGGTGCGGTTGCGAAGATGAGCCTTGCCGAGTTTTTTGGTGGCGGTAAAGCCGAGATAACATCCGTCTTGCAACACCTCTTTGTTGCGCATGGATAAACTTTGAGCCGCCTGGAGGATCAAAGTCGGCATCACCGATTTATATCCCTTGGCGGCTCTGACAAAATCTTTTCTTTTTTTTAAGATAAGAACTTTCATCGCTTAGGCCGAAAGTTTTTTACGGCCTCTGGCTCTGCGGGCAGCTAAAACCTTGCGTCCGCCGGCGGTAGCCATACGGGTGCGGAAGCCGTGACGACGAGTTCTAACCAGCTTACTGGGTTGATAGGTACGTTTCATTTTAATTCTCCGGTTAATTATTGTTATTTAAAACCATTAATCTCAAACCAGATTAAGGTTCTCGGGTAAGAAAGCTTATAAAGGCATAAATAGTTTCTGTCAACACAAATTTACAAACTTTTTCCGCCTCTTAGGATTGCTTCTGCCCGTTGAGAGTAGCTCCCGTCAGCCTGATGAATAATTATTGGCGCCGCAATGGATAGGGGAGCTTTGCTGTCTTTTTTTGCGCGGATAATGATGCGTTTAGCGTCTTGCTCGGCTTTGGAGTAGATAGGAAAGATTTCAATATCGCCAAGTTTTGTGCCGATAGCGTTTAAGATTTCATCCAATGCTTGAGCGCGGTTGACCATATAGAAATATCCCTGAGGCTTAATCATCTTAATGCAAAGATTAACCCATTGAGTAAGAGAGGTTTGGTTAAAGTTGTGAGCGGTAGCTTTACCGGCCTTGGGAGAAGTTGGCATATTTTGTTCAAAATAAGGCGGATTTGAAACCACATGAGCAAAAGAGCAAAAAGGCAGGCCGCAATCAAAAATGTTTGCGTTGATGTATTTAAGAAAAGAAAAATTATTGGCGGTAGCACTCATGTTGGAAAGTTCTGCCAGCATGGGCTGAATCTCAACCCCGGTAATTTGCGGGGCGAGTTCAAAAAATCTTTGCGCCAGACAAAGGCTGACAGCCCCGGTTCCGGACCCCATGTCCAAGATGTTATCGCCAGGGCGCAGTTTTTCAACCGCCGCGGAGAGCAAAACAGCGTCAATCGCGGCACGGTATCCATCGTTGGGCTGAAAAATTTTAATTTTCTTGTCTAATAAATAATCTTCGGTATAATCTGGCATAAATCAAGCTCCTTTAATTTAGGGGCATAATAGCGGCAAAAAATAAAAAAAACAACAGGAGAGAAACATCGTGAGCTGGTTAGATATCTGGTTTTTGGCTTTGGCATTGTCAGTAGATGCATTTGTGGTGGCCTTTTCATATGGCCTGGTTATCAAAAAGAAAAAAGGCCGCTCAGCTCTAAAGATTGCCTTTGCCACCGGTTCGGGGCAGTTTATCATGCCCGTGTTAGGGTGGTTTGGCGCTCGCACGATTTATCATCAAATAGAGCAGGTTGACCACTGGATAGCGTTTTTTGTGTTTCTGATGTTGGGCTTAAAAGTGATAACGGATTCTCTCAAAAGCTGTGAATGCCAGAATAAGTTGGATAAGACCTTGTCTTTGAAGGTTTTGTTTTTAATAGGGCTGGCCACATCCATAGACGCCTTTGTCAGTGGCTCCATGCTTTACTTTGTAAAGGCACCGGTCTGGAGCTCTGCCGCCGTAATTGGGCTGACAACCTTTGCCTGCTCCTGCATAGGGTTTAATTTTTGCCGGATATTCAAAAAGTTTCCCACCAAATGGCTGGAAATGTCATCAGGCATCATTTTGATAGGGCTGGGCTGTAAGATATTGTTTGAGCACCTATCTGCTTAAGTTTAACCCCATTCAATATAAGCTCTGGCAAGTTCTCTGGCTTCGTCGCTGTCATAAGTACGAATGCTATGGAAAGTATGCAGCCCCTCACATTGGGTGCTTACCTTGATTTTCTCGCCCATATGTCCTTCTTTTTTAAAACAAATTTCAATATGTTTGGGGTCGTGCTCAAGCCGAAATTCCGGCGGCACGGATTCGCTGGCCCACAAGACATAAACGGCATTGTTAACATGCCTGTTCATATCAATATCATCAAACCGAACTCTGAACTTGGCTTCTTCATCCACCCGCTCCACCTCCGGAAGCTTGGGAAAATCCGTTTCCAAAACTTTTTGCGGCAACACGGCATACTCGGGCAGATTTTCCCTAAGGCCGATGGGGCGTTTTTTCTTAAAGTCAATCAGCACCCATTGGCTAGAGGCTTGGATGATGCTTTTGTTGTTTTCTCCAAAAACCTCAAACTCTCTAATGGCGCCCAAACGTTTTTCTTCAGATGGCCAGGTTTCAATTCTGATATGTTCATGCATTTTGGGCAAGCGTTCAATATCCAAAACATAGTTTGTGCCAACCCAGGCAAATCCTTTTGAGAGGACATAATCGATTCCCAGGCCCATTTCTTTAGCGTGATTATCTGCCATATCCTGAAAAATATTCATTAGTGTCAAAATGCGGAGATTATTGTTGCGATCACACTCATAACTGCGAATATTATATTCACTTATAAATTTCGTTACTTCCATCTTTATTTTCCCTGCTGTTTGCGCTTATGCAGCAACATTTTAAATTGGTTCCGACACCGTCTGGCACTAAAAGTGCGTTTCAGAAATCCTGCTCCGGAGGTAGGCTTTTGCCATACTTCAGTAAAGATAGCCTGGTCATTGACGTAATTAACCACCAGCCAAGTAGCAGGATTTTCTTTTATAAGCTCAAAAGAGTCTCCCTTAAGCCTGTAAAGATGATTGTTGCGTGCTGTTGGCTCACAAATCCTTATTCCGATATATTGAGCCAGCTCCCGAAAACTGTCAATAACATATATCGGGCAATGTGTCGGAATAAAAAGGGGTGCTTGTAGGATATTATTGATAATTTCGTAATCGCCTAAAAATCCATGCCCATAGCCTTGCAACACAGGGTAGTCTTTAACATCTACAAAGCGGATGTTTCTGGCATTGAACTGCCCGCGCAAAGGATTAAAAAACGTGCTTGAGGTTATAATCCCAAAGCTATCGGAGCTGCTGTCATCAAAAAAATTGCCGATATTGTTAAACGTGCCGATAACCGCAAAATCATCACCCAAGGCCTCCACATCAACAGGAGTTCCGACAACAATTTTTACGCGATTTCCAGCCATCTTTTTAAAGTCGATTCCATATTTTTTTATCTGCTCAAGGTAGATATAAAAATCATGGTTTCCATAAAAGATGACATTTTTCTTGAGCTTAAGCGCCGCCAAAAAAGCCACCAAATACATCTCCGCGTGAGTTGGGTATACGGGAATAAAGATTTTTCTTTTGTGAGATTTCTTGATGAGCTCAACAAGTTTTTTGAAAGTGTCAACCTCGCGTACGGCGATTCCATCAGAGGTAATGCCGCAAAAGTCAGCTACCGAGAAATTTATCTTTCCGGCCAGTTGGTGTAAGCGTTTAAGATTTGTCGGTTTGCGAAAATAAGTGCTGTTATCGGTTTTCATATCCCCGGTGTGGTAAACGGTTGTGCCGTCAAAGGCTTTAATGATAAGGCCGAAACTGTCAAAACAGGTGTGAGAAGATGATACAACTTCTATTTTAAGGGATCCGCACCTGATAACATCTCCATCCTGAATAATGTTAAACTTTGGGCGGCTGCGGCGAGGAACTGCAAATTCATCATAAAGCTCCTCCAAAATCATGAGGGTATATTTTCCGCCAAACAGCGGTGGCAGAGAATATCCGGCCTTAAGATAGTGAACAATTCCGTTAAGGTGATCAGGGTGAGAGTGAGTCAAAAAAATAGCTTCGGGGTTAAGAAACGGGGTTTGCAGGAGCTCCCTGATATCTGGAACCGCCGCTACCGAGTTTCTAACCCCCAAAGCCTGGTGATTATCAAACTTTCCAAGGTCAACCACAATAGTTGAAGCTTTAAGGCCGGATTTAAGTTCTTTAATGTCGGTATACTGGTAGCAATGCCCGCTGATTTGATCTATATTGTTACCGCCAAGTGGCCGCCAAAACAATCCGGGTTCTGAAAAATACCTATCCATTTAAGCCTTAAAAGTTCTATTATTGGCGCTTGCTCCGGCGATATTCTTCCAATTTTGCCTCACGCCAAGCATTAGCCTTGTTTGCTACATTTTGTTCAATTCTTGTTTTATTTGTAGCATAAACACGAGTGCTTGCAAGTTTTTTAGCCATCTTTTGCCCTTCTTTTCCAAACAGGTGAGGGTTGGTGTTGAAAGCGGTCTTAACTTTTTCATAGGCTTTAGCCAATTTTTTCTTATAAATCTGAGCTTTTTTCGGCGCGCTGGAATGATAAGCCATGGCGGCCTTAATCCAGTCATTTCCTTTTCTCTTGTAGAGCTTAGTTAAGAATTTCGCGCTATACTCCACATTTTTCTGCGGATCAAAAGCTTCTTCCACACTCTTGAAGGCGTCGGGGTGGTAGGCCAAGTTAATTTGCATACATCCGACATCAATACTTTTCACGCCGGCTCTTTGCAGGCGTTTAACCTCACGAACGGCCTCGGCTTTGGTTCTAAAGAAGGTTCCTTTGCCTTGAGCATTCACTGTCCACGGCCAAGCAAGAGTTTGTTGGCGTTTTGCATCCCAGCGTCCGGTTTCAACACTGGAGATAGTGGTCAAGAGGTGTTCTTTTATTTGATATTCTTTTTCAAGTTTTTGTGTGGCTTCCATACAAACCAGAGCGTCATCATGAAATTCGGAGTAAGCTCGAGCCTGTACTGGCTGAATAAACATCAGCAATATTAACAAAAGCATTAAAATATTCGATACGAAAAGTCGCATCCCTCTATTCCCTCAGGTTAGCCAACAAGTATCCCTCATGCAACAAATGTGCCAATTTCAACTTGTCTCACGGCAACCATAAAAATAAAATAACCTGAGGTTGGTGATCCAAAGGTTTCGCCGGCTGAAAATGCTCGGCCCAACCAAAACTACTCGCTACAAAAGTTAACAAATAGTTTACAAACAAGAGAGGCTTATAACATATTTATTTTTTAAAATCCAGCAAAAAATTCGCCAAGGCCAGAATACTCTGGCAAATATTGCTGCTAACAGATTGAAAATTCTTATTTTTTGTTAGGGCTTTTTCATTCATATAGAGGCTGCGATTTATTTCCAGTTGCAGTGTATAGATGTTTTTGCGAGGCTGGCAGTAATTAAAAGCGATATAGGCACCGGCATATGGGCGGTTAAATTCAACTCGATACCCAAACTCTTCCAAAGCTCGGCTTAGGAATTCGGACATCTGGGTAGGACAACTCTCATCAAAAAGGGTGCAGATGCAAAAATCCAGAGGCTTTTCTTCATTCATGATATTGCAAATCATAGACGGCATAGAGTGGCAGTCAACCAGCAAGCAGAAACCAAATTTGCGCACGCATTTATCCACGAGTTGCTTCAAGCGTTTGTGGTATGCATCATATACATATTTGATTCTATCCATTCCTTCTTGGTAAGAAAGTAACCCGTCATAAATGTTTTTATTTGGATAGACGATTCTATGGATAACGCCAAGCCCCACACGGCAACGTCGGCTTCCGGCATTGGTGGAGCTTTGCGGAGCATCAAAAAACATTTTGTCATCAATTTCGATTTTATCGCGGTTAGCATCGACAAACGTGCGAGGGATATTCATGCTGATAAGCGGAATTCCTGCATCAGATGCTTGTTTGATGATCTCGGTGACAAAACAATCCTCTGAGGAGCGGAGTTCTTTTTCGCTCAGGGCCGAGTTTTCAAGAAATTCCGGCGGAAAAAGATTGCCGCTGTGGGGTTTATAATTAACCCTGAAATCAAGTTTTTTGCTATCCACACCAATGCTCCTTATTGTTTGAGAGTAAAGAGCATTATACGAGAAAAAGCTTAAATATTCCCTAATTTTGGGGCTTTTTCTTCAAGAGCCAATACTGAAAAAGTATAAAAGCGGCGATGAGAGGCAATAAGATTTCAGAAGTTTCCTCCATAACTTGAAGATTAAGGCGTAGCTGTTCTGGCAAGGCAACACCGCCACTATGCTTATAGTTTGAAGGGAAGCGGTCTATAAATTTTCCGAGAACACCTAAGGTGCAAAGTGTGGCAATAGACCAGGTAACAGGATTCATTTTAAAGAAGGAGGTAACCAAGTATTTTGTGTATTTGACCGCCAAATATAAAATGACCGCAAAAAAGAGAAGGAGCAAAAAGCCGGCCAAAATTTTTTCGTTCAAAGGGTTTTCGGGGTTTAGAAAAAATCTTGATTTAAAAGCGGTAGTATCTTTAGAGGGTATCCAATGTTGGATTCCGTTTTCTCTCAAGAAAGCTGAAATTCCAAGAAAAACAAAAAGAATAAAATCGATTCTGGAGCTTTTAGATTTATTCCAAAAAGTTTTTGCAAAGCAAATGAAGGCGATTAATAAAGGCAAATAAGCCAGGTTTGTAATAAATTCGAGATAGCCGGTTTCTTCATCTAGAATATTGGGCAGAGCATCATATTGAAAAACAAAAATAAAACACATCCAGGCAAGCCAAATAAGGGAGAAGAAGATGGGGGTGGTTAAAGGAGATGTAAGATACTTTTTCATTGCAAGAGTCCCAGTTCAAAGTTCAAATAAAAGATAGATTATCTTTACGTCGATAAAAATTTTTGTATAGGAATTTTTTTTTGAGATTTATTAAGTTGGTATGTAAAAAAGTTCTTGCCAAAAGAAAAAGTATAAGATAATAAGATAGGCACCAAAAGATGAAACGGGTGTGTAGCTCAGTGGTATGAGCACTACGTTGACATCGTAGGGGTCGCTGGTTCGATCCCAGCCACACCCACCATACACCAAACCCCGCCTTGTGCGGGGTTTGGTGTATGGTTTGGTAAGGCTTGATTGAACCAGCGAAGCTGGTTTGACGCCCGAGCTCCGAATTTATAGGAGCGAGGAAGAGCGACCAAAGGGAGGCCGCCAGGCGGCGGAGTGCGAAGCGCCCG
>CASERH010000011.1 GCA_949290295.1 uncultured Pseudomonadota bacterium | reverse complement strand
CAGCGCTTTAAAAAGCATCCGCAATTATTCGGCTGAGCTTGGTAACAACTATTCCATCATCACCACTCGCCAAGACTTCACCGAAAGTTTGGTCAATGTTTTGACCGAGGGAGCGGATAAATTGACACTCGCGGATATGAACGAGGAGAGCGCCAATATGTTGGCTCTGCAAACCCGCCAACAATTAGCCATTAATTCCCTCTCACTTGCAAGCCAGGCCAGCCAAAGCATTCTCAAGCTATTCTAATAATTGGATACGGATTTGTTTTCCGTAATATCGAATCAGGCGGAGATATTTTTTAAAAGAAAGCGGCTCTCCACGCTCAATAGCATCAATATTGGCAATGGATAAATCGCACCCGCAGGCAATGTTGGTGATGGGTAGATTTTTATCAAGCCTGATTTGTCTAAGTTGTGTAGCTAACTGACTACGCAGTAAAAAAGAAAAATTTTTCATCGTTACAAACTCCTAAATTTCTTAAGAAAAAAGAAACCGCCTTTTTTAAGAAAAGGCGGGGAGTTCGAAACTGTAACACAACAGTCCGGGTTATTCGACATACAAGTACGCTTATATCCCCGGCTCCCCAAAAGAGGAGTGGTTTTTGTGTTAAGGAGTTTCGATACTCCGCAGGCGCAACTCGCCCCTGCGAAAACGATATTAGAGCAGAAAAATTAAAATGCAATTAAATTATTGGGGAGGGCAGTATTTGTTTGAATATGGCACCCAAAATTAGCGCGCCGACCAAAGGGAGCCGCGCGGGTTACAGCGGAGTTATCGCTCCAGGCCGTCGCCTGGGCGAAACGAACTTTGTGAGTTGAGCGGATGACAGCTAAGTTTTGCCACTGGTCGCTGACCAGTTGGGGATAACGTTAGACTCTCCTTGCGAATCAAATTTCTTTTCTTTAAAGGTTAATTATAAGTTAATTTTTTCAGAGGCAAAGATGCTTGAGGAACAAGAGTTTTGTGTCAGCCAAACAGACGGAATAGTTGTTTCCGCTTGTCCGGTTTTGGTCGATGAAAAGCCTGCCAGCCACTTCTTGTGGGGATATTATCTCTGTATTGAAAATAATACCGATGATAAAATCCAACTCTTGGGTAAAGACTGGAGTATCACCGATGATAAGGGGAATCGGTATAATGATTCCAGTGCCGGTTTTAAGGGAGAGCTGCCCGAGCTTGAACCGGGAGAGTATTTTGAGTTTACCTCTGAGGCGCCGCTCAATTCTCCTAATGCCGTATTTTATGGTTGTTGCAAAGTGCTTGCTCACGGGCAGACAAAAAATATCCGGATACCGACGTTTTCTTTGTCAGTACCCGGAGGAAAAACTTCTCACGCCATTAACTAGTAATAAGTCGGTGTGAGCGGCTTGTTTATCACATACATATTCAGATATTGATATATATTGGCTGTCATCTTGGTGTTGAACTCATCAAAGAGTTTGGTTACCATGCCGTTCCAGTATTGCTCTTTTTCAGCAATGTCGGTGTTGGCCGGAATTGCCAGCTCGCGCCAAGCATCTACGTTGGTGGAGGCCTGTGACATATTCTCAGGATCTGTAATTTTAATCGTCATGACCAAGGTGGCGCGATAGCGTACTCTATCGGAGTTGAAAATTTTGTTCTCACTCGGTTCCAAGGTCTCGGTTACGCTTGCGTCTTTTATGATAACCTCAGCAATGCGCTTGGTGGAGAAATCTGCCGCTTTCAAGCGGTCTTGCGCCCAGAGTTTGGCAGTCTTTTCAATGGAAACCGGGAAAAGATGCTCCACATGCGGACGAGTGAAAGAGGGTGTAAACTCAGAAATCACTTTAATCTGGCTGACTTTTAGCTGAATAGGCTCTGATGAAGTGTAGCGCGGCTCGCTGTAGGTGGCGATTTTTTCGTCTTCGGAATCCGGGAACCAGGCCGCACAGCCGCTGAGCAATACAGATAAGGTTAAAACCGGTAAAATTTTTCTTAAACTAATCATGGCAATATTTCCAGTGTTTGCAAACATAAAAGAAGTTCTTTCTTTTGGAGAACTTCTTTTACATTAATCAATATTCATTAAAAACTGGTTAAACTACTGTTTGCGCAGTTCACCCGGCTCAAACACATATTGCTCCGAGCAGAAGTTGCAGGTGGCCGTGACCTTGTTGTTCTCTATCATGGCGTCTATATCTTCTTTTGAAAAAGTTTGCAATGTGTGCAACAGTTTTTCTCGGGAGCAACGGCACCCAAACTCATAGTCTTTGCTGTTGGCGATGTGCAATTTATTGTCGTGAAAGAGGCGGGTCAGAATATTTTCTGCGCTCAATGTGGCATCAAAGACCTCATCCTCGCTCAGAGATTGCAGGAAAATTTTGGCCTCGTTCCAGGTTTCGGCCTCTTCCTCGGGAGAGAGCAGGGAGCCTTTGGAGGGCATCTTTTGCAGCATAATGCCTGCTGACAGCCAAGAAGCGGACTCGCCTTCGGGGGCTTTCAAAAACAATTTCAAGTCTGTGTCAATTTGTTCGGATTGTTTGAAATACCTCAAGGCGCATTCTGAAAGATTTTTGCCTTGCAAATCAACTACGCCTTGGTAAAGCTCCGTGTTGGGGCCTTGATCAACGGTAAAAGCCAGATAACCGCCGCCAAGCAGGTGCGGCGCGCTTTCTATCTCGCCGCTCGTCTTGCGTAGCTTTTGGCTTTCTTCCAAGTGGTGTTTATCATAACGGGCGCAGGCTCTTATCTTGCCCTCTGAGGTGACATCCACCACCACTAAATTTATCACACCGTTGCTTTGAATCTGCAGCGTAAATAATCCCTCATATTTGAGCTGGCTGGCCAGCAAGGCTCCAAGTGCAGTGCTCTCGGCAACAACGGCTGCTACCGGTTTGGGATAATGGTGTTTACTGACTATGGTGTTAACAACCTTGTTTAGGCGAATAAGGCGCCCTTGATAAACTCCGTTTTCGATAAAAAAAGAGGTGCAGTTATCAAACGGTATTGATTTTGAACTTGTCATTATATATTTTCCTTATATCTAATATCTGTTCAAAAGGTATAAACCTGTTAGGGAGATTTTTCAAGTGGCGGATGTTTTTGAATTAGAGAAAAAAGATAAACCGATGCGCAAAATGACTAAAATGCGGATTAAAAATATCGGACTCTATTATTTGAAACGTTTTGAATCCTCAGTGGCGAATCTTCGCTCAGTTTTGCGCCGCAGAGTGAATGACTATGCTTTTCACACCCCAGAGTTTGTTAAGCAAGAAGGCTATGATTGGATTGAGGAAGTTCTTTCTGACTTTCAGCGGGTGGGGTACCTTAATGATGCCAGATATAGTGAGCTCAAAATTAAAGACTATATGGCGGCAGGGAAATCTCCCCGCTATATTCATGGCAAACTGCGAGAGAAAGGAATCGATGAAAACCTTATTGAGAAGCTGATTGCCGAGCAAGATTTTGATCCTTTCGAATCCGCACTTAAGCTTGCGCGCAAAAGGCGTATCGGGCCGTTTAGTGCCAGCGAAGAAATTAGAAAAGAGCGACGTTCCAAAGATTTGGCTATTTTGGTGCGGGCCGGTTTTGATTATGATGTTGCGGTAAAAGTGCTTGAGAGCCAAGTTTAAGCTCTCATTAATACCAGACTTTGCTTAAATACAATCCACAAGCCGGTGCTGTTGGTCCGGCGGCTTTGCGGTCTTTGGCCTCTAAAATTCTTTTAACATCTTGCGGGGTCAGGTGTCCGTCGCCAACCAGCTTTAGGGTTCCGACCATGTTGCGCACTTGATGGTGAAGAAATGATTTGGCTTCAACCTCAAAAATTATCTCTTCTCCTCTTTGTGAAATATCCAGCTTATCCAGCGTCTTTATGGGGGATTTGGCTTGGCAGGCGGCTGCTCGAAAAGAGCTGAAGTCATGATGTCCGAGTAGGTATTTTGCTCCTTCTTGTATCTTGCCTATATCTAAATCCACCGGAACCCACCAAACACGGTCTTTCTCCAAAACAGCCGGAGAGCGTCTGTTTAGAATCCGATAAATATAGCCTCGTCCTTTGGCGGAAAAACGGGCATTGAAGCTATCTTCTACTTCTTCTACATTTAAGACTACAACGGGCGCTTCTTGCTCTCTTAGATGAAAATTGAGGGCATCTCTTAACTTCCAGTCGGCAATTTCTCGTTCCAAGTCAAAATGTGCTACTTGTGCCAGTGCGTGTACCCCGGCATCTGTTCTGCCGGCACCCTGAACAGGAATCTCTTGGCCGTCAGACGACAAATAAGACAAAGCCTTTTCTAGGTACTCTTGAACGCTTGGCCCATCCAGTTGCCGTTGCCAGCCTAAGATATTGGTTCCGTCATATTCTATGGTGATTTTGTAGCGCACTTTGTTCTCTCCCGAGTACAACATATCCCCGGGAGACCCGGGGATATGCCGTGTGTGTTTGGGGTTAGTTTTTACTCAGCAGCAATGCTTAACCGCTTATTGTCTTGGGCGAAAAAACCCAGTTTCTCCTCAATGTTCCAAATAACCTTCAAGGCTTCAAGTGCGGCTTCTCCACTAATGCGAGGTGTCTCTGTTCCACGAACGCAATTCAAGAAGTGGTTGAGCTCAGCTTGCAAAGGTTGATTGGTGGGAATAAACAACTGCTCAACACTGCCTTTCAAGCCATAGTGCATCCAATCTGGGATTTCATCTTGTTTAACATAGGGCATGCGGCCTTGAGTATGAACATTGATGCTCTGATTGATGAAATCCATATCAATGTAGTTGGTATCAGTGGTGACGGCCAAGGTACGAACACGAGCCTGAGTGATGCGGCTGGCGGTGATATCTGCAGTGGCACCGTTTTCAAATTCCAGCAAAGCTGTAATATAGTCTTTGCCTTGCGGGCTGGATTTGGTTTTAACGGCGCTGGCCTGAATGTTGACAACAGGTGATTTTACCAAAGATTGGATAACCTCAACATCGTGAATCATCAAATCCATGGCAACATCAACGTCGGTAATACGGCCGCTGGCGGCAGACATACGATGTGCGCTCAAAGAGCAAATTTTTGAGGTGTCTGACAAAATTTTGTGCATTTGCTCAACAGCGGGGTTGAATTGCTCAATGTGGCCAACCAACAAAGTAACATTGTTTTTCTTGGCGGCATTAATCAATCTTTGGCACTGTGCTTCCGTGGTGGCCAAGGGTTTCTCCATCAAGCAGTGGATACCTTTGTTTAAGAAAAACTCGCCAACCTCAGCGTGGGTAACAGAGGTGGTAACAACGCTTACGGCATCAACCTCTGCGGCAACTTCTTCTAAGGAAGAAAATGCTTTAATTCCGAAAGTTTCGGCAGCAGCTTTGCAGGCGTCAGGAAAAATATCGTAAACACCAATCAAGTCAACACCATTCAAAGCCTTGTAGGTCTTGAGATGGTTTTTGCCCATCATACCGGCGCCGATAACTGCAACTTTAATATTTGACATAAATTTTACCCCTAAAAAGTTCACACATTTTTATTTTAGTTTACATATACCAATATTTTTGGTAAAAAGCTTTTAAATTCTTGTTACAGTTTGTTACATTTGGGAATGTTGCCGATGTCAAAAGCTCGTATCTTACACTTTTCAATGATTTCAGCCGTCATACTGCTTGCCGCTTGTAGCTTTAATAATGGTCGGACCGATGCTAAAATTGAGGCCGAGGAACTTGTCTTTGCTACGAATCCTGAACTGGCTAAGGGAAAGCAAGATGTTTATGCATCAATGGCTAGGGCCGCAAAGTATAATGTCGATGTGGCCAGCCAAAATCTTAATAAGAAAATTTATGGAATCAATCCCAATCTTAAACCACAAGAGATTATTGATGATGTTATCAATGCCAATATAAATGACGAAAATTTGCTTTATCGGGCTTCAAGAGTGTTGGAGTTTGCCGTTATTTATGCTACGGCAAATTTGAGCGATTCAAGAGCGTACGTGGATAATTATTTTTATGAAAGTTCGGCAAAACACATGGCATTGGCAGCCATTCGCTCACACCAAGATGCTTGGTTTGCAACCAGAAAAAGCCGTGAGCTTGACCGTCTGGCCAGACAAGAAAATAAAATTGTTGAAAATCTTAAGGATAAAGAGAAACGCAACGGTACTTTGACAAATGCTGAATATGACTATCGCAAAAATCAAGAGGTCTTGTTGTTGAAAATCGCAGAATTGCGCAAAAATATGTCTTTTACCTTGGTAGAGTACGGTGAACTTACTAAAATAGAACCGCAAAAAGCAGAGCTTGAAGGTAGGACTTTTTATGAGCTGGAAGATTTTGACAAAGATTACACCATCGAAATCTTTCAGGAAGCGGCAGTGCGTAATCGCAAAGAGTTCGCTTTAGCTAAGGAGAAAGTTAAGTCTTACGGATTTTCTGAGGTTCGACGCAATATCAGTAATAAATATCCTCTTGTTTCTCGGTTGGATATCAATGGCTTGAAGGTCGAAAACCAAGTCTATGAACAGGAGCTTTATAACAAGGCAATAAAAATTGCTAACAATCTTTTAGGTGTTCTTGAAGAATACAAGAAAGCTTCAGATAAGTTTTCTCAGAAAGCTGATTTGCAACGACGAGCTTTTGACGAGTTGGGAGCTGCTATCTTAACTCAGGTTGAAATCAGTTATCAATTGGTGCAGTTGGCAAATGCTGATTACGAGGTTGCCGAACGTACACAGCATGATTTGAAAAAAGAAATTAAGCGTTTGCAAAAAATTCATCGTCCGACAAGTGATGATAAGCTGGCTCTTTTGAATGCCAAAATTACAATGTTTGAGCTGGAGCAAAGAAAGGCGCAAATTAAGGCCGAAAGAGCAGTCGCTTTGCGTAGTTTGTACTTTAATGCGGGGTTGTCGCCGCTTAATAAAAATTTGCTTAAGGCGCCAATAAAAGATGTTTCACAAAGTTTGAAACAGGCATTTAATCAGGATATTGTGGAAATGTTGTCTGCTACAAAGGCCCAAGTTAAAATATTGGCTGTGACTAATGAAGGAAGAGGATGGGCGCAAGGTGAAAATTGGTTGGAAGAGGTCGTTAATTCTTCCGCAAATCGTAAGCTTTCGCAGGCAAAAAAAGTTTTTGAGCCTGTAAAACCAGGAAGCTATCAGACTATGCAATTGGGGGCTTATGAAGACAAAGCCAATGCTAAAGCTGATTGGCAGGAGTTAAGTGCAAAGTTTCCTGAGCTTAAGGCTTATGAACCTCAGGTCATTGATGCCGAAATTGATGGGCGGCGTTGGTTTAGGTTGATTGTTACCGGAAATTCGGAGAAGTTAATGAGAGACTGTTTAACTCTACGTTCCGGTGGGCATGAGTGTTTGCTAAAGTAGATAAATCATTTGTCAAAGGCGCAATTTTGTTTTATGATGTAAGAAGTTGAAATCCTTAAATGGTGGGTAGCCGGCATGGCAAGTGATGAAATTAAAAATTCAAAAATTGCGGAAATCCGCTCTAAGATAGAAGAAAACCAACGCTCATATGAAAAAATGAGGGGCGAGGATGCGGGGAGTTCTTGGCATGCAGTTTCCCAGAGTAGTGATAGTACTATTGGGCGGACCAGTTTCTTAAATAGTATCGATTTTGTCGGCAAAAATCTTGAAAATGGTAAGTTTGCTAATGAAAATTTGCAAAATGCCAGTTTTTCTGTTGCAAATTTAACAGGGGTCGATTTTTCCGGAGCAGATTTGCGAGGGGTAGACTTTTCGGGGGCTAATCTAACAGATGCCAATCTTTCAGGCGCAGATTTGAGTGGCGCGATATTGTCCGGTGCAGTTTTGCATCGGACTAATTTTACAGGTGCAAAGCTTAATGGTGTTAAGCTTTCTGAGGCTGATTTGGAAGATGCTATCCTTTTGGATATTGAAATCGATGCAATGGGAATCGAGGAGCTCCAGGAGTTGATTGAATATATTGCCAAATACTATCCGCATAAACTTAACCTTTCTAAGTTGAATTTGACCTTGCTTAACTTGCAGAGAATCGATCTTTCTAAGCTTAATCTTCGAGGGGTCGATTTTACCGGTTGTGATTTTACCGGTGTTAATATTATGGAGCTTGATTTAAGTGAGTGTATTATTACTCCGCAACAGATTGCTCAGGCCTTGGGCAGAGTGCCAAGTAAAGATGAATTGGCTAAAATCTTGGCGCCAAAGAAGAAAAAACAAAAAGGTTTTGAGGGAGTTGATATGAACTCTCTCTTTCTGGGAGACGGAAAAGAATTTGGTGTGTGGGATGTTGTTAATGATAAGGGTATAAGTATTGAGAGCCTTCTTAAAGTTGGAAAAAAAGTTTTTCGTCATGGAGCCGAAAAACCTAAAGTCAAAGATGAAGAAGCTCTTAAAAATATTAAGTCTGAGCGTGAATTGCAGGTGAAATCTCATAATGAAGAACTGCGAAAAATTATAGAGGAGCGTAAACGTAAAGAGCTAGAAGCCAGACAGGCCAAGAAAAATGAAATTCAACAAGAGATTGTGAAAGAGCCGCAGCAGAAAGAAGTTCAAAAAAGAGAAATCAATGAGCAAATCATTAATCGTGGCCGGGATGGCCGCTAAAGAATGGTTAAGCATCTGAATATAGAAGAAGAAAAAAGTTTAAGCCGGGCGGTTGCCGTATTGTTGGCCGGTGTCGTGGTGGCGTTTTTTTGTTTTGTTGTTCTCTCTGTTTTGTCTTTTACCTTAGTCCATTTTTTTGTTTTTGGGACTGGTCAAGGCAGCGTGCATTTGTTTGAGCATAATGCTTTAAGAGTTCTTAGCCAGCCCTCTTATTTCTTTGTCGTGTACTCTGGTTGGTGGAATACTTTTGTGCAGGGTATTAGGACGTTTCAGCTAAATTCGGCCTTGTGCATTCCCTTGATTGCACCGCTTTTGTCTTTTGGAACCTTGTTTTATGTCTTTGCTCGCAGTTCTTATTCTTTTAGTTTTTGGTATGTTCTTAATCACCACTTTGCCAAGCTTGAAGATGTGGAAAAGATGGGCTTGTTGAAGGGAATCCTTCTGGTTTTGGGGCGGTTTCACGGGCAAATCTTGGGCCTGTGCAGGCCAGCGTCGGTTTTGTGTCTGGGAGAGACTGGTTGCGGAAAAACCTCTACAGTGGCAATTCCTTCAATACTACGCTCTGATAATATCAGTGTAATTGCAGTCGATAATACCGGAACATTGGTCAAATATACCAGCGGGTATCGAGCGACTTTGGGACCAACTTTTTATTTTAATTGGGATATGGAGGATAATCCGGACAAAGGGGAGGTCTATCCGCGTTGGAATCCGTTGGCGGCAGAGAATCTTCCGCCGTCGGGACCGGAACGTGACGGATATATTAGATTCTTGGCCTCTTATATGGTTTCTGAGGAAGGACATGTGGACAAGGAAAATTATTGGGATTGGCTGGCCTCCGGAGCATTGTCGGCGTTTATCGGTTTCTTGGGAGCAAAGTGTGAGCAGGCAATCGCCAATGATTATTTCTTAAATAAAATTATTGATAACGGACGCTTGACCAAGGAAGACAAGGATGTCTTGGCCAGCTATTATGCCGTTATGCCTAAGGAATATTCGTCGCCGGCCATTCAAAAAATTGCCAAAAATCAGATATCGGTTGATGACTATTTGCCAATTGGTAGTTGGGAGGGAATTCCGCCTTCTTGGCAGGGAAAAGATTTATGTTTTGCAATGCTTACCGACTGGTTGCTTAAAAGCTATTTATCTGCCAAAGACGATAATGGCAGTGATGACTGGCGGCAATGGTTGGAACAATTGTTGGCGGAGGCCGCCTTGTTTAATTATGGCGCCGCCATTGTCAAGGGACTGCAGCAGTTTTTGTATCTTTCCAAACAACAGCGTCAGTTGGTGTTTGCCTATGTGTTGAAACCTTTGAAAGTTTTCTTAAACCAGGGTTTGCGTGAGCGTACTTGCGGAAATGATTTGCTCATGAGGGAATTGAGGGGGGCTAAAAATCCGCAAACAAAAAAATGGGAACCTATCACCGTATACTCGGCGGCCAATACCAAAACATCAAAATTTGTTGGCAGAATGTTTGTCGAGATGTTGTTGAATTACAGTGTGTTTGGTACTTATGGCAAGGGGGCTTTGCCTATGCTGATGGTGTTTGATGATGCGGGGCAGATGCTTAAAATAAGAGGCCTTGCGGAAGTTATTGCCAAGGGACCTTCAGCTAAGGTTTCTTTCTTGCTTTTGTGCAACAGTCTGAATGCCATGGAAAGGACCTACGGGCGTGACACTCTGGAAAGTATGGTCGCTAACACCAGTTATAAAATCATTATGGCCGACAACAGCTTCAAAATGAGTAGGCAGCTTGATAAACTCGCTATCTTTGCATCAAAATCAGTTCAGATACCTCTTGATAAACGCCGAATTTTCAAATCCAAAACTCATTTTACCGACGCTAACTATTTTCATCGGTTGGCTAAGGAATTGCAGGTTAAAAAATCTTTTAAGGTCGAGACCAGAGGCTATCAGCTCTTGCTTGTAGAAGGCTATTATCATTGGCCGATTTTAACCAGCCATGTCCACTTTTTGCGGGATGAAAAATTTAAAAATAAGGCCATGATTGAGGCGGCTTATTTCTTATCTCCTTTGGTTGCCGCGCGACGAAACGTGCAAGACATCAAAGTTCCGAGAATTGAGGAAGTTTTGTATGATGTGGATATGGGGATAGATGATGAAGTGGAACTCAACCAGTATATGAATGTTGTTTATGATGAGGCAAAAAGCAAACTGCCTCAGGAGCAAGATTTTGACGAGGTAATGCTTAGTGAAATCTCGGCAAAATGGAGCAAAATCAGTGACAATCCACAAGTCCTTAAAGAAGCCTCGGAGAATAGTTGGTGGATGAATGAGAACTCTTTTGAGGAAGAACAAAATCCGGCCTCGCAAAATCCGTTTGCTTTGAAAAAATAACTGTAAATTTCAAATCATTTCTGCTATGTTGAACAGTGTTAATTAACGAATCGGAGCAACATGGAAGAAACACTTTTTTCATCTCAGGTGAAAAGACCTTTGGCTGATAGGCTCCGCCCGCAAACTTTGGCAGAAGTAGTCGGGCAGGATCAGGTCGTGGGTGAAAATGCTCCTTTGGGCCGCATGGTTAAGGCCAAGAAAATTTCTTCCTTCATTCTTTGGGGGCCGCCCGGCTGCGGAAAAACAACCATTGCCAGGTTGATTGCCGAAAATACCAATCTTTATTTTGAACAGATTTCTGCCGTGTTCTCCGGAGTGGCAGACTTGAAGCGTGTTTTCCAATATGCTCAGGAGCGGCGTGCCAACCAGGGCAAGGGCACACTCTTGTTTGTTGATGAAATTCACCGTTTTAATAAATCTCAGCAAGATGGTTTTTTGCCTTATGTGGAGGATGGAACAATCATTTTGGTGGGGGCAACTACCGAAAATCCATCTTTTGAGCTTAATGCCGCTTTGCTGTCTCGTTGCCAAGTTTTTGTTCTTAATCGTTTAACTCCTGAAAATTTTGAGGAACTTTTGCAGCGCGCTGAGCGAGAAGAAGGGCGTAAGCTTCCTTTGACCCCAGAGGCCAGAGAATTTATGAAGCAAGTGGCCGACGGGGATGGGCGCTATATCCTTAACTTGGCTGAAAGTGTTTGGAATTATGCTCAGCCCGGTGAGATTTTTGATGAAGACAATATTGTAAAAATTGTTCGCTCCAGGGCGCCAATCTATGATAAAGGGCGTGACGGACACTATAATCTTATTTCTGCCGTGCATAAATCTTTGCGCGGTTCAGATGTGGATGCTGCTCTCTATTGGGTGGCCAGAATGCTCGAATCCGGCGAGGATCCAAAATATTTATTGCGGCGCATGACAAGATTTGCGGTTGAAGATGTTTCTTTGGCTGATCCCAATGCCGTGACCCAGGCAATTGCTTGTTGGGAAGTCTATGATCGTTTGGGGTCGCCGGAAGGGGATTTGGCGATTATGCAGCTGGCAGCTTATCTTGCTACCGCGCCAAAGTCTGTCGGAGTTTATAAGGCTATGTATGCAGCCAGAGATTTGGCTCGCAAGACGGGTTCTTTGATGCCGCCTAAGAACATCCTTAATGCGCCGACCAAGTTGATGAAACAGCTTGGTTATAGTGAAGGATATGAATATGATCCAGACTGTGAGGATGGGTTCTCGGGGGCAAACTATTTTCCTGACGGAATGAGACGGGTGAAACTTTATTTTCCGGTTGATAGAGGCTTTGAAAGAGAGGTTAAAAAGCGGGTGGAATATTTTGATAAACTCAGAGCCGAAAAACAGGCCGCGCGTAGTAAAAATAAGAAAGAGACGGAAAATTGAGATTTTTAAGGAGCCAAAATGGGCGTTGAACTGATTAAAGTTAAACCTATAGATGATGGCATGCGGCTTAATCGCTGGTTTTTGAAATATTATCCGGGGCTTTCTTTGGGGCGTTTTAATAAGCTATTGCGTACCAAGCAAATTAGAGTAGACGGTGCAAGGGCTGAGGCCTCTTTAAAACTCGTGGCCGGACAGGAAATCAGGGTGCCGCCGCTTGAGGCTGAAAAAGAGGAACGGCAGGAAAAACAAGGTCTCTCCGCTAAAGACGAAGCATATATCCGCTCGCTGGTGATTTATAAGGATGAAAATATCATCGTTCTTAATAAACCTTCAGGTTTGGCCGTGCAGGGCGGAACAAATACCTTGCGCCATGTGGATGGTATGCTTGAGGGCTTGAAGTTTGAAATGGAAGAGGCGCCAAAGCTGGTGCATAGAATCGATAAAGACACCAGCGGGGTCTTGGTCTTGGCCAGGACCAGAAAAAGTGCCGAGTTGCTTACAAAAGCTTTTAAGGACCGTAATCTGCACAAAATATATTTGGCTTTGGTGCGCGGTGTGCCAAAAGCTAAAGAAGGGGATATTAAAGCTCCGCTTGAAAAAGTGGGCGAAAAAATGCAAGTTTTGAGTGATGGCAAAAAGGCCGTTACTCAATATCGGGTCTTGGATGAGACCGGGGAGCTTTTTTCCCTTATTGAGGCTTCTCCTCTAACCGGGCGAACTCACCAAATCAGGGCTCATCTTGAATATATAGGTTGTCCGATTGTGGGAGATGACAAGTATTTTGGACGAGAGAGAAAGCGTTTTGCCGAATTGGCGGATAAACTTTTTTTGCATGCATACAAAATTGATTTATCCGGTATATATCATAAGAAGCAAATTATAACCGCGCCGGTGCCGGAACATTTCCGTCAGGCGTTCGATGTCTTGGGATTAAATTTCAGGGAGTAATTATTCATGCGTTTTATTAAAATCTTATCTTCCATCGTCTTCAGCATAATCATCATTATTGCCATCGGCGGATATTTTGCGGTTAGAAATTTTGACCTCAATAAGTATAAAGTGTATGCCGAGGAAATGGTGGAAAATGAACTTGGGCGCAAGTTGAAGATTAACGGTGAGGCCAGCCTCGGTATCTCTTTGGTGCCAACCGTGATTATCAATGACGTGGCTTTGGCTAATCCTTCTTGGGCACAAAATCCGCAGATGGTTACCCTAAAACAGGCTGAAGTCAAATTTGCACTGCTCCCGCTTTTTAAAAAACAAATCGTGATTGATAAGGTTATATTGGTTGAGCCGGAAATCTTTTTGGAAAAATCTAATGACGGGCAGGTAAACTGGGAATTTTCCGCTTTGTCTGCCAAGGCCAACAAGGCGGCGGCTTCGGCAAAAGTTCCGGCGGCTCTGGCAGATAATAAAACCGTGCAGGCTTCTTCTGCTGTGGCAATGGCCGGGTTTGCTGCTAAAAATGTTTCTATCCAAAATGGTAAAGTGGAATATTATGACGCCAAAGCTAACCAACTGACAAACTTGGTTATTAATGATATTTCTTTGAGCGTTCCGAGTTATGCCGACCAGATTGCTCTTAATTTTGATGTCTTGTATAACCAAGAGAAAATCAACGGGCAGGCTGAGCTTGGTTCTTTGGCACAATTGATGGAAGGTCAAGAGCCTTTTCCTTTCTTGTTGACGACTAAGGCCATGGGAATATCTGCCGAGCTCAACGGAAGTGTTGCTGATGTAACCTCGGCACCACGTTACGCCGTGGAGGCAAATATTTATAATCCGGCAGGAAATTTTAATGCGCCGGAAACAACTCTTAAGACCAGAATCGATGGTGATACAAAGGAACTCAGTGCTAAAATTGAGACATTAAACATTGTTAACAATATTATTTCCGGTACGGTTTCCGTTCGTTGGGATAGTAAGGTTCCGCAGATTACGGCTGATTTGCAGAGCCCGGCAATCAATTTGCAGAGCTTTAATCAAAACAGTAATTTCGCTTTTCAAATACCCTCTCTCATCAGTGAGGCGCAGGCGCTGGAAAGTGTGCCCAACACACTAATTCCTTATGAGCTTTTGTATAGCGCAGATGCCAATCTTAAGTTGGCAGTGGGGCAGTTATCAATTGCTCCGGGAATGGTTGCCGATAATGTCAAGATGGATGCAGTCTTAAAAAGCGGACGTTTGGCAGTTAAACCTTTGGAATTTGATTTCGGCGGCGGCAATATCAACGCCGATTTGACGGTTGATGCCAATGCCAAGAGTGTGGCACTCAAGGCCAGCAGCAAGAATATGTTACTGCAGAATTTGCATAAGGAATTTATGGTTAGCGGCAGTGGCGATTTTGGTGTTAAGAGCGGTGGAAATCTTGATCTTGATATCAATGTGGCCGGTACTGGCACAACGTATCGTCAGCTTGTGCAAAATCTCAAAGGGCAGGTTATCGGTATTTTGAATAAGTCCGTTATTCAGACCGGTGGTTTGCAGTTTATCGGTGGAAATTTTGTGACCCAACTGCTTGCTGCCTTGGGAATCGATACCTCCAAAAGCACGGATATGGATCTGACCTGTGCGGTTGTGCGGGCTGATTTGGGAGGTGGAAAGGCAAAATTCCCCAAAGGAATTGCGCTGGATTCAAAACAGTTGACAATTGTCAGCGACGGAAACATCAACTTGGTTAATGATAATATCGCCTTTACGATTGAGCCTTCGTTTAATAAATTGGCAAACGGCAATATCACCCAAGCTTTGGCTTCGTTTATTAAAGTCGTTGGGACTCTTGAGCAGCCGCAAATCAGGCTTGATGATGAGCAAGCCTTAAAGACGGTTGTCGGCGTGGTGGCAACCGGAGGTGTCGCGTATTTGGGTTCTCAGGTTATGTTAAACGGCAGTGGGGCTCCTTGTTATACGGCCTTGGAGGGAACGCCTTATGCCTCGCGTTTTCCCAAACCAACAGGAGTGAGGGCAACAACGCAAGATGTTTATAATGATGCTACTAAACAGATTAAAGACAGTGTCAAAGGCAGTGTTAAGGATTTGAAAAACACAGCCAAAGATTTGTTGGATGCTTTTAGGGGATTTTAAGCTGAGGACTAAATTTGATGACTTTGGAAAAACTTAAGCAGGCAACAGAGGAAATTTCTCAATACCGGCAAGATATTATTAAGCGTCTGCTGCAATATGCCGGAACGGATTTACTCTTGTTTTGGGGAACAAATAAAGATTTGGTGGCCAAACAAGAAAAGCTTTGGCAGCCTTTGTTGGAGTGGGCAGAAAAGGAATTCCAGGCTCAATTTATCAAGACCCAGCAGCTTGATGTTCCCGTTCAAGGTAAACAAACCGGGGTGAGATTGAAACTTTTTCTGGAAAGTTTGAGTGATAAAGAATTGGCCGCCTATTATTTGGCCGCGCTTAATATGCGTTCGGTTTTATTGGCTGCCGCCTTGGTTAAGGGGAGAATTACTGCCAAACAAGCATTTGAGGCTGCCTATTTGGAAGAACTTTACCAGGCGGAAGTGTGGGGCAGTGATGATGAGGCCGAGGCTAAACGCCAAGAACGCTTGCAAGAACTTTGCGATATTGAGAAGTTTTTGCACTCATGAAAGAAGTTTATATCAAAATTAAAGGCCGTGTTCAGGGAATTGGGTTCCGCTATTGGGCTATTAATAAAGCCAGGGAAATCGGTGGAATCTCCGGCTGGGTGCATAATGCGGCTGACGGTAGCGTCGAAATCTTGATGTGCGGTGAGGAAAAAGATATTGATGAAATGATCTTGGCCTGTCACCAAGGCCCCTCTTTGGCCAGGGTTGACAGTGTGGAATTTGTTGTCGGAAGGTTGTCTTCTTTTTTGCCGCCGATTGAAGATGGGGTGTTTAAGCGCGCTTGAAAAAAGCAGAGATTAAATCTCTGCTTTTCGTTTTAATTGCTCAAATTCTTCTTTTTTGTGGTCAAGCATTATTCGTTGCTCGCCCTCCAGTGGAACAAATTTGCGGGCAATGACATATTGGGGCAGAAGTTTTTTTACCTCTTCTATGTGTATATTCCAAGAATCCGGACGGATGCGAATCTTTTTATCTTGTCCGGCTGAGACCTTATGAGTAATTTCTCCGCTTAAAGCATCTTCAAACTCATTTAAGGTCAGACGCAAATTCTTTAATCCGCCCGGGATTAAAAACTCTATAAACTCACCGCTGTTAATATAGTTACGAACCTCAAAAATGGCATCATCTCCCTGCCATTCAACAATGGAGCCGGCAAAGAGCCAATCCCCCAGCGTGCGGGTGTATTCGTAGTTTTGGCTGAGGTTGGTCAATTTGCCATCGTGAAAGCCAAGGCAATATCCGCGGTTTTGCAGAGTGTATAAATCCGGCATATATTTCTTTTCATCCCAAGATTTTGGATCTTTATACCAATCATCAATTGCTTGGCGGTAGGTTCTGGCAACAATGGCTGCGTAGTATTCAGTTTTGTTGCGGCCCTCAACTTTTAGCGAATCCATGCCGATGCTGAGCAAATCCGGCAGGCGCGGGAGCAAGCACATGTCTTTTGAGTTTAGGATATAGCCGCCGTGTTCGTCTTCTACTATCTCGTAGTATTCTCCGGGGCGGAACTCTTCTTCAAGAGCAAATTCAAAAGCGTCTTTATTCTTATCATTTATTTCTATGGTTCTTATGGTTCCGTCTTTTAGGCGAATATGCAGTTTATAATGCCAGCGGCAGCAGTGGGCACATTTGCCTTGGTTGGCGCTTCTGTCTGCCAGATAATTGGAAATCAGGCAGCGGCCGGAATATGACATGCACATGGCGCCGTGCATGAAACACTCAAGCAAAATATCAGGGCAATCTGAACGAATTTGTTTCATTTCCTCAAAAGTTACTTCGCGGCCCAGAACACAAAGTTTGGCGCCTTGGTTTTGCCAAAACTTGACCGCGAGGCTTGAGCATACGTTTGCTTGAGTGGAAACAAACAAGTTTAACTCAGGGGCATGTTCTCTTACAAAACTAAAAACACCGGGGTCTGCGACTAAAACACCGTCTGGCCTGAGTTCTCGCAGAGTTTCTACAAAGGTTGGAAGTTTTTCGGCATCGCGGTTATGCATAAACAGATTAAGGGTCAGATAAATCTTTTTACCATGCGCGTGGACGTATTCTATCCCCTCTTTAAGCTCTTCCATGGTGAATTTGCTTTGCGCACGCAAGCATAAGTCCGGCGTGCCGGCATAGACGGCATCTGCCCCATATAAAATAGCGGTCTTTAATTTTACAAGAGAGCCGGCCGGTAATAAAAGTTCTGCACGTTCTAACATTTGTTTAATCCTTTATGGTTACTTTAGAGGTATAGGCATCCATGCGGCCAAGAGGGGTATCTTCAACCATAACTCGGGCGATATAGGGTTTGCCTTTTTCCTCTAAAATCCAAAAATAAATCGGGCGCTCGGAGGTGAGCTCCCACAATAAGTCATCATCTTTGGAATTTAGTTTATCTATATACATTGAGCATTTGACGGCCAAGCCTTGAGCAGGGCTGTATTCATTGGCAATGATTTCTTCTTTTCCTTCATCCTTGAAAATTACATCAAAACGGCGTTTGCCATCAAAAACCTGCATGCGGGAATCGCAAAATTTTACCTCGTTGTACTGTTTGGCCAGTTCGGCAAAGACTGTTTGTAAATCCGTTGTGTCTTTGTTATCGGGGCTGTCTTCGATGGCTACTTTTTTTTCTTTATCATTCTTAGTGCTGATGCGATAAACCGGAATACCTTCCTCATTGTAAATCAGCTCTTTGGTGCGGCGGTTGAAACGGGTTTTGGAGCTGTAGTGATAATTGTTGGTTTCCAGCGTGTCGCCTTTGATTTTGCCGGAGGTGAAATAGTCAGCCTTGAATGGGTATAGAGTGTCAAACAGTCCTGCGGTGCGGACTGTCGATTTTACTTCATAAGTTTCAGGGGCCAAGGCGTAGGTGAAGCTTGTGCGGCTGGCATCAAAAGGACCTAAAATGACGGTGAAGTCATGTTGCACGCTGGCCGACCAGGCCGAAGGGGCCAGAATGAGCAAAACAGGTAAATAGAGCGCAAGTTTTTTCATTACTTTTATTCTTTCTTAAAAATTTGCCGATACAATAGCATAAAAATTTATAATTTAAAGGGATTTAATAATGCTTAAAAAAATTTTGGTTTTGATGGGTGGCTTTTCTCATGAAAGGGAGGTCAGCCTCATCTCCGGCAAGAATGTGGCTCAAGCTTTGCGCAAGAAAGGCTATGATGTTATTGAGCATGATTTGACGGATGCCTGGAAGCTCTTGGATGTCTTAAAGCAGGAAAAGCCAGATGCCGTATTTAATGCTCTGCATGGAAATTGGGGCGAAGATGGCGAAATCCAAGGTTTTTTGGATTTGTTGCAAATTCCTTATACGCATTCGGGGTTGAGGGCTTCTCTGTTGGGGATGGATAAAGATATTACCAAATATATGGCACAAATGTGCGGAATTAAGGTGGCTGAGGGAGAAAAAATGAAGGTTAGGGATTTCTTCTCTCAAGGTACAAAACTTCTTTTTCCATATGTTATCAAACCGGTGCGTGACGGCTCCAGCGTTGGCGTTTATATCATCATGAAACAAGAGGATCTAAAAAGCGTTGCATATGATGATGAAAATGAAGAAATTTTGATCGAAAAATATATTCCGGGAAAAGAGCTGACGGTTGGTTGTATCAATGGAAAAGCTTATGTGGTGACCGAGATCAGACCATCAGTGGAATTTTATGATTATAAGGCAAAGTATACGGACGGCGTCACCAAGCATATCCTGCCGGCAGAAATCCCGCAAGATGTGGCAAAAAAGTGTATGCTTTGGGCGGAGAAACTGCACAAAAAATTAGGTTGCAAAACAGTTTCTCGCATAGATTTGCGCTATAATGAAAAAGATGGCCCCGTCTTGCTTGAAATTAATACTCACCCGGGAATGACACCGTTGTCTTTGGTGCCGGAGCAGGCTAAATACGCCGGCATGAGTTATGAAGATTTGTGCGAAATGATGCTCAAGGAAGCAAGTTGTCGGAAACTGTAAAAAGATGGTAGAGCTTGGCGACATAAGTAAAAATACCGTCGTGGTTATTGCCGGACCGACAGCCTCAGGCAAGTCTGGGTTGGCTCTTGATTTGGCTTTGCGCTATAGTGGTGAAATCGTTAATGCCGATTCAATGCAAGTTTACGCCGGCACACCTATTATTTCCGCCGCGCCGTCAGAAGCAGAAAAAAAGCTGGTGCCTCATCACCTTTATGAAATATATCCGCCACAGAAAAACGGTACAGTAGTTGATTGGCTTAAACTTGCGGTTCGGACCATTCGTGAAATTTGGCAAAGAGGTAATCTCCCAATTGTGGTTGGGGGAACCGGTATGTATATAGATAACTTGATTAACGGAACTACACCAATCCCCGAGCCAACCCCTGAGGTTAGAAAAAAAGTTTCGGAAATGGAAAATGTTTATGAGTGGTTGCTTAAAAATGATAAGAAAGCGGCCGCCATGCTCAATGCCAATGATATAACCAGAGTGAAAAGAGCGGCCGAAATCTTTTTGCAAACAGGGCAATCTATTGCTGAGTGGTATAAAAAACCAATGATTAAGTACCTGCCGGAGGCTTCTTTCAAAGTAATTAAAATCATTCCGCCGACAAAGGAACTTGATGAGCGTTGCTATTTGCGTTTTGATAAGATGATGGACGCCGGTGCCTTAGATGAGGTTAGAAAACTTGATGCCCTCCATCTGCCAGATAATCTTCCGGCAATGAAAATGCTCGGTGTGCCGGAATTGTCCGCCTATTTGCACGGAAATTTGAGCCTTGAAGAGGCAATTAATTTGGCCAAACTCCATACCCGCCAATATGCCAAGCGCCAAAGAACGTGGTTTAGGAACAAACTCAATGCACAGTGGGAAATATCTTCTTGTTTCGAAAAATGATTTTTGGGGTGTTAACAATGTAATTTGTTGTTGCACTGGAATGTATATCGTTATAAAAATCAATTAATAAATCAGTTTGTGTAAAAAACGGAGATAAATTAATGTTGTCAAAATTAATGGGGTGGCTGTCTGCTGATATGGCTATCGATCTGGGTACTGCCAATACTCTTGTCTATGTTAAGGGTAAAGGTATTGTCTTGAACGAGCCTTCAGTGGTGGCAATTGAAGAATATCGCGGCAAAAAACAGGTTTTGGCCGTTGGTAATGAGGCTAAACAAATGCTCGGACGTACGCCGGGCAATATTCATGCCATTCGTCCTCTGCGGGATGGTGTTATTGCCGATTTTGAAATTGCCGAGGAGATGATTAAGTACTTTATCCGTAAGGTGCATAATCGTCGTACATTTGCCTCTCCAATGGTTATTGTTTGTGTGCCGTCTGGTTCTACTGCTGTTGAGAGAAGAGCTATTCAGGAATCGGCCGAGGCCGCCGGTGCGCGTAAAGTATGGTTGATTGAAGAACCGATGGCTGCCGCAATTGGTGCCGATTTGCCGGTGACCGAGCCGACAGGTTCTATGGTGGTTGATATCGGGGGCGGTACCACGGAAGTTGCCGTTTTGTCTTTGGGCGGTATTGTTTATGCCCGCTCTGTTCGTGTCGGTGGTGATAAGATGGATGCCGCTATTATCTCTTATATCCGCCGCAATCATAACCTGCTGGTTGGTGAAGGAAGTGCCGAGAGAATCAAAAAAGAAATCGGGTCTGCTTGCCCGCCGGAAAAAGGTGACGGACGCACCTTTGAAATTAAGGGACGCGATTTGATGAATGGTGTGCCTAAAGAAATTATCATTTCCGAACGCCAAGTGGCAGAAAGCTTGGCTGAACCGGTTGCCCAGATTGTTGAGGCTGTTAAGGTCGCTTTGGAATATACAGCGCCTGAGTTGGCTGCCGATATTGTTGATAAGGGTATTGTCTTGACCGGTGGCGGTGCGTTGTTGACAAATTTGGATCAGGTGTTGCGCAATGCAACCGGCTTGCCGGTGTCTATTGCCGAAGATCCTTTGGCTTGTGTGGTTAAAGGTACCGGAAGAGCTCTGGAGGATATTGACAGACTCAAAACAATTCTTTCTACCATGTATTAGAAAGAAGATTTGCAATCAGGAGGTGTTTGGAGTGGTTTTTAGAGCTGACCAGACGCCTCCTTTGTAGCTTGCAAGAGGCAAAACAGAACTTTATCGGGTTTTTGAGATGAAACGGCGCAGAAGTCTATTCTTACATCTTAGTCATATCAGGTTACTGGCCAAAAAATTTGCGCTGGTAATTTTGTTTTTAATTGCTTTTGTGCTGATGCTGATTAATAAAACCGATACGGTTATTATTGATAAAACCTCCAGCGTGGCCACTGATATGTTTTCCCCTTTGATTGACATTTTGGTGGTGCCGGCAAAAATGGTTGCCAAAGGTTATGATTATTTCAAAGACCTAAAGCAAATTCACCAGGATAATATCCGCTTGAGGGAAGAGAACCGTCGGCTGAATATGGTGTATGACCGTTTTAGGGCCTTGGAGATTGAAAACAAACTACTGAGTAAGCTTCTCAATTATGTAACGCCGCCTCGGGCTGATTTTGTGACAGCCAGGGTGATTGCCGAAGAGGGAGATGCTTTCTCTCATTCGATGATTGCTTATGTCGGAGATGAAAAAGTGAAAAAAGGGCAAATTGCTCTCTCTGACAGAGGTGTGGTGGGGCGTGTTGATAAGGTCGGACAACGCTATGTTAAGATTATTTTGATTACCGATATTAACTCCAAAATTCCGGTGATGGTGGAAAAAAGCAGAGTCAGAGGAATCCTTTCCGGCGATAACTCTACCATGCCGAAGCTTATTTTTATTCCGTTGGATGCGACGGTTAATGTCGGGGATAGAATCGTTACTTCCGGTGTGGCCGGAGTTTTCCCTGCCGGACTTCCGATTGGTAAGGTTATCAAAGTTTCTAAAAATGAGATTGTGGTGAAACCTTTCAGCAGTTTGGAACAGTTGGAATATATCAGACTGGTTGATTACGGCTTGGAAGGAATTTTGGATAATACGCAGGAAACACCCCAGGAAGACAAGTAATGGCTAAGGAGTTGGATGAAAATATCACTTCTGTCTTTCAGCGTCTATTGCCGTTTGCGGTTTCGGCGCTGTTGCTCTTGTTTTCTTATGTGCCGTTTGATTTTATGTTTTTGAATAGTATTCGTCCGGCAATGGGTATGATTTGTGTTTATTTTTGGTTGCAACATCGGCCGGATTTGTTTAATTTGGGTTCGGTCTTTTGTTTGGGTGTGCTTGATGATGTGGTGACATCATCACCTTTGGGGTCTAATATTTTTGAACTGTTGCTGATGTATGTTTTGGTCAACAATACCTCAAGGTTTTTGAATGCCAAACCATTTGTTGTGTTGTGGTATGGGTTCGCTTTGTTGGCTTTGGTCACAATGTTGAGCCGGTGGTTGATTGTTTCTGTTTATTATAGTCAATTTTTGCCGCTTTCTATGTTGGCTTTCAGCTATATGGCGACAATCGCCGTTTATCCGCTGATCTCGTTGTTGTTGGCCTTTGTGCAAAATAATTTTATTCAGGATGATGAGTAATGAACCGTGATAACGATAAAGGAAAAGTGCTTATCAACCGCTCGCTGATTCTTGGCGCGGTGGAGCTTTTCTTGTTACTGTGTCTCATCTTCAGATTATATTATTTGCAGGTTTATCAGGCAGATAAGTATAAAACATTGGCCGATGAAAACCGAATTTCAACTCGTTTGTTGGTGCCGCCCAGAGGGGTAATATATGACCGACATGGCGTGATGTTGGCGACTAACCGACAGAACTTTCAGGTGATGATTGTGGCTGAGCAGACAACCAATGTTCAGGAGACTTTGGATGCCTTGAAAAAGATTATGCCGATAACTGAGGCCGAAGAAGAGCGCGTAAAAAAAGATCTGAAGAAAAACAGGAGTTTTGTGCCAATTAAGATTAAAGACAATCTTTCTTGGGAAGAGGTTTCCAAGATTCAGCTCAATGCTCCTGACTTGCCAGGTATCATTATTGATGAAGGGCTTAGCCGTTATTATCCTTATGGCGAAAAAACGGCCCATGTCATCGGCTATGTTTCTTCTGTTTCTGACACGGATGTTAAAGATGATCCGCTTTTGGAGGTGCCGGGATTTAAAATCGGTAAGGCCGGAATAGAAAAACTTTATGAAAAACGCTTACGCGGTCGTGGCGGTAACTTGAAGCTTGAGGTAAATGCCATCGGACGCGTGATGAAGGAAATTGAAAGAGTTGATGGTATCCCCGGTGATAGGATTGATTTAAGTATTGATGCGAGGTTGCAAACCAAGGCCTATGAGCTGTTTGGCGAAGAGAGCGGCGCCGCAATTATGCTTGATGTCAACAGCGGGGAGATTTTGGCTTTTGTTTCGGTGCCGGCTTATGATCCAAATATGTTGACACAGGGGCTTTCAACCAAAGAGTGGAATGAGCTCAATAAAAACGAACGCAAGCCTTTAATGAATAAGGCTGTGGCCGGGCAATATTCTCCGGGGTCAACGTTTAAGATGGTGGTGGCTCTGGCGGCTTTGGAAAGCGGGGTAATCACACCACAGACAAGGTCTTTTTGTGCCGGGCGGATGTTTTTGGGAGATCATGCTTTTCACTGTTGGAAACATATCGGACACGGGTATCTTGATGTGGTGCAGGCTTTGCAACATTCTTGCGATATCTTCTTTTATGAGACGGCCCAGAAACTCGGTATTAATAAGATTGCCGAAATGGCACGAAGGTTTGGATTGGGGCAAAAAATCGATATCGGACTTGAAAATGAAAAAGAGGGCCTTATTCCTGACACAGAGTGGAAATGGCGGAGATTTGGCGAACCTTGGCAGCAAGGTGAGAGTTTAATTTCAGGTATCGGGCAAGGCTATATTTTGACAACGCCGATACAGCTTGCCACCATGACGGCTCGTATTGCCAATGGTGGTTATGAAGTGGTTCCCACTTTTACCAAAAAAGACAAGGGCTCTCCTTTGAACTTTAAAAAGATGCCGATTAATTCTTCTTATATTTCTCTTGTTAAACAGGGAATGTACGATGTGGTTAATGCTCCCGGTGGTACGGCTCTTGGTTCCAGGTTTGATTTTCATGGCTTGAAAATGGCCGGCAAAACCGGAACAACCCAGGTGCGCCGTATTACCATGAAAGAGCGCCAAACAGGTATTATCAAACAAGAAGATTTGCCTTGGAAATATAGAAATCATGCTTTGTTTGTGGGTTATGCTCCGCACGATAATCCGCGTTATGCGGTGGCGGTGTTGGTGGAGCATGGGCGCGGCGGTTCTGCCGTGGCAGCGCCTATCGGCAGCAAACTTTTGCTTGAGGCCCTGAAACTTGATGCAACTTCTCAACCGGTGGAATAAACAAAATGTATAAATTTTATGAAACAAGTTTTAAAAGTCAGCCGCCAACCATGCGAGAGAAATTTCAGAATATCAGTTTTTCTTTTGTGCTGTTGTTGTGTATTCTGGCCGGAATTGGTGTGGTGATGCTTTATTCGGCGGCAAACGGCAGCTGGAGCCCGTGGGCGTTGAATCAGCTGATGCGTTTTGGGCTTGGTTTTGCGGTGATGATGGTTTTGGCTTTTATAGATGTCAGAATCTTTATGCGCTATGCTTATTTGTTTTATTTTGTCTCGTTGGTGTTGCTGATTATTGTTGAGGTTGAGGGGCATATCGGTATGGGTGCCCAGCGTTGGATTAACCTGGGATTTATGAAGTTGCAACCTTCCGAGCTGATGAAGATTGCCTTGGTCTTGGCGTTGGCCAGATATTTTCACTCTTCTTCTTTGCAGAGTATTGAAACCACCAAAGGCCTGATTACTCCGGCATTGATGGTTTTGTTTCCGGCATTTTTAGTGATGACACAGCCAGACTTGGGAACGGCGCTGATGCTTATTTTTTCTGCCGGGGCAATCTTTTTTGCCGTTGGTGTGCAGATGTGGAAATTTGGCGTTTTGCTTTTGGGGGCGCTTATTTTGATGCCGATTGCATGGAATTTTTTGCATGAATATCAGCAAAACCGTGTTTTGACATTTTTGGATCCCGAGAGAGATCCGTTGGGGGCCGGCTACCATATTATTCAATCTAAAATTGCTTTGGGTTCCGGCGGCGTGTTTGGCAAGGGTTTTTTGAAGGGAACACAGAGCCATCTCAACTTTTTGCCGGAGAAGCACACAGACTTTATCTTCACGATGTTGTCTGAGGAATTTGGGATGATTGGGGCAATCTTTGTCGTCATCATAAACGTTTTAATCATCGCTTATTGTTTTGCTTTTGCGCTGCGTAGCACCAGCTATTTCGGCAAGTTAGCGGCAATTGGCTTGGCTACCAACTTTTTCTTGTATGTTATGATTAATATTTCAATGGTATTGGGGCTTATTCCGGTTGTGGGAATTCCGTTGCCGCTGATTTCTTATGGCGGTACGGTTATCCTTTCGGTGATGGCCGGTTTTGGAATCATTCTCTCGGTGAATGTTAATAGGAATGTTAATATAGGCAAAGACTAGAAGAGGGAAGAAAGTTCGTCTGGAGGTTTTCTAAAGCGATTTTGTGCGGTCTCGGAAAATTCATGTACGCCTAAAGTACACTAAAATTTTCCTCGCCTTCAAAATCACTTTATAAATTCCACCAGCCAAACTTTCTGTTGGTTAGGGTACTGCCAACCAGCACCCCGACCAGCGGGAGTGGTGCGAGTTACAGCTTGGTTACGCCCCTGCCGGCTGCGGCAGCTTTTGCCTTGGTTTCTTATTATATGTCGCGCATAACGGCTTCTAATTTGAGGGAAGAAAGTTCGTCTGGAGGTTTTCTAAAGCGATTTTGTGCGGTCTCGGAAAATTCATGTACGCCTATTTCTTCGGCATCTAGCTTCGCTGCGGCATGCAGTAGCTGCCTAGCTTAGGCAAGATGTTCCGAAGAGCTTGCAGACAAAATTGATATCAACATATCAATTTTACTTAGCGCTTACTAAAATTTTCCTCGCCTTCAAAATCACTTTATAAATTTCACCAGCCAAACTTTCTGTTGGTTAGGGTACTGCCAACCAGCACCCCGACCAGCGGGAGTGGTGCGAGTTACAGCTTGGTTACGCCCCTGCCGGCTTCGGCAGCTTTTGCCTTGGTTTCTTATTATATGTCGCGCATAATGGCTTCTAATGTGGGGGAAGAAAGTTCGTCTGGAGGTTTTCTAAAGCGATTTTGTGCGGTCTCGGAAAATTCATGTACGCCTAAAGTACATTAAAATTTTCCTCGCCTTCAAAATCACTTTATAAATTCCACCAGCCAAACTTTCTGTTGGTTAGGGTACTGCCAACCAGCACCACGACCAGCGGGAGTGGTGCGAGTTACAGCTTGACTATGCCCCTGCCGGATTCAGCAGAGTGCTAAGAGGTGTGTCATCTGGCATATCGTTTAAGAGATTTTGCAGAGTTTTGTTCTGCAGTGCGCGCCAGAGTTTGTGTTGGGTTTTGGGCGGCAGATTTTCCCACTGGCCTTCTAGGTGATAAAGTTGGCAAATCAGATAGCGTAGTTTTTTATGAGTGAGGCTGGTGTTGGAAGGAATATCGTTGTAAAAAGTTTGAGTTTCAGTCATTTGTTCTCACTCCTTGTTTTGTTAAAACAAAACCACCTTGACTAAAAATCAAGGTGGGGAGTTGACAACTGTACCATGTCAGTCCGGGTTCTTCGTGCATAGCCTTATTCCCCCGGCTCCCCTAAAAGAGGAGATGGTTTCATGGTATGGAGCTGTCACACCCCACAGACGCAACTCGCGTCTGCACTGGTGATATTAGAGCAGAAAAATTAAAATGCAATTAAAATTAAAAGCCTCTTCATTTGAAGAGGCTCTTAATTGTTTATATATCTGAGTTTTTTGTTCAGATTTAACCTATTTTGCTTTCAGGGGTTAGCTGTTCACCGCTTTGGGCATAGGCATCTACCGCGCGTGCCGCTTTCTTTGAAAGCGCTATACAGCCGGGGCCTGATACGCAGCCGCCTTCGCAGCACATGACCTCAAGCATATTGTTCTCTCCGCCTTTGGTGGCATAGCGCTTGAGGAGTTTGATGTTCTCTTTGGTGAGGCCGTCTATTTTCTCCGTGCGAATCTCTACCTTGTCGCCAACCAGGCTGGCAACGGCTCCCGCCACGCCGCCGGTAACCGGGAATTGGCGTCCTTGTACGTGTGAAACTTTGCTGAATGATTCTTCTTCACATTCATCAACGTTGATGCCGGAAGCAACCAACATAGCACCCAGCTCCTCAAAGGTCAAAACATAGTCTACGTTTTTGTCCCATTCGGCTTCGGCTCTCTTGGCAAGGCACGGCCCTACAAATACTGATATGCAGTCAGGGTGCTCTTGTTTGACCAGCTCTGCCGTGTAGTACATCGGTGTCTTGGTGCTGGATACATAAGGTTTGAGTTCCGGAATGTGAACCTGAGCCGCTCTGAAATATGCCGGGCAGCAAGAGGTGGTCATGAATGGCTTGCCTTCTTCCATCCGCTCTATAAATTCTGCTGCCTCTTTTTGAGTGGTGATGTCTGCTCCAACCGCAACCTCAATCACATCACTGAAACCAAATTTTTTCAGTGCACCAACAAGATTCTGCAAAGAACCGGGGAATTGTCCGGAAATGGCAGGTGCCAACATGGCTATTACTTTTTTGTCTGTCTCCTTGACTTCGCGCATGACGTCTATCATCTGTGAGCGCTCTACAATTGCGCCAAACGGGCAGGAGGCTAAGCAACGTCCGCAGGAAATGCATTTCTCTACATCTATGTGCTCTTTGCCTTTCTCATCTTTGGTGATGGCTCCTACCGGGCAGGCTTCTTCACACGGAACCGGAATTTTTACTACTGAATGGTATGGGCAAACCTCAAAACATTTGCCGCAGTTGACACATTTGTCGGGGTCTATATGCGCACGACCATTGACAATTGAAATGGCCTCTTTGGGGCAGTTAAGCCGGCATGGCTGCGCAAAGCATCCGCGGCAAACATTGGTTATGACATATTGTGATTTTACACAGGCCGAGCATGCAATATCTATGACCGATAATTTGTTTTTGGGTGCATGCGTGCGCTCTAAGGCTTGTTCGCCATACTCTTTGAGCGTTGTTAATTCATCGGTTTCTTCTTCCGGGCAGTGGCCAAGGCCTGCCATGCAGCGATATTTTAATACCGCACGATCTTTATAAACACAGCAGCGGCTAACTTCACCGTCTTTGGGGCGCAATTCCAGCGGAATCCTGTCTGCCTCGGCAAATTTGTCTTCCAGATAACTTTGTGCCAATTTTATGAGAATCTTGGTTCTCATCAGGTTGGCATTATTCTTGGGTATCAGCATAGTCTTTTCTTACCTTTTTATTATTTTTGTAGTTTCTCTCTAATCTTGGCAACAACTTTTTCGTATGTGGCCTCTTCTATCAGCTCATCATCAACATACACAAAAGGACCGCGATTGCGCTTGCGGGTGATGTCTTTGCACAAATTCATGCAGCGTTCTTCCACAATCTCTATCTCATCGGCAATGTCTGAGGGCGCATTGAACTCTAGTGATTGTATTTGGGCCGACCCCATTACAAAACAAGAGGTTCCTACACAGATTCTGACTTTTATTTTTTTCATGGCCTGGTCCTTTTCTAAATGTATCTGATACTAATTTCTTTTAAGTATTTATCCTGCAAAATTCTGAAAATCTTTTTGACGATGTTGCGTCTGATCTCCAGTTCCATCGGCAGGTTCGGATCTTGGTGGGCGATGTTGATTTTGGTGCCAACTACAAAATCTATCTTATCGCTGTCAAGAAGCAAGTTCGCTAAACGAGTTGCCCCGTTGTCTCTATCTGTATCAATGCCTTCTTTTAGCATACGATACACATCAGTCAAGGTCAAAATGCCTTCCGTGACCAAATCTACCCCTTCCATCTTGGAGCAAAGAGGGATTTTATCGTCAAAAGAGGTTTTGTCAATCTCACATTTTAGGCATAATTCCCTTTCTACTATGTTGGCTGTGGTTCCTCCGCAAATGGCTGTCTTGCCGTCATAGTCTGCAACCATCTCCGCAAACTCCTTATCTCGGTTCTCATCAAACGGAGGGCCGGTTAAAACCAGAAGTTTGCGCGGTTTGCGAAAATATAGGACAACACAGCTGATATCATCTCCGGCGTGGCCTCCCACCTCTTTACTCAGGGCTTCAGCCACAATTGCATGGGCCAGCTCATGGGCTGAAATATGTGGGTTTTTGCGAATCTTTTCGATGGCAAAATTAAGGCATCCTTGCCTTTGCCAGCCCAACGGATAAAGCCTGTTGCCAAGACCTGCCTGGCTGACACCGTCTGAAATCAAGATTATTCGGTCTTCTTCCTGGTTGGTCATTTGCGAGATGTTTATGGTGCGGTCTTTCCATTTCTCAGAAGATATTTCCCGATAACGCACATTGACGGCTTTGCCTCCGCGAATTAGCATAAACGGCGGATTGTCCATCTCAAAAATGCGGGTCTTGCCGTCTAGCTGCGTGTCTACAACCGAAAACGTGGCATAGCTAATCTTGCGAATCTGGCAAATGGGCAGGGCGTCCATCATGACCTCTGATGAATGCATCAGTTCCATGTTGCTTTCTACAAATGTCATAGCCATGCGCGTTGTCATGGATGATAAAATATTGGCCTTAACTCCGCTGCCTAAGCCATCGGAAAGAATCGATATAATGCGGCGTTCTTGCGGTATTTTTTTCGAATATATCGTATCTCCAAAACAGTCTTCGCCGTATTTTTGCTGTTGGGCGGTGCCGATCTCTATGTAGAGCGAATCTTCCATCTGGCTACTTTCCCTCGGTTGAGTTGGTGCGAATTTTCAGCTTGGCCTCTTCCGTTTCCTCTGCCGCGTAGTCTTTAGCTATTGAGCGCAGTAAGACCTCTGTTTCTGCCATGTGTTCTCCCAGTGTGCAGGCTATTTGTTGGACGGTAGCCAGGTTTTTGTGAATAACCTCTCTGGCTTTGGCGGCAATCTGCTCTTTGTGCATCTCGGTATTGGTGACATCTTCTATAATGCCACCAACACTTTGTTTTTTATCAATATTAAATACAACGACATCAAACAGCTTGTCTTCATGGCGGACGTGTTCTTTGTGAATATCTTGCTCTAACTCCAATGAGGCTGAAAACAAGTTGGTGAAGCTAATGAAATCTCTTAGGTTTGCCCCATAGAGATTGTTGTAGTCATAAATATCAGCATGCTCTTCTTCATTCCAGAAAGTGTCCCGAAATTCGTTGTTGTATTCTATGATGTTGAGCTTGGCATCGACAATGACAATCGGGGAGGGTATGCAGCGAATGAGAGCATTGGCCTTGCGTTGCGCTTGTTGTTTCATGTGAGATACGCACATGTCCGGTTCGGCCTTGCCTTCTAGCATGGCTTTGGCAAAGTTACGACAGGTATCATAACCGCAACCACCACAGTTTAATTCATCTTCTACCGAGAACTTGCCTATCTTGGCCAGAACTTTTCTGATTTCTGCTTCGCTGAATGTTTGGTCCGTGTCAACGCTGTTTTGGGCTTTGTAGCCAAGTGAAATGTTGTATTGAGGTTTGCGCTTGCCGGATTCTTCCGTGAAGACAGCGTTCTTCAAGATTTCCATGCGCTTTTGTAGGCCGGGGGCTCTATTGCTGGTGCAGGGACCTGATATACAACCGCCATAGCAGGCCAGACATTCTAAAAAGGTGGGGCGCTCCATCTCTTCTGGCTTGAGGTTGGAAAGCTCATCTTGAATGCTGTAAATGCCGGTTATTTGCGAGGTATAAATATCATCGGAAAGCTTGTGAGCGCGAATGGTTTCCAGCATACCGCCTTCTATGGGGTAGGCCGTGCCTTCTTTGGCTTTATCCAAGACAAAAACATCAAAAACACCTGGTTTTGTCTGTGCAGGATCTATCCCCTCGTCTTTGAACCATTGGCGCAGGTCCGTAAAGCTTATGGCCAGGCTCAATAAGTCTGGGTGTCTGTCGGCTTCAAGTTTTTTGGCAATGCAAGGCCCAATGAAAATGGTTTCTATCTGGCTGCCGAATTTATCTTTTAACATTCGGCAATGCGCCAGCAAAGGCGAAGAAACAGGGGCTAAATTCGGCGTTAGCTCCGGAAGGTATTTTTCCACATATTCAACAACGGCCGGGCAGGCAGTGGATATAAACAATTTCTTCTCACCCTTGGCGGCAGATTTTTGCAAGATCTCTACCGTTTTGCTGGTGACTTCCTGGGCTCCGAGGGCGGTTTCGCTTACTCCGCGAATCCCAAGACGGCGAATGGCGGCAATCATTTGTTCTGCTGTATATTCGGGAAATTCTGTAATCCAAGACGGGGCTAAAGAAACATATATTTCTTTGCCTGAAGAGGCCAAAAACTTGGCTCTTGTGAGGTCGTTTCGGGGTTGCTTGGCTTTGGCCGGGCAAACTTTATAGCAGGTGCCGCAGGCTATGCACAAATCCGGCACAATCATGGCTGAGTTGTCCTCAATCTTGATGGCTTTGACCGGGCAGCGGCGAACACATTTGTAGCAATCTTGGCAATCTGTTTTTACCGTATGCAGGGGGTAATCTCGATTGGACATTCTTGGGGCTCCCTATGAAAATAGTCTTATTTTTTGAAATGTTTTTCCAGGATATCAAGCAGTGTTCCGCTGTCGATGTTGTTGTATTCAACATCGTCAATCATGATGTTGGGACCTTTGGCGCATTTATCGCAACAGCGAAGGCCCTCAAGCTCAATTTCTGCATCCAGGTGATTTTTTTCAATGAATTTTTGAATCGTTTGTAGGTTTTTGGAGTTGCCGCGGGCAAAGCAGGAGCTGCCCATGCAAATTTTGATTGTCGATGCCATTTTGTCCTCCCTTGCGCCTAAACACTTATCTTAAATTATATAACAACGACTCTAAAACGCAATATTTACTTTGCTCTTTTGAAAAATTTAATGCTCCAATCATTTTAGGCTAGGAAAAATTGTGATATTTACTTGCTCTTGCCTTAAAGCAAGTTTATGATAAACGTAATTTTTTGAGAAAGGCGTATCAGGTTAAATGGCTAAAGCTGGGAAATTTGGTGCTGAAAAAGCTTTGCTGGATGCATTGGACAGAATCGCTCGCAGTCAGTCTTCTTATTCGGTTCTGTATGTCAATGTTTCTAAGCTTAAACCCAAAAACAGGCACCCTGCATTTGTAAAGATTATTGCCAAGTTGTTTGATGACTTGGTGGGGGCTGCCTATGGCATGATGTTTATCTTGAGTAACGGTGATTTTGCCATCTTGGGCAAAAATATTACCCAGACAACGGTTGATGATGCGGTCACAAAATTGCGGGCCGGCCTGGCCAGTGATCCGATCCTCTACGCGCAGGATATGAGCGAGTTTGCAAGACTTTATGAATTTCCCGATGATTTTGCCGAACTCTACCGCCACATTGAAGAGATGATGGAAACATCTCAATTACCTGATTTATCTGCTTATAAATATCCGGTGGAAGCTTCGCAAATTGATGGCGTGATTGAGCAACTTAATAATGTCAATATCACCGAGTTGGTCAAACATCAGAGCGTTGTCAGAATCGAGAGCGCCAATAAGTTTCAAACGCTGTTTCAGGAATTTTTTGTGGCGGTTAAGGATTTGAGCCGTCTTTATGATGCAGATATTGATCTGACTGCTAATAAGTGGTTGTTTCTCTACCTGACTCAGGCGTTGGATAAAAAAACAATTTCTTCTTTTATGTTTGCCGATATTAAAAATTGGCCGCAGCATATCGGGCTTAATCTCAATCTTTCTTCCGTATTCTCAGAGGAGTTTGTTAACTTTGCCAAAAATGTTTTGCGCCCGGAGCAAAGAATTGTTGCCGAAGTTCAAATGATGGATGTTTTTAATAGCCTTAATCTTTATTTTGAGGCCAAAGAGGTCTTGCACCGCGGCGAACATAAAATATTGATTGACGCGACTTCTCCGGAAATGCTCAAAATGCTCAATATCTCTCGTCTGCAGCCGGATATGATCAAAATATTCTGGGATCCGATGATGTCCCTTGAACCCAAAAATCAGAATCTAAAACAATTTATTGATGATTTTGGTGCAGATAATATCATTTTGGCCAAATGCAAAGATGAAAACGCCATGCGTTGGGGAGTGGGGTATGGAATTCGCAATTTCCAAGGACCCTATATTGATAAATTAGAAGTATCTTTGATTAAAGCGCAATGCCCTTACGCCTCCAGGTGCAAGACGGAAGATTGCTTAAAACGCAGACGCTTGATTGCCGGAGAGTTTCGCGATGGGTGCTTTGATAAAGAATATTTGGAGAAGTTGTTGGGATAAAAATGATGCTCGAAAAACAGTCTGATTATCATATGGTGAGACGAGATGTATTGATTTTTGAACATCTTAAAAAAGCCGAAAAAGAAGGGCGTGTTTTAGAAGCTCTCTATTTGAGTGTCCATATGCTACAAAATCAAAACCTTAAGGCCGTTAACAGGCAGGCACTTTTGGATACTTTTGCGGCTCTTTCTCCAATGGCGGAGGCTGCCACTTTTTCTCTGCATAATGATGATTTGATTGTGGTGTTTAATAAGAAATGCCATGATGAGGTCTTATCTTGTCTGGTTAAGGTGCGCTTTCTTTTTCATGATGATCCGTTGCTGAAGGATGCAGAGGATCTTGAGCAAATTAAGTTTGCTCAGATCTTTGATTTGGCAACCCAAAAAGATGAATTGCGAGCTAAAATTAGAAAAGTGATGCAAGAGCCGTTGCCAGAACAAAAAAAGCCCTCAGGATTGCCCAGAACAACCCCTATTTCCGTTTTTAACACCAGCAACAAAAAAGTTAAACGCAACTTAACTCCGGAGATGTTGGCCAAAGTGCAGAAAATATTGTCGGTGGCTGATTTCTCAAGTTTTATTCGCCGTCAGGCTATTTGTGCCATTATCGGAAAGTCAGTGCCGCAACGCGTGTTTGAGGAAGTTTATGTTTCTATTCCGGATTTGAGAGAAATGTTGCTGCCGGATGTTGATTTGACATCTAATCCTTGGTTGTTTTTGTCTTTGAGCGAAACTCTGGATAAAAGGGTTCTGGAAACTATCAGCCGCCACGATGACGGTTCGCTTATCGGCAATTTCAGTGTCAATATCAACGTCTCAACCATTTTGTCTGATGATTTTTTGGCTTTTGATGATAATATTAATGTTTCTATGCGTTCCAGCATTATTTTGGAGTTGCAGCTGGTTGATATCTTTAGCGATATCAAGTCTTTTATTTTGGCAAAAACTTTCGCCCAGGCCAGGGGATATAAGGTTTGTATTGACGGCATTACGGTTGATAAGTTGAAATATCTTAATCGGGCGAATCTTAATTGCGATTTGATGAAGATTATTTGGCATCCCTCTTTTATGGATGTGATTCACGAGGATAAGCATTTTATGGATTATGTCAACAAAGCTGAGCGGGCAAAAATGATTTTGTGCCGTATTGATGATCCTAAGGCCGTGGAGGTTGGAAACTCTTTGGGGATTAATCTTTATCAGGGGCGCTATGTACAAAGGCTTCTTAGCCAGCACGCGCCTAAAACGATTTTCAGTGTGAAATAGAAATAAAAAACGGCCTCAAATTTGGTGGATGGAGGCCGTTTCTTTTTGAGGAGAGAATTAGTTATTGTGCTTGCAGAGTTCTTCTGAGTAATTCATCTTTTTTGCGAAGCTTTTCTTTCTTGAGCTGCTCAATTCTTATCATGTTTTTCCAGACATGGCTCTCTTCCTCCCTGATGGCGGAATCTAGCTGTGCATGCTGAATTTTTAGGCTTTCTAACGTGGTTTCTATATATTCCATGTGAGCCCTCCTTTGTGGAATTACAGTATCTATTATAAACGGATTTGAAAAATTTTTCCAGTAAAAAGAATCAGATATTTCGTATAAGTGGGTATGTTTAAAGCTTGGCCGTTTTTATTATTTTCTTCATCAGTGTAGACATGGGGTAGTTTTGAAGGCGGGAAGGCAATACAAAAACTCCCTTCATTGGCAGAGTGTTTGTGTGGCAAATGCTAATTTGAAGTGTCAGCTTGATGTGCGTGAAAATGTGGGTGACGGAGTTGTCAGTTTTTTGAGTGTTGGGGTGTGGGGTGAGGTTATCATCCCATGGAAATTCCCAAAGGCCTGATAATAGTCCTTTCTCGGTGCGTTTACGGATGAAAATTTCTTTTTTAGAATTAAAAATGAGATAAACGAATCCTTTTTTTTCAATCTTTTGGGGCTGTTTGCGTAGAGGAATTTCTTCAATATCTTCTTTACCAAAGGATTGGCAATGTTTTTGCCATGGACAAAGCAAACACTGCGGATTTTTAGGCGTGCAGATGAGGGCTCCTAAATCCATGATGGCAGAGGCATAGTCTGCCGGATTTTTTTTATCGGTAATCTTTTCTGCCAGCTCATGGATTTGGGGAAGAATTTCTTTAACCGGTTGTTTTAAGTGATGTAATCTGCAGATAATTCTGATGACATTGCCATCAACCACGGTTTCTGGGTGGTTAAAAGCCAGAGCCAAAAAGCTGGCTGCCGTGTAGGGGCCGAGGCCTTTAAGCTTGAGAGCATCTTTTAAGGTTTGCGGCCATCCTTGTTTTGCAATAATTTGTGCGGTTGCGTGCAAGGAGCGAGCTCTCGTGTAATAACCCAGGCCTTGCCAATATTGGTATACTTCTTCTATGGAGGCCTGTGCCAAGGACTGAATGGTTGGAAATCTCTTCATGAATCTTTCAAAGTAGGGAATAACCGTTGCAACAGTTGTTTGTTGTAGCATTACCTCAGAGATTAAGACTGCGTATGGATCATGGTGGGCACCGCCTTTTTCACGCCATGGCAAATCTCGTCCGTGTCTTTGATACCATTCTAAAAGTAATGTCGAAAGATTTGAGTTTTTCATAATGCGAGAATATAAAATGCTTTTTTGTTGGTGTCTACATTTTTAGCAACATTGTTTTATCTCAGTATAATTTTCCACCTTGTGTAAGTTCGAGCGGTCTACTTCTAAGGCACCATAAAAAACCACCCTTTAAGGGTGGTTATAGGGATATTAACAAAGCTTCGCTTTGTGGGGAAGA
>CASERH010000010.1 GCA_949290295.1 uncultured Pseudomonadota bacterium | reverse complement strand
GCTCAGTATTTGGGCTTCTAGCGCAAAAAACTGCAGAACGGTCGAAATTCATGTACTTCTATGTACACTAGAATTTCGACCGCTTTGTTTTTCACGCTACAATCCTCAAATCTTGAGCTTTTAGAAAAGTGCCACAGGGTGAGAAAAGTGTGGCGATTAATCGCAAAAATTAGAAAGAGCTGAAAATTCATGTACTATGATGTACACTAGGGTTTTCAGCTTTTCTATTTTTGCTTCTATTCGCACGTTCTATCGAGCTTCTATTGCCTCGTACAGAGAGATTTTGAGCGGTCCCTGAGGGACTTGTTTTTCACGTTATAAGCCACAAATCTTGAGCTTTTGGGAGCATTCCTCGTGGAGAGGGCGGGGGTAATCAAAAAATACCAATTAACCGGTTGATATTTTGAAAAATTGTAGATATAAGAGATTCATTAAAAACAAATTCTTATGTCTAACCTCTAATTCTTGCTATTATGAAAATTTTTATCTCTAGATTCCAAACACCTTTTTGGTTTTTGGTGGCCTTTGTGGCGATGGCATGGGTTTCTTTCCCGTATTTGTTCTCTAACGAGGCTTGGGAAGAGAAAGGAAAGATTGTCGTTAAGGATTTTAGCTGGACAACCGAGTTGGTCGGAACGGCAAACGATTTCCCTGACACCAAGATCGTTAATCTGCTCTATGACGAGCAGGGTGGTGTTACGAGAGTTTTCTACCTTGATGATATCCTGAGCAGTGAAGAGATTCTTCGTGGCGATACCGTTTATATGTATGCTTTAAGCGGTGAGAAGCTTTGTATGAGCCATTATGAAATCGGCAAAAATTACGAACTTAGGTGGAAGTATTATTGGTATTGTGACCAGGCGCCCGTAAGAAACGGAATCATTTTTATATTGTTTGTGGTCTTTATTGGTACCCTGGTGGTGGCTATCAAGAAAGAATAAACGAAAGAGGTCTTCTGTTCTTAGAAGGCCTCTTTTGTGTTATATAAGCTCTTTTAGTATCAAGGAAGCAATTTTGCGTTTGGTGTTATGGGCAATTGATCTGTAATATAAAAGCAAGAATAATCGCGTGGCATAGGCAAGCCCCAACCGATTGTTCTTGTTGTCTTCTATCATGGCAATAAGGTCGTTGCGACTCATCTGCTCTCTTTGGCAAATATCTTCCAGGGCGCACCATTCTTTGTGGCAAAGGCGCATGCTGGTGCGGCGTTCATGAATGGTAATAATCTTGTTAGTTAATTTCGTCATAGTTTTATTGCTCTAAAATTACAAACTTTAGGTAGTTATAACATACTTTTTTAAATTTGCAATCAATAACTGTAAAAAAGTTTATAAACTACTAATCGGTGGCTTTTTTAGCAATATAGCAAAAAGTTCTATTTACCTTTTTAATGTTCGAATATTTCTTTTTAGACTCGCGTTTGACAAAAAAATATATCTCTTAAAACAGACTCTGAGTCGGCGTTTGCGAGATTTTAAAATGCAATTTTTTTTGATTTTTTTCGCTTTTTTTGCTTGCAATCTTGGTTTTGTTATGTTACAAGGAGCCCACGACAAGTGAGAGATGGGGGCGACTCTGTCTTGCGCTTGGGGTATAAAACATAGCGCATCCCTTGAATTTCAAGGCTCTGCGGAAGGTTAACATTTAGATGGCAAATCTGAAATCATGGTTTTTGCCGTCTAGTTATAGGAAAAGTATTTTAATATGATGGATACACAAAATATCAGAATTCGCCTTAAAGCTTTTGACCATCGTTTGCTCGACCTCTCCACAAAAGAGATTGTGCACACTGCCAAAAGAACAGGGGCAAACGTCAGAGGGCCGATCCCTTTGCCGACAAGAATCGAGAAATTTACGGTAAACCGTTCTCCGCACGTTGATAAAAAATCTCGTGAGCAGTTCGAAATCCGTACTCACAAGAGACTTCTCGACATCGTAGATCCCACACCGCAAACAGTTGACGCTTTGATGAAGCTGGATTTGGCTGCCGGTGTTAATGTGGAAATTAAATTGTAATAACGTTAATGTTGGCTTTTTGGAGTTTTTGGAAAAGTCAACCAATTAAGAAAAGGAAATATTAATAATGCGTACGGGTCTAATCGCAAAAAAGCTTGGAATGTCACGCGTGTTTGAAATGGACGGAACTCATATTCCGGTTACTGTTTTGCATGTGGACGGGCTTGAGGTTGTTGACGTCAGAACCAAAGAGAGAGACGGGTATACCGCCGTTCAGCTGGGCTGCGGAAACATTAAAGCCAAGAACCTTTCCAAACCGTTGAAAGGTCATTTCGCCAAAGCTAATGTTGAGCCGAAAAAGAAATTGGCAGAATTCAGAGTTTCTGAAGATTGCTTGCTTTCTGTCGGCGATAAATTATCTGTAGAACATTTTGTTCCCGGTCAGTTTGTTGATGTTTGCGGAACATCTATCGGTAAAGGTTTTGCCGGTGTTATGAAACGTCACAACTTTGCCGGTTTGGAAGCATCTCACGGTGTATCTATTTCTCACCGTTCTCATGGTTCTACAGGACAAAGACAAGATCCCGGTAAAGTATTTAAGGGCAAGAAAATGGCCGGCCATATGGGTGATGAGCGCGTTACCGTTCAGAACTTGAAGGTTGTGTCTGTTGACGCCGATAAGGGGTTGATTATGGTTAAAGGTGGTGTTCCGGGTTGTGAAAACAGCTGGGTTTATATTACCGATGCTGTAAAGAAGCCTGCATCCGTCAAATTGCCGATGCCTGCCGGTTTGAAAAAAGCTGATGAACCTGTTGCAGTTAAAGCCGAAACCCCGGCTGAGAATGCATAGAAATTAAAGGATTAAAATTATGAAACAGGACATCTTAAATTTAGATAATAAAAATGTCGGGACAATTGAACTTGACGAATCTATTTTCGGTTTGGAAGTTCGTCCGGATATTTTGCACCGTGTTGTTGTTTGGCAGTTGGCCAGACTACAATCTGGTAACCATAAGACCAAAGGTCGTTCCGAGGTTGCCTTGACACCTGCTAAGCCGTTTAAGCAAAAAGGCGGCGGACGTGCTCGTCAGGGTTCTCGCAAAGGTACCCAATTTAGAAAAGGTGGTGTCGTATTCGGCCCAGTCGTTCGTGACCATTCTCATGAGCTGACCAAGAAGTTTAGAAAACTTGGTTTGAAAACCGCTCTTTCTGCTAAGGCTAAAGAGGGTAATTTGGTTATTATCGACGAAGCCAAGTTGGCTGCTCCCAAAACCAAAGAGCTCCAAGAGAAATTGGCTGCTTGCGGTTTGACCAACAGCTTATTCATCGACGGAAAAGAAGTTGATATGAACTTTGCTTTGGCCAGCAGAAACATTATTGGTGTTGATGTATTGCCGACCGTTGGTGCCAACGTATATGACATCTTGAGAAAAGACAAACTGGTTTTGACTAAAGACGCAGTTGTTTGCTTAGGAGAAAGATTGAAATGAGTAAGTCCAGCAAAACAAACAATGTAACTGCAAAGATGTACGATACTCTCGTTCGTCCGGTTATTACCGAGAAATCCATGATTTCTTCCGAGGCCGGTAAGGTTACGTTCTTGGTTCCTTTGTCTGCCAGCAAAGATGACGTTAAGGCTGCTGTTGAGGCAATCTTTAATGTTAAGGTAAACAAGGTTAATACAATTCGTCAGTTCGGCAAAGAAAAACGTTTCAAAGGCTATGTCGGTCAGCGTTCTGACTTCAAGAAAGCCGTTGTTACTTTGGCCGAAGGTCAAAACATTGATGTTACTACAGGGATTTAGAAAATGGCATTAAAAAATTATAAGCCCACATCTCCTGGACTTCGTCAGCTCGTTATCGTTGACAGAAGCGAGCTCTACAAAGGAAAACCCGAAAAGACTTTGACTGTCGGTTTGACTAAAACAGGCGGTCGTGACAATTTCGGTCATGTTACCAGTCGTAGAATTGGTGGCGGTCATAAACGCAAATTGCGCGTGATTGACTTTAAGCGTAACAAATTTGATTCAGAGGCTACAGTTGAGAGAATCGAGTATGATCCTAACCGCTCTGCTTTCATTGCTTTGATTAGCTATGAAGACGGCGAAAAGGCTTATATCTTGGCTCCGCAAAGACTGAAAGCCGGTGATAAGGTTATATCTTCTGCTAAAGCTGATATTAAGCCGGGTAATGCTATGCCTTTGAAGAACATGCCGGTTGGTACCATTATTCACAACGTTGAGCTCAGAGCTGGCAAGGGTGGACAGTTGGTTCGCTCTGCCGGATGCTATGCTCAGTTGGTTGGTAAAGATGCCGGTTATGCTCAGTTGAAATTGAGCAGCGGTGAACTTCGGATTGTGCGTGAAGAGTGCTTGGCTACTGTCGGCGCCGTTTCCAATCCGGATAACCAGAACAAGTCACTTGGTAAAGCCGGTCGTAATCGTTGGCTGGGTAACCGTCCGGTTTCCCGTGGTGTTGCGATGAACCCGGTTGATCACCCGCATGGTGGTGGTGAAGGCCGCACCTCCGGTGGTCGTCATCCGGTTACTCCGTGGGGTAAACCGACCAAGGGTTATAAGACTCGTACTAACAAGAAGACGGATAAGTTCATTATGAGAAGCCGTCATGATAACAAGAAGAAATAAGGAGATTTGCATATGACACGTTCCGTATGGAAAGGGCCGTTTGTTGATGGCTATCTTCTGAAAAAAGCTGAAGCAGCTAAGGCTTCCAGCCGTAATGAAGTGATTAAAATCTGGTCTCGCCGTTCTACAATGTTGCCGCAGTTTGTCGGCTTGACATTCGGTGTCCACAATGGTCACAAGTTTATCCCGGTTTTGGTTACCGAGGATATGATTGGTCACAAATTTGGTGAGTTTGCTCCGACCCGTACTTTCTACGGCCACGCTGCAGACAAAAAAGCTAAGAGAGGTGCATAATGAGCAAGTCTAAAGATGCTAGAAGAGTTGCCGCAAATGAGGCTTTGGCCGTTTGCCACTCAATCCGTACTTCTCCGCGCAAACTGAATTTGGTTGCCGCTTCTATCCGTGGTTTGAGCGCTTCTAAGGCTGTTGCCGAGCTGAGCTTTTCTAAGAAGAGAATCGCAAAAGTAGCTTTGGCTATTTTGCAATCAGCTATTGCTAACGCTGAGAATAACCACCAGTTGAACATTGATAAGCTTTTTGTTAAAGAAGCTTTCGTGGGCAAGGGTTTAGTAATGAAACGTATGCACGCCAGAGGTCGTGGACGTGGAGCTAGAGTTTTGAAACCTTTCTCCAACATGACCATTGTTGTTGCTGAGCGTGGGGAGTAAACTAATGGGACAAAAAGTAAATCCTACCAGTCTTCGTCTCGGGGTTAACCGTACATGGGATTCCCGTTGGTATGCAGATGAAAAATATGCTGACTACCTCCTTGAAGATGTTAAAATTAAAAAGTTTCTGAAAGAAAAACTGGCTCAGGCCGGTATCAGCAAGATTGTTATTGAACGTCCGGCCAAAAAAGCCCGCGTTACCATTCATTCCGCTCGTCCGGGTGTGGTTATCGGCAAAAAAGGTCAGGATATCGAGGCCTTGCGCAAAGAAATTCAGAAATTAACAGACTCTGAAGTTCAGTTGAATATTCTGGAAGTCAGAAAGCCAGAACTCGATGCCAAATTGGTGGCTGACAGTGTTGCTCAGCAGTTGGAACGCCGTGTGGCTTTCCGTCGTGCCATGAAGCGCGTTATGCAGTCTGCTCTGCGTTTGGGCGCTGAGGGTATCAAGGTTTGCTGCTCTGGGCGTTTGGGCGGTGCAGAAATTGCCAGAACAGAGTATTATCGTGAAGGTCGCGTGCCTTTGCATACTCTGCGTGCTGACATTGACTATGCAACTTCCACAGCTCACACCACTTATGGTGCCTGCGGTGTAAAAGTTTGGATCTACAAGGGCGAGATTATGGCTCATGATCCGATGGCTCAGGATAAAAAACTGGCTGAACAGAAATAAAGGTGAATAGAAATGTTAAGTCCTAAAAGATTAAAGTTCCGCAAACAGCATAAGGGTCGTATTCACGGCCTGGCCAAAGGCGGATCAAGCTTAGATTTCGGTTCATATGGATTGAAGGCTTTGACTCCGGATCGTATTACTGCTCGCCAGATCGAGGCTGCACGTCGTGCGATTACCCGTGAGATGAAAAGAGCCGGAAGATTATGGATCCGAATTTTCCCAGATGTTCCTGTATCAGATAAACCTGCTGAGGTTCGTATGGGTAAAGGTAAGGGCTCTGTAGAGTTCTGGATTGCCAGAGTTAAACCGGGTCGTATTCTGTTTGAAGCAGAAGGAATCGATGAAGAGACCGCACGCGCAGCTTTTGCTTTGGGTGCTGCCAAATTGCCGATTAAGACCAAGTTTGTTAAGAAACTTAATTCAGAGCAAGGAGCCTAAAAATGGTTAAAACAAAAGATCTTCGTGCTATGAGTATTGATGAACTGGAGGCAAAGTTGCTTGAGTGCAAAAAAGAGCAATTTAACCTTCGGGTGCAACAATCTACTGGACAATTACAAAATACTGCTGTATTAAGAAACGTCCGTCGTGAAGTAGCAAAAATCAACACGCTCCTTTCCGAGCGCAAGAAGAATAGTTAGGAGAAAAGAGTATGCCTAAGAGAATTCTTCAAGGTGTTGTTGTTAGTGACAAGCAGGATAAGACCGTTGTTGTCCGCGTAGAGCGTCAGGTTATGCATCCTGTATACAAAAAGTTCATCAAGAAAAGCAAAAAATATGCTGCTCATGATGAAAACAATCAGTGCAAAGTCGGGGATACCGTCCGCATTATCGAATCGGTTCCGTATTCTAAGACTAAGTGCTGGACAGTAATGTCAAATAGTGAAGACAACGCCTAGAGAGTGTTAACCGACTGGTGCGGTGTCTGAAAAGATTTTTCGGGGCGGAGATTTCGAGTTTATCTCCGCCGTCGGAAAAGACTTCAAAGCCGCGAAGTTGATTAACTTAAACAAAAGAAAAGGAATTGAAAAATGATTCAAATGCAAACCAACCTTGATGTAGCCGACAACTCTGGCGCACGTCAGGTGCAGTGCATTAAGGTTCTTGGCGGGTCCAAGAGAATGCACGCTTCTGTAGGTGACGTTATTGTAGTGTCTGTTAAAGATGCTATTCCTAAGGGTCGTGTTAAGAAAGGTGATGTTATGAAGGCTGTTATTGTTCGTACGGCTTCTGACATCAGACGTAAAGACGGATCTGTTATCCGTTTTGATAAAAACGCCGCAGTTTTGATTAACAAAGACGGTGAGCCTATCGGTACTCGTATCTTTGGCCCCGTTACCAGAGAATTGCGTGCCAAGAAATTTATGAAAATTATTTCATTAGCACCGGAGGTATTATAATGCCTAAGTTGAAAATTAAAAAGGGTGACCAAGTTGTAATTTTGTCAGGTGATGACAAAGGCAAAACTGGTGAAGTAGTAAAAGCTATGCCTAAAGAGAATAAGGTTGTGGTTCAGGGTGTTAACTTGGTTAAACGCCATACGAAACCCAGCCAGACAACTCCGGGCGGAATTGTTACTAAAGAAGCGCCGATCCATGTTTCTAACGTGGCTCTTGCTAAAGACGGCAAGGCTACCAAAATCGGATATAAAACCGTTGACGGTAAAAAAGTGCGCGTTGCTCGTAAAACCGGTGAAGTAATCGATTAATGGGAGAAAAATTTATGGCAAATTTTGAGACATTGTACAATGAAGTCATAAAAAAATCTCTTGTGGAGAAATTCGGTTACACCAACCCACATGAGATTCCGAAGCTGACTAAAATTGTATTGAATATGGGTATCGGCGACGCCGTTACCGATAAGAAAAAGCTCAACAACGCTGTTGAGGAGCTCGCTTTGATCGCCGGTCAAAAACCGGTTGTTACCAAAGCTCGTAAGTCGATTGCTACCTTCAAAGTTAGAGAAGGCATGCCGATTGGCTGTAAAGTAACTTTGCGTTCTACCAGAATGTATGAGTTTCTGGAAAGACTGATTAACATGGCTTTGCCCCGCGTTAGAGACTTCCACGGTATTACCGGTAAGAACTTTGACGGAAGAGGTAACTTTGCTTTTGGTATTAAAGAGCAAATCATTTTCCCCGAAATCAACTATGATAAGGTTGAGAATGTTCGCGGTATGGATATTTGCATCTGCACAACTGCAAAGACTGATGAAGAAGCTAAGGCTCTTCTGACCGGCTTTAACCTTCCTTACAAGAAATAAGGGGAAAAAGAATGGCAAAAACAAGTTCAGTTTACAGAAACTTGAAAAGAGCTAAGATGGCTGAGAAGTTTGCTTCTCGCCGCGCTAAGCTCAAAAAGATAGTTATGGATAAAACCATCTCTCCGGAAGAGAGATTCCAAGCTACTTTGAAATTGGCTGAATTGCCGCGCAACTCTGCAAAGATTCGTTATCGCAATCGTTGCAAGCTTACGGGGCGTTCTCGTGGTGTTTACCGGAAATTCGGTTTGGCTCGTATCGAACTCAGAGATATGGCCAGCTTTGGTGAAATTCCCGGTTTGGTTAAATCTAGCTGGTAGGAGGGAAGATATATGTCTATGTCCGATCCTTTGGGCGATATGCTCACACGCATCAGAAACGCACAAAGAGCGAAGAAGAGTGAGGTTGTATCTCCGGCTTCCCGCTTGCGTGAAAATGTTTTGGAAGTTCTCAAAAAAGAAGGTTACATCTTGGGTTATGAACGTGTTAACGTTCGTCCGGGTGTCGATGAACTTCGCATTAAGTTGAAGTATCATGAGGGTACTTCTGTTATTACTGAAATTTACCGTGTATCTACTCCGGGACGTCGGGTTTATTCCAGCGTTAAAGATTTGCCCAGAGTTTATAACGGTCTTGGTATTTCCATTATTTCAACACCGGCCGGTGTTATGAGCGACAATGATGCTCGTAAGGCCAATGTCGGCGGCGAAATTTTGTGCCAGGTATTTTAAGGGAGAAATAGGATGTCTAGAGTTGGAAAATATCCGGTTATCGTCCCTGAAGGCGTTAAGGTTGTTGTTGAAGGTAATTTGGTTAAGGCCAGCGGTAAGCTCGGTGAGCTTTCCCATACTTTTGACGCAGATCATATTGCCGTAGAAGTTAATGAAAACAAGGTTGTTGTTACTCCGAAGCTTGAGAACAAACATTCTCGCGCTTTGTGGGGTACCACCAGAGCTAATATCAATTGCATTGTAAAAGGCGTTCATGACGGATTTACTAAGAATCTTGAATTGGTTGGCGTTGGTTACAAAGCTCGTGTTGAAGGCAGCAATAAATTGGTTTTGTCTCTCGGATTTTCTCATGATGTTCCGGTTGAGGCTCCTAAGGGTATTAAGGTTAGCTGCCCGAGTGCTACTCAGATTACAATCTCTGGTGCCGATAAGCAACTTGTTGGTCAATTTGCCGCGGAAATTCGCAAGTTCAGAAAACCTGAGCCCTACAAAGGTAAAGGCGTAAAATATGAAGGTGAATATATCCGTCGTAAAGAAGGCAAGAAGAAATAAGGAATGAATTAAATGAGTACGCCAAGAGAATTGTTTCAAGAGAGAAGAGACCGCATTCGGTCTGCTCTCAAAAAAACTGCGAATGGAAAGATGAGATTGTCTGTATTTCGCAGCAATATGCATGTATATGCTCAGATTATTGACGATACCAAAGGTGTTACGGTTGCTTCTGCTTCTACTTTGGAGAAGGAAGTTCGCGACAACATCAAAAAGTCTTCTAATGTTGAGGCTGCAAGCTTTATCGGTAAATTGATTGCCGAGCGCGCTCTTAAGTCTGGCGTTAGTGAGGTTGTCTTTGATCGCAGTGGCTATATCTATCATGGCCGTATTAAGGCTTTGGCTGATGCAGCTCGTGAAGCTGGTTTGAAATTCTAGGAGTTTAGGAAATGGCACAACAAGCTGTAGATCGTCGTAATAATAAGACGGAAAAGAAAGAAGAATTGGTTGAGAAACTGGTTCATATTAACCGTGTAGCCAAAACCGTTAAAGGTGGCCGCACTATGTCTTTTGCCGCTATCGTTGTCGTTGGTGACCAAAAAGGTCGCGTCGGTTTCGGTACCGGTAAGGCCAGTGAGGTTCCTGAGGCTATTACCAAGGCTACTAACGAAGCTAAGAAAAATATGGTTCGCATTCCGTTGCGTGAGGGAAGAACTCTTCACCATGATGTCGCTGGTCGTTTCGGCGCTGGTAAAGTTTATCTTCGTACTGCTCCTGCCGGTACCGGTGTTATTGCCGGTGGCCCGATGCGTGCTATTTTCGAAGTTTTGGGTGTTCAGGACGTGGTTGCCAAATCATTGGGGTCAAACAACCCATACAATATGATTAAGGCTACTTTTAACGCTCTGGAAGCTATCAATTCACCTCGTATGGTTGCTGCTAAACGTGGCAAGAAAGTTGGCGATATCGTCAGCCGCCGCGAAAACACCAGCAATGCTAAACTCGCTGTTGAGGAGGCATAATTATGGCTAATAAGAAGACAATAAAAGTTACCCAAATTAAAAGCCCGATCGGTCGTCCGGCCGATCAGAGAGCTACTTTGATCGGTCTCGGATTGAACAAGATGTACAAGACTGCTGAGCTTGAGGATACATCTGCTGTTCGCGGGATGATTAAGAAGGTTGCTCATCTGGTTAAAGTCGAGGAGTAGTGGAGTTTGCAAAGGGGGTGTCATGCTTGAAATTTTTTTGCTCATGTACTTCTAAATGTACACGTCGCTCAAAAATTTCGGCGCAGCACACCTCCTTATCAAACTCATGGCTTATTTGTTTTAAGGTGAAGAAAAATGAAACTTAATGAAATTAAAGATAACCAAGGTGCTCGCAAAGACCGTAAACGTGTTGCCCGCGGTATCGGCTCCGGTTCTGGCAAGACTGCCGGCCGTGGTCAAAAAGGCCAAAAGTCTCGCTCAGGCGTTGCTGTACGCGGATTTGAAGGCGGACAAATGCCTCTTTATCGTCGTTTGCCGAAACGTGGTTTTAAGAATCCGTTTGCCAAGGTATTTGCCGTTGTTAACTTGGATACCATTCAAAAGGCTATTGATGCCGGTAAGTTGAATGCAGAGGATGTTTCTGTTGCATCTTTGCAGGCTGCGGGTATTGTCAGCAAGGCTTTGGATGGCGTTCGTTTGTTGGCTCGCGGTGCTGTTACCTCTAAGGTTAACGTTAGTGTTAACTCTGCTTCTAAAGCTGCGGTTGCTGCAGTTGAAAAAGCCGGTGGTAAGGTAAATATCGTCGCCTAAGACTTTTTGGTAGAAGCTGGTATAAAAAGCGGTTCATAAAAATGAGCCGCTTTTTTTATTTTTTGGGTGAGCTATTTTAATTCTTGCTGGTGAAACTCAAGTTTTTTGCCATAAAATTTGATAAGTCGCTGATAGTGGCGGCAGGCCAGAGGAACGCCTTGTTCCATCAGCGCAATCATATTCATTGACAGAGGCAAAATTAAAGCAACATCTTGAAGGCTTTAAGCCTTTTTCTTTTCTTAGGGCTATTAGTGGCGACATGGTTTGATTGCTGTGGGGCGACAAAAGCAAAAATAAACCGCTATGCCTTTTTATTTTATAATTTATTGCTGATAAGTATAAAATTGTTGAATTAAAAATTTTTTAGTGTATTAATATCTTAGCTTGAAAGGACTGGATTTAGTCCCGTTTGTTTGTTTTAAATAATAGATTAAGGAAGTAAAAATGGTTTCACTGGCAGAGAAAATGGCCGCCAACCTTGATATGTCGGCCTTTGGCAAAGCAGAAGAACTCAAAAAAAGATTGTGGTTTACCGTATTGGCATTAATCGTTTTCAGATTGGGAACTTTTATTCCCTTGCCGGGAATTGACCCGCATATTCTCTCTGAGATTTTTGAGCGTAACTCCGGCGGTATCTTGGGTATGTTTAATATGTTCGCCGGTGGTGCTTTAGAGCGTATGACCATTTTTGCTCTGAACATTATGCCCTACATCTCGGCCTCCATCATTATCCAACTCGGACAATCCGTGATTCCGTCTTTGATGGCGCTTAAAAAAGAAGGTGAGGCCGGACATCGTAAAGTTACACAATATACTCGTTATCTGACGGTTTTGATTACCATTATCCAAGGTTATGGTATCGCCGTTGGGTTGGAGAGCATGACCGGGTCTGCCGGATTGTCTGCGGTAGTTATGCCGGGTTTTATTTTCCGCTTTACGACTATCGTTTCTTTGGTCGGCGGTACCATGTTTATCGTTTGGTTGGGTGAGCAAATTACTGCTCGCGGTGTCGGCAACGGTTCTTCTTTAATCATTACGGTTGGTATTATTGCCAATATTCCAAGTGCTTTGGCTCAGACTTTTGAGTTGGGGCGTGTCGGTTCTATGTCTGCCGGGGTTATTTTAATGTTGATGGTTATGGTTTTGGGCTTGATTTATCTCATTGTGTTTGTTGAGAGAGCACAACGCAAAATCATTATTCAATATCCGAAGCGTCAGGCTATGGGACGGATGGCCGCTGCCGAAAGTTCACACCTGCCGCTTAAAATTAACCCCACCGGCGTTATCCCGCCGATTTTTGCCAGCTCTTTGTTGTTGCTGCCGATTACTATTGCTAATTTGAGTGCTGAAAATGGGCCGACATGGGTGCAAAATTTGAGCCAAATGTTGAGCCATGGACAGCCTCTGTACTTGGCGTTGTATGCTTTCTTAATTGCTTTCTTTGCTTTCTTCTATACCGCGATTGTTTTTAATCCGGAAGAGACGGCCGAGAATCTGAAAAAGCACGGCGGTTTTATTGCCGGTATTCGTCCGGGTAAAAATACGGCAGACTATCTTGACTATGTCATCACTCGTTTGACTGTGTTGGGTGCCGTATATTTGGTTGGTTTGTGTATCTTGCCCGAGATCCTCATCAGCAAGCTCTCTGTTCCGTTTGTTTTGGGCGGCACAACCTTGCTCATCGTGGTCCAGGTTACGATGGATTTTGTAACTCAAATCCAATCTCACCTGATTGCTTATCAATATGAATCTTTAATCAGAAAGGCCTCTTTGGCCGGAAGAAAGAAACGCTAATGAGTAAGAATGGTTTGGGACTTCATGTGGTTTTGACCGGAGCTCCCGGGTGCGGTAAGGGTACGCAGGCACGTCTGTTGAAGGAAAAGGCTCATATCTGCCATCTTTCAACGGGAGAGATGTTGCGTGCCGAGGCCGCAAAAAAGACTCCCGAGGGCTTGGCCTTAAAAGAGGTTTTGGATAAAGGCGGCTTTGCAACCGATGAGATGATCATCAATATGGTTTCTAAACGAATCGATGAAGCTGATTGCAAAAATGGGTTTATCTTGGATGGGTTCCCGAGAACTTTGCCTCAGGCTGAGGCTTTGGAAAAAATGCTTGATGAAAAAGGAATCAAGCTTGATGCCGTTATTGAAATCCAAGTTCCAGATGAAATTATTATGGAGCGTATTCTGGGGCGCTATGCCTGCATGAAGTGCGGACAAGGATATCATGATAAATACCAAAAGCCTCAGGTTTACGGAGTCTGCGATAAGTGCGGCGGCACCGAGTTCTATCGGCGAATCGATGATAACAGAGCTACGGTACAAAACCGACTCGTTAATTATCGGGCGCTGACCTATCCTACTATTCCTTATTTTGAGAAAAAAGGTCTCTTGAGAACAGTGGATGGTACCGGGTCTATTGCTGCCGTTGCCGCTAAAATTGATGAAATTTTGGGCATAAAATAAAAAACTGCTACTGCAATTTTAGGAAAAATTGACTTTTTTCTAAAAAAAAGGTAAATCTTTATTGACACAAATAAATTTTAGCCTATAATCCGGCTTAATTTTGAAAAGTGGTGATCAACTTTTTGAATGTAATGATAATATCTAGATAATGGAGAGTTAACTTGGCTCGTATAGCTGGTGTAAATATCCCGAGTGCCAAAAAGGTTGGAGTCGCTTTGACTTATATTTATGGCATCGGTAGAAAAACTGCTCAAGACATTTGCGCAAAATCCGGAGTTTCTGCTGACCGCCGCGTTCACGAATTGAGTGATGATGATGTAGCTAAAATCCGTGATGTCATTGATCATGATGTCGTCGTTGAAGGTGAACTTCGTCGCGAGATCGGCGTTAACATTAAAAGATTAATGGACCTCGGCTGCTACAGAGGTTTGCGTCATCGTAAAGGTTTGCCCGTTCGCGGTCAGAGTACAAAACAAAATGCTCGTACCCGTAAAGGTAAGCGTAAGACTGTCGCTAATAAGAAAAAGTAAGGTAGGTTGTTAAATGGCAAAAGCAGTAACACAACGTGTTAAAAAGAAAGAAAAGAAGAATATTACGGCAGGTGTCGCACATATTAATTCTACTTTCAACAATACAAGAGTAACCATCACTGACGCTCAAGGCAACACTGTTGCCTGGTCTACCTCTGGTGCGCAGGGCTTTAAAGGCTCTCGTAAGTCTACCCCTTATGCCGCTCAGGTTGCCGCCGAAGAGGCCGGTAAAAAGGCTCAGGAGCATGGTATGAAAACTTTGGAGGTCGAAGTTAAAGGCCCCGGTTCTGGTAGGGAATCTGCTATCAGAGCTTTGCAAGTCGTAGGATTTACCATCACAACCATTCGTGATGTTACTCCTATTCCTCATAATGGCTGTCGTTTGAGAAAAAGACGTCGCGTCTAATTTGTTGTCCAGTGGTTATGAGCCTTTGGTGAAAGGTCTCATAACTTCTGGTTTTTTCTGAACTTTGCATATGCAGTAATAAAGAGGACACCCCAGTGATTCAAAAGAATTGGCAAGAACTTATTAAACCGACTAATTTGGATGTTACTCCGCTTGAGGGCGGGAATAAAGCCAAAATCGTCGTTGAACCCTTAGAAAGAGGCTTCGGCTTAACTCTTGGCAATGCTCTGAGAAGAGTATTGTTATCTTCTTTGCAGGGCGGCGCCGTCACCAGTATCAAAATTGATGGCGTGTTGCATGAATTTTCAGTTGTTCCCGGTGTCAGAGAGGATGTTACCGACATCGTCTTGAATGTTAAGTGCTTGGCTGTGGCTCTCCACAGCGAGGGACCTAAAACCATGACTCTTAAGGCCGAGGGACCTTGCGAGGTTACCGCCGCCATGATTGAGCATGGTCATGATATCGAGATTATGAATCCGGATTTGGTTATCTGCAATCTTGATGCCGGTGCCAAAATCAATATGGAAATGACTGTCGGAACCGGTAAGGGTTATGTGCCGGCAGCAATGAACAAACCTGCCGATGCTCCGATTGGCTTGATCGCAGTTGATGCTATCTATTCTCCGGTTCGCAAGGTTTCTTACAAAGTTGAAAATACCCGTGTAGGGCAGGCTACAGACTATGATAAGTTAACCATGATTGTTGAGACCAACGGCGTGGTTACTCCTGAAGATGCCGTTGCTTTTGCAGCTCGCATCTTGCAAGACCAGTTGAAGCCTTTCATCAACTTTGATGAGCCTGAGGCTGAGGTTGAGGTTGAGAAGGAAGAATTGCCGTTTAACCGCAATTTGTTGAAAAAGGTTGATGAACTTGAACTTTCTGTTCGTTCTGCTAACTGCCTTAAAAATGACAATATTGTTTATATCGGTGATTTGGTTCAAAAGACTGAGGCTGAGATGCTCAGAACACCTAACTTTGGTCGTAAGTCTTTGAATGAAATCAAAGAAGTTTTGGCTAAAATGGGAATCCATCTCGGTATGGATACTCCGGGTTGGCCGCCAGAGAATATTGAAGAATTGATTCGTCGTTGTGACGAACACTTCTAATCCTGATGAAATTAAAAAGCTCCCGAAGATTGGGAGCTTTTTTTGTGCATTTGGGGCGGCGAAAGCAAATGTTGTAAGATAATTTTAGTTGCTAAAAAAATCATGAGTGCTATAAGAAGTGTAAACTTTTGTTATCATGATGTCTAACTATTAATCTTTATCATTTTATGCTTTTAGAGGAAATTAAGATCAGTTTGAATGGAAAAGAAATTCCTTTAATAGACGCTCCCATCGATGTCTGCAAAACAGAAATTGAAAAAATGTCTTGGCAGGAAGCTCAGCACTGTAGTGGTCGCTTTCTGCCCAGAGCCTACGGAGAATGGGCAATCCATGATAAAATCCTTGAGCATCTCTTTTGGGAGAGACTTTTTCGGTTGGAATTGCCTATTCTACATTTGCAGGGAGAAGACAAGAAAGATGTTTTGTGGGTTGATCAAGGTGTATCCTCTCAGGAGATTAAAGATTTGGTCGCTTGTGAGATGAATGCCGATGATGATCCGAAGTTGGTGGTTGAGTATGAGGGGAAGCTTAGAGGTTTTGCCCTTTCTCCAAGTTTCATCGTCGTCGGGTGTACGGCTACTCTTGCTTTTCCCGGCACAATACGGAAGTGTGTTGCCAAGTGGAATGTGCAGCTGCCAACCGAAGAAGATGCCGCCTTGCTCATGAAAAAATGGCATAAACTGCAGGATATGATGCAGAAAGTTGGTGTGCCAGACTTGCGAGGTGTGGAAATATTTTTACTTTCTTTATCGTATCAGCGCGGAAAAGGTTATCTTTGTTGGTTAACCGGCTATACCACGCCTTATTATGTGGAAAGTGAAACAGCTGTCTTTTTGCTGGCAAAACTTTAGATAAGAGGCTGAAAACCAATCCGGTTTTCAGCCTTTTTGGTGTCTGAGAGGGGATTTTTTGCTTGCATTTAATTTTTTTGTGTGTTAGAAACTCTGGCGAATGAGGAGTCTTTGTGTATGTGCGGCAGAGTCCGCTCCCGTAGCAAGGACTTAGAGTTTGATCCGGTCTGCCCTTGCAGGCCACAGAGAATTTGAAAGGAATTTGTCATGAGACATGGCGTAAAACATAGAAAATTTAATATGGATACCAATGCTCGCAAGGCTTTGTTCTCCAATTTGACTGCTGCCGTTTTGACCCACGAGCAGATTAAAGTTACCGTTCAGAGAGCTAAAGAGCTCAGAACTTTTGTCGACAACATGATTACTTTGGGTAAAAAAGGCGGTTTGGCTAATCGTCGCCAGGCTTTGTCTTTCCTTCGTGACAATGAAGTTGTTTCCAAGTTGTTCTCTACTTTGGCTGAGCGTTACAAAGAGCGTAACGGTGGTTATACCCGCGTATTGAAGGCTGGTTTCCGTTATGGCGATGCTGCTGACATGGCTATCATTGAGTTGGTTGACCGTGACGTTAATGCTAAAGGCGCTAAAGACTTGGCTCGTGTTGCTGCTGAAAAAGCTGCCGCTGCTGAGGCTGCCAAAGCAGAAGCCGGAAACACTGAAGCCAGCAAATAAGCTACTTCTGACGCAATAAAAAACCGCCCCTTGTGGGGCGGTTTTTTTTGTGGCTATTAGCGTTAGTCGGTTATTTCTGCCTCATAGGCGTAGACAATTTGTGTGTCTTTTTCATCTTCTTCAATGCTTAATTCACAGACCAAAAGTTTGTCGGCATCAGCCAGGCTGTCTAAGACATCTTCCGGAATGCCATCTAAGAAGATATCATCTCCGGGGCGGCGGTGCAAAACGGCCGAGCGTGCTTCTTGGTCTACCTCTATTGAGGCGTTTTGTGGCTCCCCCTCTCTTACATAGAGCAGGAGCATTGCCTCATCTTCATCGTTGATTAAAAAATCATAAGTTTCAAATTCTTCGCCGGTCATTTTATATTCCTTCATCTTTTGGCGTTTTAGTTTATGGTAGCGTATTTCTTCTTGCTTTACAATAAACGAATCCGAAAGTGTGCAAAACGGCTGTCTGTTCGTGTGTTCTGGGGGAAGCATCGGGCAGGCAGCCGATAAACTTTTGCAGTTTATGCAAAAATCATAAAAAACAATTATTGAAGAAATGTTAATATTCTGCAGATTAAGTATGCAAAATATATTTTTATAAGGTATAATGTGCCTCGATGGGAGGAAAGATATTGATTGACAGATTAATTAATTTGCTAAAATGGCCGACTGCGGTTTATATGTTGTTTTCCTTGCCGGCATACATTCAGTCTTTGGCGTATTTCCAATTTACAAAACTTCCTTATGTGGCTCTTATTGGTGGCTTCTTCCTTTTCTTTATTTCTCGGAGCATGATGGATTCTTCGGTTAAGGCCAACATGGAAATCATTGCCCATGAGATGACGCACGCTTTTTTTGCCTTTATTACTTTTCATAAAGTGAAGGGAATCCGCATTGAGGGCGACAATTCAGGTGGAGAAATGGCTTTTGAGGGGGAGGGAAATTGGCTTATCATCATTGCGCCATACTTTTTCCCTCTATTTGGAATGGTTTATTTGATTGCTTTTTCAATCTATACCTCTTTTGCACCAAGTAATCTTATCTTAAACGGAGTACTGGGCTATTTTATCGGTTATCATTTGGATACGGTCGGCTCGCAAATTCACGAAAAACAAACCGATTTACCCAAGGTTTCTTATAAGTTTTGTGCCATGTTTTTGCCTTCGGCCAATTTGTGGGCGGTTGGATCCATGCTCGCTTTCAACTCTCGCGGATGGGAAGGAATTGGTATTTATATGAAACTTATAAATTATTTGAATGCTAAAAATTTGGATTATGTTTTTAGCTTGTTTGGAAGTGTGTTCTAAGCTAAAAAAAGCCGCCCAATCGGCGGCTTTTCTGTTTAGACAACCTGTAATAGCTCTCGGCTGAAATCTGCCAAAGAATTATCATGCGCACCCATGATGACAACGCGGTCCCCGGGGCGGACATTTTCTTTTATAAATTCTCTGGTGTCTTCTTTGTGTGGCAAAAACAGAGCGTTCTTGTGTCCGTTTTCTTTTATCCGATTGATAATGTTGGCCGAAGTGATGCCGACATCTTTTTCTGTCAATTCATAAATTTCTTGCATAATCATGATGTCTTCCGGGGCCAAGACTTTTGCTACCGCATCTGCCACCTCGTCTCCGGTGTTGACGGCTGAAAAAGGTGTGTGCGGCTGATACATGGCAATAATGCGGCCAGGGTGGTCTTTGAGCGCTTGTAGCGAGGCCTCAATCTTGCTGGGGTTGTGAGCAAAGTCATTATAAACGGTGACGCCGTTGCGGCTGCCGATCTTTTCTAAGCGAACTTTTACTCCGTTAAATCCTTCCAGCGCGCGAGCGGCGGCGAATTTATCCAGTCCCAGCATCATGCAGGCACTGATGGCGGCGAGAGCATTAGAAACGTTAAATTTACCAATCAAATTCAAATGAAACGTTTGGCCATCCAGTTTATATTCAATTCCGTTCTCAATTGCTTTGACGTCTTTGGCAGTCAAGTCTGCATTATCATTGCCGATGGAGTAGGTAAATTTCTTTGCCGGGCTGTTTAGTTCTCTGGCTCTTGGGCAATCATAGTTGACAACCAGGGCGTGAGTTACATGGGAGGCAAAAGTGGAAAAATATTCTACCAACTTTTCAATGCTGGTGTGGTCGTGTGAAATATTGTTAACCAAGCCAATGTATGGGTGATATTTCTTTATGGAACCATCACTTTCATCAGCCTCAATCACGCAGGTTTCGCCATCATTGTACAAATAATTTTGCAGGCCTGGATTTTGGCTGTAGTTGCAGAGCATGCCGCCATTTATCATGGTCGGTTTTTGGCCCAGAACATCAAGCACATAGCCAATCATGGCGGTGGTGGTGGTTTTTCCTGCCGTGCCGCCAACCGCTATGCCCTTGGGGTAGGTATGAAAAATTTCTTCCAGTAAATCTGAGCGGCTTTTGACCGGAATGTTATATTGGCGGGCGGCTTTAATATCAGGGTTGCTTTCATCTAAGGCCGCAGAGGCATATACACACTCCATATCGGGCGTGATGCCGCTGCCGTCTTGCGGAATAATCTTGAGCCCAACGGATTCCAAAGCCTGGCGGCGGTCATTGTCTTTGCCTTCATCAAAACTTCTGTCGGAGCCGTATACTTCATAACCTTTTTTTATCATTATTTGTTCTAACGGGCTGATACCGTTGCCGGCGGCGCCGCAGAAAGCTATCTTCTTCATTATTTGTTTCCTTAAAAGTTCTAGTCTTGCTTTAGAGCGCGTCTAAAGTCTCTTGTTCTTGTGCATTTAATATTCGTAAATTTTTATAGTCAATCACTATATAACTTTTTCCGTCGCCGTCAACATTTACTGCCAAAGCAGCCCCAACTTCTTCATTGTAATAGGTCGAGTACAATTCTGCCGCGCCGCTTTGTAATTGAGACAAGAAATTCGGATTGCCTATTGGGGCAGGCTCTTGAACAACAATGTCTTTACCTTTATCATCTTGTTTGGTTACATCTACTTGTGCCGGCGTGAAAAATTCTTGGGCATTGCCATATTTTTTGCTCAAAAGTGCAGAGTATATTTTGTACAGCCGCATGACTTTTGAGGCCTCAGCATCATCATCTAAGAGTTTGCCATAGGCAATAATGCGCCACAAGTGATCGTCTTCACCGAAAGTTACATCAACTCTTGCGATGTCATCAACCTCTTTGGGTAGGTGAGTGGCTGAAAAATTATTAACATAATCTTTTTCGCCAATCGGAGTGAGGATAATTCCTTGATTCTTGGTTTCTGCCATGGAGGCTCCCCAAATCAAACCAAATGGGGCGCTTTGGTCTCGGGAGACAATTTGCTCTTGTTTGGCTGCGGGAGTGCTGCGCAATTTTGGGAATGTTTGCTTGCGCAAGGCTCTCGGTTTTTGCTGCAGCAATTTCTTGGCGCTTTCTTCTGCTTGGCTGATTGAATCATCATCCGGTCCCAGGCTTTCCAGTGCTTCAGAATCCACCAGGAAATCTTGGGAAATTTGCGCATTCGCCGGTACACTCAGAACAATGGCTAAAAACAAGAAAAGTATTTTTTTCATCAAATTATCCTTTGCGACTGAAAATTTGGATTGAACACTGTTCAACTTTTGTTTATTCTATATCCATAATTGCAAATATTTTGTAAATATATAAACACAATCAGATATAAAACAATGACCCAAGAGCAAACAAAAAATCAGCGCCTTAGAAAATTTGTAAAAGAGCAGGTGAGAGCCTCGCTCCTAAAAATAGGGCGGCGCTTGGTTGTCGATAAAGGGGCCGAGTTTTTGACCGCACGCAAACTCTCTGATGCCTCCAACACCTCTATCGGCACTATCTATAATACTTTTGCCACCATGGAGCGCTTTATTGCAGAGGAAAATATGCAGACACTAGATGAACTCTATGCCGAAATGTCTGCCATTATCCCCGATAAAAATCCATATATCAACATCAATCGATACGCAGACGTTTTCAGCGCTTTTGTTTTGAATAATAAAAATTTGTGGATATTGCTTTATCGGGAGCATTTGTTTAATGCCGCACAGCCGCTTTCCGCACCCTATCTGCGGCGGATTTATAAAATAGAGGCCTTGTTTGAAACCCAAGTCACGCTGATGTTTGGCGCTTTAAGCAAGGCTGAACGCCGAACATCTTTGCAGGTTTTGGGAATGGCTATCTTTTGTTTGAGCGGGTTCTTGGCAACCGAGCCCACCGGTAAGCTTAGAAAGCTCAACAAGGCCAATATCTGCAAATTGCTGCTTAATACGTATCTTGCCGGGCTTGATGGCCTGAAGAAGGTGAAACATGCTTTATGATGTCTATTATAAATTTTTGAGCATTATTAATAGTCCGGCTTTTTTGCGCGGGTTCTTTGATAATCGCTTCTATCTCATCTTGTTGGTCATTATCTTAATGCGGGTGAAGTATACAACCTATAATTCTTTGTGGCTATCTTCACTCGTAAATATTCCGGGCACCATCTTGCATGAGTTTATGCACTTCTTTGTCGGGATGCTTCTTAATGCCAGGCCGTGCAATTTTACCATATTTCCCCGTCGCGGAGAAGACGGAAGCTATGTGATGGGAAGTGTGGGGTTTAGAAATGTCACTTTCTATAACGCCGTGCCGGCCTCAATGGCGCCGTTGCTGCTCTTGCCTATCGGTTTTTACCTTAATCGCTATTTTCTACCAACCATGGAGCCCACTTTTGTGAACTATGTGCTCTATGTCTTGTTGCAGACAATCATTATCGAAAACGCTATGCCCTCAGGTGCCGATTTTAGGGTCGCAAGGATGTATATCAGCGGCGTGTTGCTGTATGGGTTCATCTTCTTATCCCTCTTTCTCATGCTCTAACCGGGGAACGCCCCGGTGCGATAACTTAGCTGTAATCCGCAAGGCTAAAAAGCCACCCCTCACAAGGTGGCTTTTTACGGCTTGCTGGCGCAAGTTCCCAGGCAAGCGCCTGGAGGCATAACTTCGCTGTTATCCGCTCAACTCACAAGGTTCGTCTCGCTGGCGCAAGTGCCATAACCAAACAATCTATGTTCAGCCAAATGAGCTGGTTGTAAATTTGCCAATGTAATGTTTGGAAATTTTGTGTGTGTTAATATTTTGCTTTATTTAAGAGATTTTTTAGAATCTCGGGAGTATGATTTTGCCATAACACGAATCTGTCTGCGGCTTTCAACCCGTTGGCAATGTTATATTTTTGTTGGATTAACCTTTTAAGGAATCGATGATGATAAACTTTAAAAAATTTGGCAGCTTGGCTTTGGCTATGCTGTTGACTGTGGTCTTCTCCGCAAGCGCCATGGCATCTGAAATCGACCTGAAAGTACCTTCCTTGGATGTTGCATACAATATCTTCGGATGGTCTGTCACCGGTTCTCAGCTCCTCTTTTATGGAATGGGAATCTGTGTCTTGGGTATGATTTTTGGTTTGTTTGAGTTCTTTTCTATTAAGAAAATGCCTGCTCACAAACTAATGCTCAATGTCTCTAACACCATTTATGAGACTTGCAAAACTTATATGAAACAGCAAGCTAAGTTGTTGGTGCTCTTGGAACTTTTTATCGCCGCTTGCATCTTCTATTATTTCTTCTACCTCAACGCAACCCCGATGTCTAAGGTCTTGACCATCTTGATGTGGTCTATCTTTGGTATTTTGGGCTCTTTCTGCGTGGCTTGGTTTGGTATGCGCATTAATACCTATGCCAACTCCCGCACTGCGTTCCTCTCTCTTAAGGGTAAGCCTTATCCGGTGATGAGTTTGCCTTTGCGCTCGGGAATGTCTATCGGCGTGTTGCTGATTTGCGTTGAGCTCATTATGATGATTACCATTTTGCTCTTTGTCGCTAAAGAAAATGCCGGCGCTTGCTTTGTCGGTTTTGCTATCGGCGAATCCTTGGGGGCGGCTGCTTTGCGTATCTGCGGCGGTATCTTTACCAAAATTGCCGATATCGGTGCAGACTTGATGAAAATCATTTTCAAAATTGATGAAGACGATGCCAGAAACCCTGGTGTGATTGCCGATTGTACCGGTGATAATGCCGGTGACTCTGTCGGTCCGACTGCCGATGGTTTTGAAACCTATGGTGTGACCGGTGTGGCGTTAATCAGCTTTATCGTTTTGGGTGCCGGTATGATGTATGCTCCCAATGGCGATTTAGTTTTGATGAAAAACGGTGTTGATTTTCAGGCTCGCCTAATCGTGTGGATCTTTACCATGCGTGTGCTGATGATTTTGACCTCTATTGTTTCTTATTGGTTGAACTCAAAAGTTTCCTCTGCCATCTTTGGAAACAAAAAGGCCTTCAATTTTGAGACACCTTTGACTTCTCTGATTTGGCTCACTTCCATTGTCTCCATCTTGGTTACATTCGGCGTATCATACATTATGTTGGATGGTTTTGGCGATATGTGGTGGAAGCTTTCGGTTATCATTTCTTGCGGTACTTTGGCCGCGGCTTTGATCCCGGAATTTACCAAAATCTTCACCTCTTCAAAATCCAAACACGTTGAAGAGGTGGTTAATGCCAGCCGCGAGGCCGGGGCATCGTTGAACATCATCTCCGGTATTGTTGCCGGTAACTTCTCTGCTTTCTGGCAGGGATTGGTGATGGTTGGCTTGATGGCTGTTGCCTTCTTTACTGCTCGCACAGGGTTGGATGCCTACATGGTTTATCCTACCGTGTTTGCCTTTGGTTTGGTGGCTTTTGGTATGCTCGGTATGGGACCGGTTACTATTGCCGTTGATTCTTATGGCCCGGTAACTGATAATGCTCAATCTGTTTTTGAGCTCTCCCAGATTGAATCTCAGAAGGGAATTGCTAAAGAAATTGAAAAAGACTATGGTTTCAAACCTGACTTTGAAAACGGCAAGCACTTCTTGGAAGAGAATGATAGTGCCGGAAACACCTTCAAAGCCACGGCCAAGCCGGTGTTAATCGGTACGGCGGTTATTGGTGCTACAACCATGATTTTTTCTATCATCTTGTTGTTGAACCTGCAGCTCAACCTGCTTGCTCCAGAAGTATTGTTTGGTATCATCTTGGGTGGTGCGGTTATCTTCTGGTTCTCAGGTGCTTCTATGCAGGCGGTTTCTACCGGCGCTTACAGAGCTGTTAACTACATTAAACAACACATCAAACTCAATACGGCCAAAGCGGCTTCTATTGAAGATTCTAAGAAAGTGGTCCAGATTTGTACCTTGTATGCGCAAAAGGGAATGTTCAATATCTTTATTGTAATCTTCTCCTTTACCATTGCGTTTGCTTGTTTTGATGCAAATCTGTTTGCCAGCTATCTAATCTCCATTGCCGTGTTTGGTTTGTTCCAGGCTCTCTATATGGCTAATGCCGGCGGTGCTTGGGATAATGCCAAAAAGGTGGTTGAGGTTGATCTCAATGAAAAAGGAACTCCGCTCCATGCCGCCTCCGTGGTTGGTGATACGGTGGGAGACCCTTACAAAGATACATCCTCTGTTGCGCTGAACCCGATTATCAAATTCACAACCTTGTTTGGTCTGTTGGCGGTTGAAATGGCCGTTGCCGCACCGCGTTGTGTTTCTTTGGGATTGGGTATCGCATTCTTTGTTTTGGGATTGATCTTTGTTTGGAGATCTTTCTATCGGATGCGAATTGAGAAATTGTAATTTCTTATTATCCTAAAGTCTTAAAAAAGGGGGAGCCTTAATGGGGGCTCCCTTTTTTCTTATAAACGCACTTGATTTTTTGTCAAAAATAGGCTAAATAGAGAGTATCAAAAAATCTTATTGTTAAATCATTTTAAATTTTAGCTCTATGAAAAAGTTTTTGTTCTTTCTGTTAGGCCTTGTCGCCATTGCGGTTGCGGCATTTGCCGTTACCTGTGACAAGTTTATGGAGACTGGCTCGGAATATGGTCGGTGGTTCGTCATCAAAAAAGTTGACGGCAAAAAGCAGTGGGGAGTTGTCCTCAAGCGTGATGCCGTGAAGGTTCTTTCGTTGGGAAAATATAGCTACGGCTATATTACGATTGATGAGGATGAAATCGGCTATCCTTTTGCTCAAACAGGTATTAAATGCAAGTATGACCGGATTGAGTTCAAAGACCTCGGTGAGATTATGGTCTTTATCGGTCATAAAGGCGATGATCTCTATTATTACGATGAGAATGCTGACTGGTTGGCAGAAGAAAAGCCGGTTTATAAAGTTGAAAACTTGGGCAAAGGTTCGGCCAGAAGCCTTGGTTATAATTGGGAGTATAAATTTTATACTCGAGACGGTGTCTATCTCTATAACATCGGTCCCTATGAGGATATTTTTGTAGGCCTTTGGGGGTATGCCATCAAGCAAAACGGCGGCTGGGGCTATGTCTATGGTCGATACGATATTAAGACTAAGGGCAAAGATAGGTTTAAGCAAACCGTTCCATGTCTTTATGATGAAATCATTGAGGCCATTGATACCAAACAGCTTCATAACAAAGTATTTGCCCGCAAGGGGAATAGTTGGGTGGCCTATGATAATGAGGGAAACAAAACCTCTGTGCCGGCATCAACTATCCAGGCTGCAAAACGCACCAAAGATAGAAAAACAAATAGACCGTTTTTTACTCATTATTACAGATGATAAATAAAAATTTTTAATTATGAAAAAGTTCTTATTTTTTCTGGTTGCGGCACTGTCATTCAGCGGCTGCACGCATTTTCAAAAAGTGCCTAATGAATGGGTCTTCGTGGAGCAAAACGGCCAGTGGGGAATGATCCGCCGGCAGTTCGTAACCATCATTTTGCCGTTTGGCAAAAATTGCTACGGCTGGATTGATGAGGGAATGTCCTTTTCTCAGGGCATTGAACCTCAGTTCGATAAAATGGACTTTGAGCCTAATGTTGCCGGTGGAAAAATTGATATGTTCATCGGCTACAAGGGAGGAGAAAAGCACTACTTCGACGGCTGGGGGCAACCTTTTGCCGAGGGCAAGGCTGTTTCCGCTGTTAAGGCGTTGGGAACCTTCTTCAATGGCCAAGGAGACAACGAAGGGTATCTGTATCAGTTTACAACGGATGCAGGTATCTATATTCAGGATGGCTACCATGCTCACAGAGTGCGAGGACCGCATGAGGATGCATATCTCTGCTTTGACGGACGAGCTTTTAAGCAAAATGGAAAGTGGGGATTCATGTATGGAAACAACCCTATCGTGCCGGCTCTCTATGATGACATTATTGAGGTGTGGGATATGTCGCACCGTTATATCGGTTACCAGCATATCGCCAATACCGAATATGTTATTTTAGCCAGAAAAGCCGGTGGGCCTTGGGTTGGTTTTGATAAAAAGGGAAAGCGTATTAACGTGTCTACCTCGGCTATCAACAAATACCTTAAGGTCGCGCCGCTCGACCCGCAAAAGTTTGACCCGCTTGCGAATCATCGAGCCGGTTGGATTTGTTATCGGTATGGGGATTCCCATCTCGGTGGAATTATTTTAAGGCAATAGCACCAGACGCTCTGCTCTTTTGGGCAGGGCGTTTTGGCGTTTAAATATAAAAAATCAAAAAACTGTAACAATTTGTAAGTAATTTATGTGTTATGATAGAATCATTAGGAGTCTATCTTGTGCTGTTGTTAACTATGGGCAGGCCATGATGAAGTTGAAAAAAATACATATTTTTAGCCTATTGGGCATATTGTTGGGTGGTTTTTTGTTTGCTCCCAAGCCCGTGTCGGCCGCCTATGATCCAACAGATCTTACGCAAATGTCTGCTTCTAAGTTTTGGGCCGTGGTTAATAACTTAAATCCGGAAATGAAAAATAAGGATTATATCATTTGCGGCACCAGCGTTTGTGATCCGGAAGGTGATGAAAGTAAGAAAATTGAACCTCAACGATGTGTGGTCCAGCAAACTTCTTCAAGACGCGATGTGGCAACTTTTGTGACTGATATGGCTAAAGATGGAGGAATGGCGGCTCAAGGAGTAGCCTTGGGTGTGGGCGCAACCGGAGCAGGTGCGCCTATGGCTTTGGGAATTTCAGTGGCAGGCGGTGCTGCATATCTTGTCGGTGGGGCTATCCAAGAAGTTAGAGGGCGTGGTGAGGTTACAACTTATGAGTATAAGTGCGTAGGTAAGACGGAAACACTTGATCCAGGTTGGGTCGAGGCTCCGGAGGGAGGATGGGTTACCCGCAAAAAGGTCAGAGTAGGCGGATGGTTTGATACAACAAAAGAACGTGGAACTTGCTTTGGTGCTAGTGATGGAAATGCCTATTGTCTTGCCGCTAGAAACGGAATGGCCACTGTTAATTATAATGCGGCAGATACGGCGTTTCGTGGTTGTGAGGTCTTGCCTGTCAAACTTTATAACGGACGCAAATGTTTCTTCTGTCCTTTGTTTACTGTTGTGTATAAAGTCGCCGGTGATATAACCGGAATATCCTTTAAGGCTTTGGCTCCGGCGTTTGCAATTACAATAGCACTAGGGTTGGCTATTTGGATCGCCATGCAAACCCTGAACCATGTCAGCTCCCTTACTAAGCAAGATGCTCCCAAATTTCTGACAGGTTTAATTAAGCAAAGTTATAAATTTTTAATCGCTTTTTTTCTCCTGCAATATTCTTCACAGATATTTGAATATGGCGTGGTTCCGGTTCTGAAGGCCGGTTTGGATTTTGGGGATGCCCTTTTAGATGAAAGGTATACCACTATAAAAATAAGTGCCGGACTTTCAGATATGGGGAAGATGGAAGAAGCTAACCCCGGAATCTTAAAAAGAATTGAAACTCTGAAGAATGCAGAGTATTACAACAGCAATCTGTATCTGAAACTTGATAATTTTGTGGTTAATTTGCAAAGAAATATTGCTTTTATGCAAGGAGTGGGAAGCTCTTTGATTTGTATCGGAACTAATGCTTTGATGTTTAAAGGGAATGAGGTTAGTTTTAAACATGGCTTCGTGCTTACCATTCAGGGAGTGCTCTTGGCTGGTTTCGGATTCTTGTTTGCTATCGCTTTCGCTTTTTATTTGCTGGATGCTGTGGTACAAATGGGAATTGCCGGCGCTTTGATGCCTTTCTTAATTGCTTGTTGGCCGTTTAAATTAACGGCAAAATATGCCAATACTGGTTGGAGTATGATTCTAAATAGTGCCTTTGTTTTTGCTTTTACCGGATTGGTTCTTTCAGTTAGTCTGAATCTGATTGATGCCGCGTTGAATTTTGTTGCTACTGAGGCGCAAACAGAAAATGTGCAAACGCTAAATAATGATAAGGCTGAAACATCTGAGGATAGAAAAGAAGGGCTGACCGTTAATGTCGGCGGTTTATACAAAATTGCTCAGGCTATTAACTCTCAGAACGAGGAGCAATTGGTGACACTAACCGATATGTCAACGGTTGGATTCTTGATCTTAGTGTTTTGTTGTATTTTTGGTTTTAAGTTTTTGGGTAGAGCTGGTGATATGGCCGGCAAGTTTGCTAGCGGTGCTTTGAAACCGATTGCTCCGAGTATCGGTACCATGGCCGGGTCGGCTGCAAAAAGTTTTGCCCTCAAGGCAACGCAGTCTACGCGTGAGGCAGCGTGGGAAAAAGTTAAGGATGGTGGGCGTTTCGTGGCTTCTTTGCCAGGAAGAGCTTTTGGCGCAATCTCCGGACGCGGAAAAACAAAAGGAGGAGCCGCTGGCGGCGCAAACACAGGTGGAGGAGGGCCTGCTTCTCAAAGCAGTGGCGATGATTTTCCGGAAAATGAAGACACTATGGAAAATGAAGATGATGCTACTTTGGAAGAAGATGCCGGAGGTGCTCTTCGTGTGAATGAGGGTGGGGCTGCTAATGCCCAGAGTGTTCGTCCGCGCGCTGCCAATACTGGAAATTTCAAACCGCGTGACCGGGGAACTTATGTCGCTTCTGCTAGAATGAGTGAGGCTCCTTCCGGGAGAAAAACTGATAGTCCAAGGATGGAAAGTTCTGCACCAAAAGACGAAAGTATGCCTCCTCAGAGAGAAAATAAGGTTGAAAAAGCTCGTCAGAGCGGTAGACGTAAACAAGGAGGGAGAGCTCAAAATACTTCTCGCCGAGCGCGTTCAGACCAATATCAGAGAAATCGTGGAAAGTAACCTTATCTTTCCAGATGGCAGCAGCCGCTCAGTTCATCATCCAAGCGAGATTCTCTTAGCCCTGCCGGGTCTTGGTGGATGATTATTTGTGCATTGGGATAGAGTTCTTTTAGCTTTAACTCAACATTATCCGTGTAGCGATGCGCTGTTTCTAAATCTAATTTGCCGTCTAGTTCCAGGTGGAGTTCTATCATATAGCTACCGCCTAAGTCATGGGTACGCAAATCATGCATACCTAAAATATGTTCACAAGAAAGAATGGTTTTGGTAATTTCTGTTCTGATATCATCCGAAAGCTCTTTATCCATCAATACTGAAACGGCGTTTTGTGCCAGTTTGTAGGCGTTGAACAATAAGTAAGCAGAAATAAGAAATGCCGTGAGGGTATCAAACCAGCTGATATTAAACAACTTAACCACAACCAAAGTGGCTATGATTGAAATATTGGTGATGACATCTACGCTATAATGGGCGGCATCAGCTTTGATGGCTTGAGAATGCGTGCGGGCGCCGACATAGCTCTGGAAAGCAATCAGGCATAAGGTCAGGACCAAGCTGATACCCATGATTAAAATTGCAAAATCTGTTTGCGGAAGCGGCTGAGGGTGGAAAAAACGGCTGATGCCGTCATAAACGACAAAAAGCCCAGAGCCGGTGATAAATGCAGCCTGCAGCAAAGCACTCAAGGATTCTGCTTTTCCGTGTCCGTAGCGGTGGGTGAAATCTGCCGGTTGGGTTGAAACACGAATGGCAAGAAAAGTGACCGAGGAGGCGAATAAATCTGCCAGGCTGTCTATCATTGAAGATAAAACAGATAATGAACCGCTAAAAATTACACCGGCGGTTTTAATGAGTGTCAACGTGATTGCCAGGCAAATACTGGCTGCTGCAGCTTGTTTTTTTAGGCGGTTAATCTTCGCTTCGGAAAGAGGGGCTTGCATTTATCAACTTCTTCATATCGGTTGCTGAAATTTCATAGGCTATGTCTTTAGCACAGGCTGCAAAATTTTGCAATAATTCGGAGGTTGATTTTTTTATAAATTCGTACCTTACCAACCAATTCTCTCCGGAAGGATAAAAGTTCATTGTGAGATTTGCATCGTGCTCTGCTTTGATATCTAATGTATATTGAGCCTCCGTTGAGGGTAAAGTTTTTATCGCTTTTATAAAGTGAATGTTTAGTAATTCTTTGGCAATGTCAGCTATTGTATCCGGATCAGAATCGCCATTAATCTCGGCTATTCTGCCAAATTGCAAATTCCAAAGGGTGCTGAAGGTCCAGTCATCGGCGTTTAGAGATAAGTCGATTAAATCCATTTGTGCCAGCCAGACCTGAAAACTATCTGTAAAACGAATATAGGCTCCGCGGCTGCCACGGCCGAGGTCAAGGTCGTATTTTCCGACATAAAATTGGAGAATGTTTGTTCCTTTGGTATCTTTTAGCGTTACCTCAACGGCCTTGGATTTTTCATCTTCTATCGGGCTAAGGTCAAATTTGGCCAATTTTTCCAGTCCTCCTGCTTTCTTTTCATAATAAGTGGCTTCTAGAAGCGCACTTAAAAAACTGCGTATCCGATTTTGGTAAACCAGGTAGTTGGAGTAGCCTTGTAACTGCCACCCGTTGTCGGCATCCTGCGTAAAAATGAGGCTTTTGTCGTGGCTTTTTAGTTCAATGGTTGATATGTTGTTTATTTGAGCGGCCAAGTTTTCAAACAAGGGTTTATCCTCATAATTAAGACCGGTGTTTCTTGTTGTATACCAAACGGAAAATAAACCGGCTCCCAAAAGCAGCAGGCTTGTGCCGCCGATTATAAAAATCTGGCGGTTAAGCTTGTTTACATGCGGTTTGCCGGAGTGTGTTTTTTTGTTGAAGAACGGCCATATCAAGAATAGCAGCAAAATCAGAGGGATTGTATAGACCGTGGCAAATTTAAGCGTGTTTTTCAGTTTTGTCGTTTGGTCGTTAAAGTTGAGGCGAATCTCAAATAAATTGCGCCGCTCTTTATCTATTTGTTTACGAATACCGGCGATGATTGCTAATTCATCTGGCGTAAAGGTTTCTCGGTTTTCAAAAATGCGCTTGCCGGTAATTTCTTGCATACCGGCTTTGGCTCTTGCCAGATTATCAAAGATTTCCTTTTCTTTTACCTTAAAATCCTTGGCGGCGTAGATTCTTGCCTGCTCTATCTCATTGAACGGGCGAGATTTATAACTCTTGCCGCGCAGGTTTATCAGGGTGTCATCTCCTCTTAGAGCATCAAGCGCGTTTAGAACAAAGTTGATATTATCCAAGACCGGGATGGCATAGTTATTTTCTAAAATTGTTTGGTGGGTGGTCCAGAAGTTATCATAGAGGAGGTCACTGTCGCCGACAACAATAATATCCAGAGGCGTGTTTTTGCCTCTGATGCGGGCGGCAATGTATTTGGGATTGTTATCTTTTTCAAATGCTCTTAAAATAACGGCTGGATGAACATGGTTGTAGACAACATCTGCCGACAGCAGGGCAGAATTTTGACTTGCTTGCAAAAGGGGCTCAAAACTTATTGCGGCATTTGGTAGGGGGGCAAAAACAGAGGCAGAAGTCAGAAGCATCTTTTTTAGCCCTTTGGTTATTGGATCTGCGGTATTAAAGCTTGAATCTTTTAGGTAAAATTGAATTAAATCTTGTGTGAATTCAGGGTTGTTCTGATAATTGGTGGTGGCATCTATCAGAGAAGAATTATCTAAATCTGCCACAACCGCCTCATCATAAAAGCGAATTCCCCAAGCTTGAGAAAGGTCTCCATAATCTGAAGCCAAAAGAGGCTTTTGTAAGGGGCCAACCAGAGGTAGGGCCTCAGGTGCAATATCAAAAAACGCCAAAACTTTGCCGCCCTTGAGGCTATATTCTTTTATTTTGCCGAGAAGTTCTTTTGACAGATTTTGAGGGTGTGCAATCATCAAAGCGTCTATGTTGTCTAGATTATCTTGAGTATTAGAAATGGCGATGACATCATAAAAACGTGAAAGTTGGTTTAAGACTTCCCAACGAGGTGTAACAACATTGCCAATCATCTCATCTCCCATCGGCAGTGAGGTCAAAAGCCCGAGTTTTGGCTTTTTTCGTCCGAGACGATAAACAGCCTCGGTTAAGTCTTGCTCGATGAAACTTTGTCTTTCCAGTGGGAAAAAGGGGATGACTTCTTTGTTATCTTCTTCATCGCTTAAAATCAGCCCAAAATAGGCATTGATGTTGCTGTCTATTATCGGCAGAGGTTGCAGGCCGCCGGCAATGGCTCTGTCTTCAATATTGCTTAGGGGCAGAGGATTATATATTTTTAATTCTATTTTACCATTGGAGAGGCTGGCATATTGGTTCAACAACAGACGGACTTTATCAAACATCAGGCGCACGGCAGCGTTGCGGCGTCCCAAAACCGGGGAGTAGTACAGCTTGGCGGTTATCGGCGATTTTATCTCGGAAATAACCTTTCGGGTAGAAGATGTGAGGGTGAAAATTCCTTCTTCAGTGAAGTCAATTTGGAAGTTGCGCAGGTAGTTATTAGCCAGCAGATTTAATCCGCAGAAACCAATTAACAGAAAGACAAACACCAGAATATAAGATCCTCTTCTGGTGGAATTCAGCCAGGCGGAAGTTCCTTTGGTGCGAAAGCTTACGATTAAAACCGTTGTGAAGTTAAAAAGCAAAATGAGTGAGGCAAAAAAGATAATGTCTCTTAGTTCAAACAGCCCGCGGCTGATGGTATCAAAGTGGGTCAGAAAACTGAAAGAAGCTATCATATCAACGATGGCAGGCGAAAAAAAGTCGCGGAAGAGGCCTAAAACATATTCAAGTCCACTTAAAAAGAAAAACAGGTTGGCAATGACGGCTAAAACCAGAGCAATAACTTGATTTTTGGTGAGTGCCGACATGGTTTGAGAAATGGCAAGCATACAGCCGGCCAGAAGAAGAGAGCCCAGATAACCGGCGGCAATAACGGCGTTGTCGGGAGAGCCAAGATAGTTGACAACCGCCCAAAAAGGAAAAGTCAGCACCAGGGCCAAGGCACAAAATAGCCAGGAGGCTAAAAATTTGCCCCATACAAAAGTTGATAGTGATACCGGCAAAGTCGCCGTTTGCAAAATGGTCTTGGAGCGGAACTCTTCTGCCCATAACCGCATGGAAATGCCCGGAACAAACAGAAGGTAAAGCCAAGGCTGAAAAGCAAACATTGAGAGTAAGTCTGCTTGCCCACGCTCAAAAAAATGACCAAAGTAAAAGGTGAAAGAGCCATTTAACAATAAAAAGCCAATCAAATATACATAAGCTAAGGGCGAGATAAAGTAACGATAAAACTCATTTTTGATAACAGTGCTTACCTTGTTCATTTGACTTTCTCCGAATATCTTTAACGGGTCAGCTTTTTGAAGGCCTCGGCCAAATCAAGCGTGTGTGTTTGGCGCAGAATCGATTGTAAGCTTCCGTCAGCTTTTATTTGCCCTTTATCCATCACAACAATTCTGTCAGCTATTGTTTCGGCCTCATCCAGCAAATGAGTTGAGATTAAGATGGTCTTTTCTTTGCCCATTTGGCGAATGAGTTTTTGAATATGCTCTTTTTGATTGGGATCCAGACCATCGGTCGGTTCATCCAAAAGCAGAATCGGTGGATCTGATAAGATGCTTGCGGCAAACCCAACCCGGCGTTGGTAGCCCTTGGAGAGAGTCTCGTTTTTCTGCTGCCAAACCGGCGTTATTTGTGCCAGTTCTGCAACCTCTTGCAGGCGGGAGGCCGTTATACCTTTGAGCTCGCCAAGGTATTGCAAGAAGCTTTTAACGCTCATGTCCGGGTAGAGGGGTGAACCTTCTGGGAGAAAACCTATGGCTTTTTTTGCCTCTAACGGATGTAAAGAAATATCTTCTTCCAAGACTTCAATTTTACCTGAATCCGGCGCCAGATATCCGGCAATCATATTCATCAGAGTGGATTTGCCGGCACCGTTGGGGCCTAAAAGAGCAATCACCGAGCCCGAGTGTGTCTTTAAGCTAAGGTTATCAACCGCCGTGATGTTTCCGAAGGTTTTGGTGAGATTGCTTATTTGCAAACTGGTGGTCATGTCTTATTCCTTGTTCATCTCGTAGAGAATAATGGCTGCGGCGGTAGAAACATTAAGGCTTTCTACCAACGGATTCATTGGCAGTTTGACGGTGATATCGCAATTTTCTTCAACCAAGCGCCGCATACCTTTGCCCTCAGAACCCATAATGATGGCATTTTTGCCGCCTTTTTTAAGCTCGGAAACGGTTGTTTGAGCGTAACCATCCATGCCAATTGTCCAAAAACCGGCATCTTTAAGTTGGCCAATGGCACGTGCCAGGTTGGTGACGCGTACAATCGGTAAATGTTCAATCATGCCGGCAGAGGCTTTGGCCATGGAGCCGGTTTCTGATGGCGCGTTCTTGTCTTGCACAACTAGCACCAAGCAATTAAAAGCAACCGCTGAGCGAATGATGGCACCGATATTTTGCGGATCAGTCACCTGGTCTAGAATCAATATGTTGCAGTTTTCCAGAGTTTCTGCCTGCTCGATGATATCTTCTAGGGCGATTGTTGGTAATTCGCTGCAAAACAGGGCAAAGCCTTGGTGGACGGTCTCCGGCGGCAAAAGCTTATCAATTTCTTTGCGCTCAACAATTTGCGGCGTAATCTTGCCAATGCGGCGAATCTCATCTGCATTTTCTTTGGTGCACAGAAGTTTAAAGCATTTGCGCCGGGGATTTTGTAAAGCCTCCAGGACAGCATGCCGACCGTAGAGAATAAGCCCGGATTTTTGATTGTTGTTTGGTTTGTTTGTTTTTGTCATCAGCCGATAACCTTTCTTAGAATTCCATTTTGGGCGGCAAGCAAGGCCTCCGCTTCCTCTTTATTACAATTTTTTAGGGCCATAACACAAGCGGTTTTTACTTTATGGCCGCTTTTTTTTATGTACTTTTGTGCGTCTTCATAAGAAATTTTAGCGATTTCTGCAACAATGCGGCAGCCTCGGTCAATCAGTTTTTCATTCATCATCCGAACATCAATCATGTAGTTTTCATAGGTCTTGCCAATGCGAATCATTGCTCCCGTGGAGAGCATGTTTAAAATCATTTTTTGAGCAGTGCCAGACTTCATTCTTGAAGAACCGGTGATGGCTTCTTCACCAACAACGGGGTTGATAAAAATATCTGAGAATTTTTGCAATTTGGCCTCTGGATTGGAGCTGATGCCAATGGTTTTGCAGCCCAATTTTTGAGCTTCTTCTAGAATCGTCAAAACATATTTTGGGCCGCCGCCAGCAGAAATACCGACAATGATATCTTGCGGTTTGGGTGCAAAGGTTTTTAAGTCTTGAAGCGCAAGGTCGGCACTGTCTTCGGAATTTTCTATAGAAAAACGCAAGGCTCTATCCCCTCCGGCGATAAAACCACAAACCATGCCATGTTCGACACCAAAGGTTGGCCAACACTCAGAAGCATCCAGCACGCCCAAACGTCCGCTGGTGCCGGCGCCAAAATAGGCAAGCCGTCCACCTTGCAGAAAGGCTTGCGCAATCAATTCAATGGCTTGGCCGATTTGGGGAAGTGTCTTTTCTACCGCAAGGGCTACTTTTTTATCTTCGTTATTTATTGTTTTGGCAATCTCATACGAATCCATCAAGTCTATATCTTTGGTGGCTGGATTTCTTCTTTCAGTTAAAGCTATTGAAGACATTTTTTATTCCTTTTTATTGTGTATTGATTTTAGAGCTTATTTTAAATTAATTAAGATTTAGATAAAAAATGTGTTGACAAGCAGGCCAAAATGCTATTATTTGCTACATTAGCAATAATGCTGGAGACAATCCTCATTCCTTGTCAGTCTTTTTCTTGAGGAGGGGTGGCAGAGCGGTCAAATGCAACGGACTGTAAATCCGTCGACTTTCGTCTACGATGGTTCGAATCCATCCCCCTCCACCACTGATAAGGTTTAACTCTTGGATAGAGGTTGATTAAGCGGGTGTAGCTCAATGGTAGAGCAGAAGCCTTCCAAGCTTATGACGGGGGTTCGATTCCCCTCACCCGCTCCATAATTCCCCCTCTATTCAAGTACAGTCTTAACAACATAAACATTAGGATTTTGAAACATGGCAAAAGAGAAGTTTGAGCGGACGAAGCCGCACTGCAACATAGGAACGATTGGTCACGTAGACCACGGTAAAACCACATTGACCGCAGCTATCACCAAGGTATTGGCAGAGCAGGGCGGAGCCAGCTTTACAGCATATGATCAAATTGATAAAGCCCCTGAGGAGAAGGCTCGCGGTATTACCATTTCTACTTCACACGTAGAATATGAGACCCCG